>CAYQVE010000295.1:0-3521 GCA_964420785.1 uncultured Enterobacteriaceae bacterium | reverse complement strand
CAATGCCGTGATCACGGGTCGTGCCATCTATCAGGGCACGCTCGATTTCAAGAAAGCCCAAGCGGAGGCGGACAAGCTGGGAAAGAGCAAGGACTGATCAGCCCACCGATGTCTCTTGCCAAGCGCATCATCCCTTGCCTGGATGTCGACCGGGGGCGCGTCGTCAAAGGCATCAACTTCGTCGGCTTGCGCGACGCGGGCGACCCGGTCGAGATCGCGCGGCGCTACAACGAGCAGGGCGCGGACGAGCTGACGTTCCTAGACATCACCGCGAGCTCTGACGAGCGCGATCTGATCCTGCACGTCGTCGAAGAGGTCGCCGCGCAGGTGTTCATTCCCCTCACCGTGGGGGGCGGCGTGCGCAAGGTGGAGGACGTGAGGCGCCTGCTCAACGCGGGGGCGGACAAGGTTTCCATCAATACGGCCGCGGTCCAGAACCCGCAGCTGGTCGCCGAGGCCTCCGGTCGTTACGGAGCTCAGTGCATCGTGATCGCCATCGACGCCAAACAGACGAAGCCTGCGGCGAGTCCCGGGATTCGCTGGGAGGTGTTTACCCACGGGGGACGCCGGCCGGCCGCATTGGACGCCGTCGAATGGGCGCGTAAAATGCAAGAGCTGGGCGCGGGGGAAATCCTGCTCACGAGTATGGACCGCGACGGCACGCGCGAAGGCTTCGATCTCGCGCTCACGCGCGCCGTCGCCGAGGCGGTGGACGTCCCGGTGATCGCGAGCGGGGGCGTCGGCAAGCTCGATCATCTTGCCGAGGGCGTGCTGGAAGGCCGCGCCGACGCGGTTCTCGCTGCAAGCATCTTTCATTTCGGAGAATTCACCGTGCGTGCAGCAAAAGAGCACATGGCAAAGCGCGGAATCGAAGTCAGGCTTTGAGTCGATGGGCGCGATGGCAGAAGACTGGCTTGAGAGAGTGAAGTGGGACGAGCACGGCCTTGTCCCCGCGATCGCCCAGGAGATGTCCACGAACAAGGTCCTGACGCTCGCCTGGATGAACCGCGAGTCGCTCTCCAAGACGGCGGCGACCGGCGAAGCGCACTACTGGTCGCGTTCCCGAAAGCGGCTGTGGAAAAAAGGCGAGCAATCGGGAAACGTGCAGACGGTGCGCGAGATCCGTCTCGACTGCGACGAGGACGTCGTGCTGCTCAGGGTGGAGCAGCGCGGCGGGATCGCCTGCCACACCGGAAGACACAGCTGCTTTTTCCAGAAGCTCGACAACGGGCGCTGGGTTACAGTGGAGCCGGTCATCAGAGACCCGAAGGAAATATACGGACGATGAGCGACATACTCGAACGGCTGGCGGACGTGGTCGAGTCGCGCAAGGCCGGAGACCCGGAAAAGTCCTACGTTTCGCGGCTGTTCGCGCGCGGACCCGACGCCATCCTGAAAAAAGTCGGCGAGGAAGCGACCGAAGCGGTGATGGCAGCCAAGGACGGAGACCGGCTGCGCATCGTCGGCGAAACCGCCGACCTGTGGTTTCATTGCCTGATCATGCTCGCGCAGTACGGCTTGCGGCCCGCCGACGTGCTCGCCGAACTACGCCGCCGCGAAGGCATCTCCGGGATCGACGAAAAGGCCGCACGCGCTGACAAGCAGCGCGCAAAGCCTGAGCGGAAATAGGGATGGACGCGGAAAACTGCGTCTTCTGCAAGATCGTCCGGGGAGAAATCCCCAGCCGGAAAATCTACGAGGACTCCGAGATTTTCGCCTTCCATGACATCCATCCCCTCGCCCCGGTACATTTCATGATCATCCCGACGAAACACATTGATTCGCTCGCGGATTGCGAGCTGGGCGACCAGGCGATACTGGGCAAGATCCTCGCCATGGCGCCGCGCTTGGCGCGCGAGCAGGGGTCGACCGACGGTTTTCGCGTCATCATCAACACCGGACGTGTGGGTCGGCAGGAGGTGTATCATCTGCACGTCCACGTCATCGGCGGCCCGGAAGCTCTGGGCCCGATGCTGAAACGCAATTGAAAGGGTAAGCCATGGGTACCTGGAGCGTTTGGCACTGGCTGGTCGTGCTGTTGATCGTTTTGCTCGTTTTCGGCACGAAAAAACTCCGCAATATCGGCGCCGACCTCGGCGGGGCTGTACGCGGATTCAAAGACGGCATGAAGGAATCCTCGGCCGACAAGCATTCCGAGAGCGGACCTTCGCCCCAGTCGCAGCTGGGCGGCCGCACCATCGAGGGCGAGGTCAAGGACAAGGCCAAGACCTGAGGGGTCTTCGGCCATCCGGATGCCGGGAGCGGTCCCGGCTTCTTTTTTGAGCGATTCGTTCACCCTCCGTGTTTGACGTCGGATTCTCCGAACTGATGGTGATCGCTGTCGTGGCGCTCATCGTCATTGGGCCGGAGCGGCTTCCTCGCGTGGCGCGCACCATGGGCCACTTGTTCGGCCGGCTGCAGCGCTACGTCAACGACGTCAAGGCCGACATCAACCGCGAGATCGAGTTGGACGAACTGCGCAAATTCAAAAGCACTTTTGAGGACGCCGCGCGAGGGTTCGAAGGCACCGTCAATACCACACTCGACTCGGTTCAAAACGAGGTGTCGAAAACCGAGGCGGAGCTCAACGGTTTGACGAGAATCGAGGACGCAGCGCCGTCGGGCTCCCCGCAGCCGGGGCCCGCGGATGCGGCCTCGCAGCCCGCTGAAGTCGGCCGCGAGCCGCAAGGCGGGGCGCCCCCGCCGCCGGAAAAAACCGCCGTCTGAGCCGGCTGCGAATGAGCACGCAGGACACGTTCATCTCCCATCTGGTCGAGCTGCGCGATCGGCTCTTGCGTGCAATTCTTGCGGTGATCGTCGTGTTCCTGTGCCTGTTTCCCTGGGCGAGGGAGCTTTACGCGCTCCTCGCCAAGCCCCTGATCGCGGCGCTCCCCGTCGGCGGTCAGATGATCGCCACCGACGTCGTTGGCGTGTTTCTCGTGCCGGTCAAGGTGGCCTTTCTCGTGGCGTTCGTGATCGCGCTCCCCTATGTCCTCTACCAGGTGTGGGCGTTTGTCGCGCCGGGCTTGTATGTGAACGAGAAGCGCCTGGTGCTGCCTCTGGTGGTCGCGAGCTCGCTCTTGTTCCTGCTGGGAATGTCTTTTGCGTATTTCCTGGTATTCCCGGTCGTTTTCAAGTTCATGGCATCCATCGCACCGGACGGCGTCGCGTGGATGACCGATATCGACAAATATCTTTCGTTCGTGCTGACCACCTTCATGGCATTCGGGGTGACCTTCGAGGTGCCGGTGGTGGTCATCGTCCTAGTGCGGGTGGGTGTAGTCTCGATAGACAAGCTGAAGGAAATCCGCCCCTACGTGATCGTCGGCGCGTTCGTAGTCGGGGCGATATTCACGCCTCCCGACGTCATCTCCCAAGTGATGCTCGCCGTGCCCTTGTGGCTTCTCTACGAGCTTGGCATCGTTTGCGCGCGCGTCGTCGGACGCGCTGCAGCTGCGTCCGAGGCACCCGGGGGCGGCGACTAGCGCCGCCGGCGTTGCTGGGTCGGGCGCTTGCCGACG
>CAYQVE010000294.1:0-3527 GCA_964420785.1 uncultured Enterobacteriaceae bacterium | reverse complement strand
CAAGAGGCTCGTCAGGAAGATGGCATCACCTTCCGGCTCTGGACTCCCCACGGCGTGGCCAGCACACACAAACGCTACGGGCTGACCACGATGAAGACGGCGCACGGCCGGCGATCGTATCTGCGGGTCAGCATGACCGACGTTAAACAGGTGGTCGATCGGTATGGTTTGACACCGCAGTTCGAAAACGCCTCCAATGCCCATAACTCACCCAATGCCCATGAATCAGCTTCGGTTCGCCTACTCCCACTCCAACGCTCCCTTCATCCATTCGTAGACGAAGCCCACGACGAGAATGGCGAGGAAGATCATCATCGACCAGAAACCTAGGCCCCCGATCTCCTTGAGCGTCACCGCCCACGGGAAGAGAAACGCGATTTCCAGATCGAACAAGATGAACAGGATCGCAACGAGGTAGTAACGCACGTCGAATTTCATGCGCGCGTCCTCGAACGCCTCGAACCCGCATTCGTACGGGGAGAGTTTCTCGCTGTCGGGACGGTGCGGCCCGAGCACCGCGCCCGCGGCGACCATGATGCCGCCGAAGGCTAAAGCGATCACGATGAACAGCAGGATCGGGAAATAGTTTTCGAGCACGGGTCAGGCGCTGGCCTGAGAGTAGGACGCCGTGCCGGTGGCTCGCGCTCGCACGCTCGCTCTCACAGAAACCATACCCCTCTCAAAATAGAGGACTTGGGCCGGAAGTCCCCTGCTTCCGATCCAAGTCCCCCTTTGTCTGGTGCCGACGGAGAGACTCGAACTCTCACGGCTTTCGCCACCGCCCCCTCAAGACGGCGTGTCTACCAATTTCACCACGTCGGCATGATTTGGGCTTGATGCGTTGTCGTGTCAGAAACGAGCCCGTCCTCAACCGCCTGATTTTACTACTTCGGCACCTCATTTGCTTTCGATTTCGCCGCGTCGGACGCCTTCGCAGCGTCGGGCGTCGCCTGGGACGCAGGCACCTGCTGCGCCGGTTGCGGCCGTTCCTTCACCGTGTCCATCACGCCTCCGCCCACGCGCGGCTTGTGCGTGACCAAGTAGGCGAGCACGAAGGTCGTGAGGAAAAATACGACTGCGAGGATGGCCGTCGTGCGAGAGAGAAAATTCGCCGAGCCGCTTGCGCCGAACAGGCTTCCCGAGGCACCGCTGCCGAAAGCTGCGCCTACGTCCGCTCCCTTGCCGTGCTGGAGCAGGACGAGACCGATGATGCAAAGCGCGACGAGGACGTCGACGACGAGGATCAGCGTGAACCAGAAATCCATATTGCATTCTCCAGAATTATCTCCGCGCCGCAGCGCAGATCGCGATGAAGTCCTCCGCCGCGAGCGAAGCCCCGCCGATCAGCCCGCCGTCGACGTCGGGCATCGCGAACAGCTCGGGGGCGTTGTTTGGCTTGACGCTGCCGCCGTACAGGATCGTCGCGCTCGCCGCAAGCGCCCTGTTGCTCGCTCCGAGCCGCGCGCGGATGAATGCGTGCACGTCCTGAGCCTGCTGCGGCGTGGCGTTCCTGCCCGTTCCGATCGCCCAGACCGGTTCGTAAGCGAGCACGGCGCCGGCCAGCGCGGCGGCCCCCGCGGCGGCGAGCACCGCATCGATCTGGCGACTCACCACGTTTTCGGTCTCGCCGCGCTCGCGTTGCTCCAGGGTTTCCCCTATGCATAGAATCGGCGTCAAGCCAGCGCGCCGGGCCGCGACGAATTTGGCCGCGACTCTGCTATCGTCTTCCCCGTAGAGGCCGCGCCGCTCCGAGTGGCCGACGATCGCGAAACGGCAGCCAAACTCCCTGAGCATCGCTCCCGACACCTCTCCCGTGTAGGCTCCGGAGTCGTGCTCGGAAACGTTCTGCGCGCCCCAGGCAATCCGGCTGCCCGACAGAGCCTCCGAGACTTGTGCGAGGTAGGGAAACGGTGCGCACACCGCGTAACCGAGACCCTCGGCTTGCGCAAGGCCCGTCTTGAGCGCGTCCAGCAGCCGTGCGTTCGCTGCGAGGCTGCCGTGCATCTTCCAGTTGCCTGCTACAAGCCTCGCGCGCATCCCGCCCGGGAGAGCCGAAAAGGGGGAGATTTTACCGCCGGATCGCCGTGAGGGTCAACCGAAAACGCTGGAAAATTCAGAGTCTTGCAGATGTTCCGCGCTCAGGACCTCGAGCGCGCTAGGCGCGCAGCCAGAACGTCACCGGGCCGTCGTTCACCAGAGCGACTTGCATGCGCTCGCCGAAGCGGCCGCACGCCGTGTTGGAGTAGCGCGAGCGAGCACGCCCGACGAGATGATCGAAGAGCTTGCGCGCCGCATCGGGCGCGAGCGCGGACGAAAAGCTCGGGCGCATGCCCTTGGAGGTATCCGCCGCAAGAGTGAATTGCGGCACGAGCAACAGGCCGCCCCGCACGTCCTCGACCGAGAGATTCATTTTCCCGGCGCCGTCCGAGAACACGCGGTAGCCCAGCAGACGCTCGAGCATGCGCTCGGCGATCGATTCATCGTCTCCCGGCTCCGCGCATACGAGCGCCAGGATTCCGCGATCGATGGCGCCTAGCGTCTCGTCCCCGAGCTTGACTTCGGCCCGCGAGACGCGCTGCAGCAGCGCGATCATCCGGCGAAACTAGGCTGCCTCTTGCACGGTTTCGGCGATCATTCTGGCAAGCCGCCGAACTTCCGCGTCGTCCTTGCCCTCCACCATGACGCGGAGCACGGGCTCGGTGCCCGACGGACGCAACAGCACGCGTCCGTCCTTCCCGAGGACGCGCTCGGCCTCGCGTTTCGCCTTTGCGACCGCCGGCTGTTTCTCCCAGTCGAAACCCTTGGCCACGCGCACGTTGACGAGCTCCTGCGGATAGAGCGCGAGTCCCCGGCACAGGGTCGCGAGCGTCGCGCGGTCCGTCCGCAGCGCAGAGAGCACCTGCAAGGCCGAGACGATGCCGTCGCCGGTCGTATGCTTATCCAGGCAGATGATGTGCCCGGAATTCTCCCCTCCGAGCTGCCAATCCTTTTCCTGGAGCATTTCCAGCACGTAGCGGTCCCCGACCTTGGCGCGCGCGAAGGAAACCCCCATTTCCTCCAGCGCGCGCTCCAGGGCGAGATTGGTCATCAGGGTTCCGGCGACGCCTTTCAGCCCGCCGTTTTTCGCGCGCTCGCGCGCGATGACGAACAGGAGCTCATCGCCGTCGTAGAGCCGGCCCTCGGCGTCGGCCATGAGCACGCGATCACCGTCTCCATCGAGCGCGATGCCCAGATCGGCCTTGTGCTCGGCGATCGCCCGCTGCACGATCTCCGGATGCACGGTTCCGGCCCGATCGTTGATGTTGAACCCGTCGGGATCCGCTCCTATCGTTTCGACGTCGGCGCCCAGCTCATGGAAAACGTGGGGAGCGACGTGATAGGTCGCACCGTGCGCGCAGTCGATCACGATCTTCATTCCGCGAAGGTCGAGCGAGGAGGGAAACGTGCTCTTGCAGAACTCGATGTAGCGGCCTTGGGCGTCCTCGACGCGGCGAGCTTTCCCGAGGCTGGCCGAGTCCTTGCAGTGG
>CAYQVE010000293.1:0-3534 GCA_964420785.1 uncultured Enterobacteriaceae bacterium | reverse complement strand
GGAAGCAGACGACGGCGTGCTGAGTTCAGGTGAAGTCCTGGAGCCCCTGCAAGGCGCAAGCGTCGAAGCCGCGTGCCGGCGGCTCGCGGAAGAAAAGGTGGAAGCGGTTGCCGTCTGCTTTCTGCACTCCTACGTCAACCCCGGGCACGAGCGCGCGGCAGGCGAGATCGTGCGCCGGGCTCTGCCCGGCGCCTATGTTTCACTTTCCCACGAAATACTGCGCGAATACCGGGAATTCGAGAGAACCTCCACCACGGTGGTCAACGCCTACATCGGTCCGAAGGTCGGCGGGTACGTTCGCGGCTTGAAAGCGAGCCTCGCCGAAATCGGTTTTCGCGGCGAACTCACCATCATGCAGTCGAACGGCGGCGTAATGACGCCCGAGGTCGCGACCGAGCGTCCCGTGGCGATGATGGAATCCGGGCCGGTCGGGGGAATCATCGCTTCCGCGCAAACGGGACGCGCCCTGGACTTCGCCAACGTGATCTCCTTCGACATGGGCGGCACCACCGCCAAGGCGAGCCTGATACGCGAAGGCGAGCCCACCATGGCCCCGGGGTACTACGTCGGCGGCTACGCGAGCGGCCACCCGGTCATGGTGCCGGTGATCGATTTGGTCGAGGTGGGGGCGGGCGGCGGCAGCATCGCCTGGATCGACGAGATCGGCGCGCTCAAGGTCGGCCCGCAGAGCGCGGGCGCCGATCCCGGGCCGATCTGCTATCGCGGCGGTGGAACCGAGCCGACGATCACCGATGCGAATCTCGTGCTGGGGCGGCTCGATCCCGACGATTTTCTGGGCGGTCAGATGGTGCTCGACGCGAAGGCCGCGGCCCGGGGCATCCTGAAGAAGATCGCCGAACCGCTGAGGATCAGCGCGCCCGCCGCGGCGCGGGCGATCGTCGATATCGCAGTCTCCAAGATGTCGCTCGCGGTGCGCGAGGTCTCGGTCGCGAAGGGCTACGATCCGCGCGACTTCGCACTGGTCGCCTCGGGCGGCGCAGGGCCTTTGCACGTGATGGCGATCGCGCGCGAGCTGCACATACCCAGGGTGATCGTGCCGCTCTACCCCGCGCATTTCTCGGCGCTCGGCATGCTCGCAGCCGATGAGCGCCACGATTTCATCCGCACCTTCTGCGCCGATCTCGATGGCGCCGATTTCCGCCAGCTCGAGCGGACGGTGGAGGAGATGGCGGCGGACTCGGCGACCGCGCTCGCGAGCGGGAAAGTCGCGGAGCACAGGATCCATCTCGATCTGCGCTACTTCGGCCAGGAATTCACGCTTTCAGTTCCGGTCGGCAGGAGCCAGATCAGGGCGGGAGATCGCCGTGCCATCAGGACGGCGTTCGACCGGCTCTACGATCGGCGCTACGCTCATCATTCGCCGGGGGAGCCGGTCGAAATCGTCAATATCCGGCTCGCCGTGGTCGGCAAGCGCGCGCGGGTGAAACTCCCCCGCCTGTCGGCTAAGCGTCGCGCGAGCGCTTTTCGCAAGACGCAGGCGTACCTCGGCGATTCGGTCCGTCCGGTATCCTGTCCGGTATACCGGCGCGAGGAGCTTGGGGCCGGCGCGCGCCTCTTGGGGCCGGCCCTGGTGCGCGAGCATGGAACGACCACCGTGCTGTTCAAGGGCGACGTTTGCAGCGTCGCAAGGACGGGAGAACTTCTGATTTCGGTGAGAGGCGCGGCATGAGGACGAAACTGGATCCGGTGACGCTCGAAGTCATCCGCAACGCGCTGCCCGCGATCGCCAATGAAATGGCGGCGGACTTGCAGCGCACGTCCTACAACATGATGATCTACGAGGTGCGCGACTTCTGCACCGCCCTCGTGAACGTCGAGGGCGAGCTGATCAGCCAGAACGTCGGCGGCGTTTCCCATTTCGTCGCGGACCTGGGCGTGATCGTCACCGACGCGGTGAAGCGCTACGGCAGGAGGGGCTTCAAGCCGGGCGACGTCATCGTCACCAACCACCAGGCGGTCGCGGGACAGCACCTCAACAACGTCGTGGTCTACGTCCCGTATTTCTTCAAGGGCGAGCTGCTCGCGTTCGCCATGGTGCGCGCGCACTGGATCGACGTCGGCGGCACGAGCACCGGCTTCGGGGCCGGGCCCGAGGTGCCGGACCCCTGGCAGGAAGGCCTGCAGCTCGACCAGCTCAAGATCCACGACGGCGGCCGGCTCGACGAGACCCTGCACCGCGTGATCCGCGACAACATCCGCTTTCCGGAATCCTCGCTCGGCGACATGAATTCGCAGATCGCTTCCTGCAAACTGGGCATCCGGCGATTGGACGAGCTCGTGCGCAAGTACGGCAGGGAGACATTGCTCCGTGCGATCGCGCGCATCTTCGATGAAACCGAGATGAAGTGCCGCAAGGTCGTCGAGAACCTCGCCGACGGCGTCTACGAGGCCGAATCGTTCTTCGACGACGACGGAGTCACGCCGGACGAGCGCGTGCGCATCCACGCCAAGGTCACGGTGAAATCGGGAAGCATGACCATCGATCTCTCGGGCTGCTCACCCGAGCGTAAGGCGGCGGTGAACTCGCGCACGCTCGCCGGCGCGCGCGTCGCCTACAAGGCGCTCACCGGGCCGCTGGCCCCGGTCAACGAAGGCTCGTTTCGCGCGCTCGAGGTGATCATCCCCGAAGGCAACATCATGATGGCGCGCTACCCGGCGCCGATGGCGGGCTGGAGCATTTTCGTCCCGACGGTGGTCGAGACGATCATCAGCTCCCTCGCTCAGGCGATGCCCGACAGGATTCCGGCCGCGCATCACGGGCTGCTCGGGGGCTCCGTGGTGTTCTTCGGCGTTCACCCGAAGTCCAAACGCCGCTTCGTCGTGCAGAGCATCGAGGGCGGCGGCTGGGGCGGCCGTCCCTTCGAGGACGGCGAATCGGCCACGGTTTCCGTGTGCCAGGGCGACGTGCGCAACGGCTCGATCGAAGGCATCGAGATGAAGTGCCCGGTGCTGGTGAAGGCGCGCGCGCTGCGGCGCGACTCGGCGGGCGCGGGCAAATTCCGCGGCGGCCTGGGGATCGACATGCAGCTGCGCAACTTCGTCGACGGGAAATGGAACTTCGAGCGCGCGAACCGCCGCGGGTGCCCGGCCTGGGGCCTGTGGGGGGGCAGGTCCGGCGAAAGCGGAGGCTACTACCTGCGTGTTCCCGGGGAGAGCGAATACCGGATGATGCACGGCAGCCACAAGCCCGTGAGCGCGGATTCGGAAGTGATCGTATGCACCGGGGGCGGAGGAGGATGGGGGGAGCCCCTCGAGCGCGACCCGGAGCGCGTGCGCTGGGATGTGCTGGAAGAGTTCATCTCGCAGGAGGCCGCGCGCGAGTTGTACGGCGTAGTGCTCAAGGACGATCTCTCGATCGACGAAGGCGCGACGCCCGCGCTCCGGCAAAGCCTGAAGTGACCCCCGTCGAGCGGCCCGGCGCCCACGTGGTCTCCGGCTAAGGGGCAGGCCCCCCCGACCGGCTTCGCCGACCCGGGCGGCCGCCCCACGCCCACCCCCTGCGCGCCTGGGTAC
>CAYQVE010000292.1:0-3535 GCA_964420785.1 uncultured Enterobacteriaceae bacterium | reverse complement strand
CGCCGAAGCCAGGCACATCGCGAGCGTCGAGGCGACGATCAGCGCGCAGTACTCGGCCTGCCGCCTGCGGGAAATCTCGGCGGTCTGCGTGGACGCGATCACGGCGAGGATCGCCAGCAGGATGAAGAACAGCTTGAAGAAGTATGACAGGCCGTCGAGCGTGAGCGCGTTGCCGAAAAGCTGGTTGATCCCGAAGCGGTAGGTGAGAAACGCCTGGATCAGCGCGCTCGAAAGCCCCGCCAGCGCCGTCGCCGTCACCAGCCGGGTGCGCTCGCCGTGATACCCGATCTCGCCCGCGATGATCCCCAGGAATGTCGCGGCCAGGAAAAGCTCGGGAAGGAGAAGCAGGAATTCCTTCATTTGATCGTCGACAGCAGGGTCAGCACGGTCGGCCGCACCAGCTCCAGAAGAGGTTTAGGATAGAGGCCGAACGCCATCAGGCAACCCACGATCGGAAGCAGGTAAGCGCGCTCGCGGAACGTCAGGTCCGTGAACGACGCCGTGCCGCCCGAGGCGGTGCCCAGGAAAACGTGGCGGTACATCATGAACAGATAGTAGGTCGCGAGCAGGAACGCGCAGACCGCGACGACCAGCGCGAGCGGATGGATCGAGTAGCTCCCGATCATCAGCAGCGCGTGCCCGACGAATCCGCCGGAGCCCGGGAAACCCAGAAGCGACGCCACGATCACGCCGACCATGAGAGCCATGGCCGGAGCGCGCCCGGCGATTCCGCCGAAGCCCGCTTCGCCCTTTTCGTCGAGAAACTGCGTCTCGCCCGTGCGCTCGATCACCAGGCCCGAGAAGAGTCCGAAGCCGCAGAGCGCGAGGCCGAGCGCGAACTGCTGGTAGACCGCGCCCACGACGCCCGCGGGATTGAGCGAGCTGATTCCCATGAGAATCAGGCCCACCTCGCTCATGCTGACGAACGCGAGCAGGAGCCGGAGCCCCTTCTGCGCGGCCGCGCATACTCCGCCCATGAGCAGGTTGATGATGCCCACGACGAGGATCCCCTGCGCCGCCTGCGCGGCTACCTCGGGAAACAACGAGTAGGAGAGCCTGATGAAAACATAGATGGCGACCGGAACCGAAGCCGTGCAGAGCGCGACGAAAACGGTGGAGGAAGCCTCCTTGGCCGCGTGCGTGAACCAGCCGTGGAACGGCCAGATGGGAGCGCGGAGCGCGAGGCCCGCGCCGATCAGTCCGAACGCGACGTTATCGACCGCGAGGTCGTAGCCCAGCAGCGTGAACGTGCGCTGTCCGAGCTTGCCGCCCGCCAGCTCGTGCAGCGAGAAGGTGTGCGGGTCGACCGAGTAATAGATGAGGACGAGCGCCGCGAAGAGCAGCGCATTTCCGATCGCCGCCGCGACGATGGTGCGGAAGGCCGCGCTCTCGCGCTTGGGGCCGCCCCACATTCCGATGAGGAAGTAAAACGGGAGCGCGCTCAGCGCCCAGAAGAAGAAAAGAAGGAAAAGATCCTGCGCGCAGACGACGCCGAGGAGCGAGCTCTGGAGCACGAGGAGCAGGCCGTAGATTCCGCGGATGCTGTTCTTCTGCTTCCATTCCGCCGTGATCAGGAGCGGGAAAACCACCGCGATCAGGAGTACGAGCAGCACGTTGAGCCCGTCGACCCCCATCTCGTAGCTGATGGCGTAGGATCCGACCCACTCCAGCGACTCGACGGCCTGCAGGTCCGAGGTCCCGGTCTGCATCGCCACCACCAGCGCGATCGCGCAGAGACTCGAGGCGAGGCTCGCGCCCAGCGCGACCCAGCGCGAGGAGATCATTCCCTTGCCCTGGCCGGTCGCCGGCAGAAGCGCCTGGACACATGCCCCCAGGAACGGCAACAGCACCATGAATGTGATCAGATGATAATTCACGTCTCAGTCCTCAGGTTTTGAGAAAATGTACCAGCAATGCCAACCCCGATCCAACTCCAAACAGAACGTACCACTGCATGTCGCCGCTCTGGACGAGCTGCATCGCCTTGGCCGGAACTTCCGTCCCGATCCGCAGCGCCTCTTCCAGGCCCTCGGAAACTTTTTCGTCCGCCTTCGCGACGCCGCCGCCGATCGCGCCGAGCGCGCGCTTGACGAAGTTGGGAATCCACCGGCCCCACACTCCGTCGTCCATCAGCCACTCGCTGGACTTTCCGATCCAGACCAGGCCCTTCAGCCCGTGAGCCATGGCGTCGTCCACCCAGTAACCTTCGGCGAAGAACGCCGACACTCGCGGAAACGCGCGCGCCAGCAGTGACCAGGAATCTTTTTTGCGCGCGGAGGTCCAGTAGGCGACCGCGAATCCGGCGACGATCGCGGCCCAGTACGGCCAGAAGGTCGCCTCGATCGGCCCCCAGTCGATCGGCCAGGCCGGATGCGTGACCCAGGACGAGAGCGCGCAGAAGAGCACGAGCAGATACGGAGAGGCGAGCGAAACAAAACTTGTTTTGGAGGATTGCGCGGGCTTCACGATCGCCCAGGTGATTTTCCAGCTCAGAAGCACCAGCAGGAAAACGACCAGGCCGAAGATCGGCGCCAGCGAGAGATCGTTCGAGAGTCCCGCGACGAAAGCCAGCATCGCGCTCGCCGCAACCGCCGCCAGGATACAGCCGGCCTTGACCCATTGGGTGCGCGTGGCGGCCTGCTTGCTCGTGGACTCGCGCGTATGCAGCGTCGCCCCCGCGAGCGCGAGCGCCGTCGCGGCGAGGCCGGAGCGGAACGACAGCGCGAGGCCCGCGGCGCTTCCCACGAAGGAGATCGCGGCCACTGAAGCCGAAAACGCCGCCGAGACCCACAGCCCGAGGCTCTTCCGCCAGTCCTTCTGGAGCAGGCCCGCGCAGACCGCCAGGACGGCCGAAGCTCCCGCGATCCAGCCGAACGCCGGAAAAATTCCCGAGGGCCGCAGCGGCCCTTCCACCCGGATCAGCACGGCGAGCGCCGCCCAACCCGTGAAAACCTGCCCGAGCAGCACGCGCGTGAACGGCAGGCTCTCGGAATCCATCACCACCCAGCCCAGCAACGGGAACGGCTGCATCTGAAAAACCAATCCGACGACGAGAAGCACTCCTCCGACGATGCTCGCGGTTCCGGTGCCCCAGGCGTCGGCGGTCTGCCAGCTCAGTCCGTTGCCCGAGCTCGCCAGCGCGCACGCGCCCGAAATCGCCGCGAAGAGTCCCAGCACGCGGTCGCGCGCGAAACGCGTCGCCACCCTGGCCTCGTCGTTCTGGTCCCAGCGTCCGCCGAGCGCCAGGAATCCCCCGAGCGCCGCAAGCGTCAGGCCGACGAAAGCAAGCCACGCGGTGAGAGAAAGCCAGGAGAGCGTCACGCCCACGAGCCCGATCGCGCACGCGGCGTGGATCCGCTCGGGACGCGGCTCCTTCTCGAGCAGCGCGCGGTTGCTCAGGATCACGCCGGCCACGACAGCCGACATCAGCGTGATGGTGAGCCCGATCTGGTCGTGCAGGAGCCCGACGGTCACCGCTCCGGCCTCGGACGCATGCCCGATCCAGCCGCGGAAAAGGTTCTCGGCCACTATCGTT
>CAYQVE010000291.1:0-3540 GCA_964420785.1 uncultured Enterobacteriaceae bacterium | reverse complement strand
AAGCTGGCGCGCCACGCTCATCTCTACGATTCAATGAGGAAAAAGTGGCGGAAGGCAGGGCACCGGTCCCAATTGTGCTTTTCGAGGCAGTTCGATACCGCTCATGCCACATGTGCTTAGGCCGCGAACTCCGCGCGTAGGAATGACGCTGCTTGTGGCGTCCGCGTTCGAGCCGACTCCGGTCAACGTATTGACGCAGCGGTCGCTTCCGGTTAGTGCCTGAGTGGGACCTTTGTTTTTGCGGCTAATCGCGTCATTCGCGGGACAATTCGCGGTAATCTAGTGCGCGATGCTGGATCATCGACGTCGGACGGGTCGGCGTGAGGCGGCGCGAATTCCTCTTTGGCTTGGCTATTGGAAGTACGGCGCGGCCCGCAACGGCGCAACCGAAGATCGTGCGCATTATCGGCGTCCTTTGGCTGGGAACCGAAACCGAAGCCACGGCGGTAACCGCGGCGTTGCGGCGGGGGCTGGTCGAGCGCGGTTATGCGGAAGCACGCGATTTTCGCCTCGAAATCCGCTTCGCAAATAACGACGCCAGTCAGCTGAAGGCGCTCGTCAAGGATCGCCGCCCTCCGCGTCCAAGGCCCTGTTCGTCATCGAGGATCCGGTCTTCGTCTCAGCGACCGATCTGTTGGCCCGCCTTAGCATCAAGCATCGGCTGCCGATAGTCACTGGCACACGGGATCTGGTGCGCGCTGGTGGCTTGATATCATGCGGAATCGACCGTCTCGAGCTGTAGAGACGAGCGGCCGACTTCGTGGACCGGATCTTCAGAGGTGCAGTCCCGGCGGAAATGCCGATCGAGCAACCAACGAAGTTCGAGCTGGTGATCAATCTCAAGACCGCCAAGGCGCTGGGCCTCAACATCCCCGCGGAACTCGTTATCCGCGCCGACGAGCTGATCGAATGAAGTGATGCCGCGCGTGGGTCGTAGGATCGCGCTTTTCGAGCAAGTTCGCGACAGTACCGGTCAACTCCTTAGGTTATGCCCTCCGCCACCGCACAGGCCCCGAGGTGCGCCGGAGGCGGACGCTCGGTGGACGCGGCCATCCGCCGAGGAATATACTTTGTCAGGCGCTCCTTCCCGGAGTGACTCGGCCGATGGGCGAACAACGTGTTCAACGGCGTCTCGCCGCAATCCTCGCGGCCGACGTGGTCGGCTATTCCCGGCTGATGGAAATCGACGAACCGGGGACATTGTTGCGGCTCAAGTCCTTGCGCCGCGAGATACTCGAGACCAACACCAAGCGGCACGGCGGCCGCATCTTCAAGACCACTGGAGATGGCGCATTCGTCGAGTTTCCGAGTGCGGTCGATGCAGTGCAGAGCGCCATCGAAATCCAGCGCGCTGTCGCAGCGCGAAATGAGCATCTTGCCTCGGACAAGCGGCTCGAATTGCGCATTGGCGTCAGCCTCGGCGATGTAATCGTCGAAGGCGACGATCTGTATGGCAATGGCGTGAATGTTGCGGCACGCATGCAGACCTTGGCCGAGCCCGGGGGCATCTGCATCTCTGGTAACGTGCAGGAACATATCGGAAAGGCGCTCGATGTCGGGTTCGAGGATCTCGGCAATCAGAACGTCAAGAATCTCGATCGGCCGATCCGGTGTTATCGCCTGAATGGCACGCTCGGGGCCGGAGAGGCGTCGCTTCCGCCGCGACGAAGTAACGCTCCGCAGTCACCTAACAAGCCATCGATTGCGGTTCTGCCCTTCCAGAACATGAGCGGTGATCGCGAGCAGGAGTATTTCGCCGACGGGATCAGCGAAGACATCATCACGGCGCTGTCAAAGATTTCGCGCCTTTTCGTCGTCGCTCGAAACTCCTCATTCACATTCAAGGGCAAGAGCGTTCGCGTGCAGGAGGCGAGCAGCAGTCTCGGGGTTCGCTTCATTCTGGAGGGGAGCGTACGCAGAGCCGGCAACAAGGTTCGGATCACTGCGCAGCTGGTCGATGGGATCAGCGGCGGCCATCTCTGGGCGGAGCGGTTCGACCGCGACTTGACCGACATATTCGCCGTGCAGGACGAGGTTACCCGGGAGATCGTCTCGGCACTTGCGCTCAATTTGACGGAAGGCGAGCGACGGCGCGTTGCAAGCGAGCATACCGGCAACTTGGAAGCCTACGACTGTTTTCTCCGCGGTCGCGAACATTGGTGGCGACAGAGGGAAGAACCGAACAGGCAAGCGCGCGAACTGCTGCAGCGCGCGACCGAGCTGGACCCGAATTTTGCGCCGGCTCATGCGTTGCTCGCTTCCATACACGTGCGCGACTATGCCAACCAATGGAGCGAAGCGCCCGCGCGCTCGCTAGAGTGGGCTCACATGTCTGCCTCACGCGCGGCAGCGTTGAATGACAGCTATCCTCGCGCGCATTGGGCATTGGCCACCGTTTATGTGTGGATGCGGCGAAATGACGAGGCTATCGCGGAGGCGGAGCGAGCGATTTCTCTCGATCCGAATTTTGCCGAGGGCCACGTAATTCTCGGATTCGCTCTCCTTTATTCCGGCAGGCCGCAGGATGCCATTGCATGTTTCGACCGCGGCGCGGCATTGGATCCTTACCACCAGGACATTCTTTTGCACTTCCAAGCGCAAGCGCGATTCCATCTAGGCAAATTTGAAGAGGCGATCGGTTACCTGAAGCGACGGCTTGTCCGCAATCCGGAGACCGACATTTCACGCGTCCTGCTGGCAGCGTGCTACGGTCACCTCGGCCACACCGACGAGGCGCGCTGCATCTGGGAGGAACTTTTGCGTTTCAATCCGCAATACTCCCTCGAGCACCGCCGCCAAGTTCTGCCGTACAAGAATCCCAGCGATTTCGAGGCTATCTTGGAAGGCCTGCGAAAAGCGGGTCTGCTGGATGAGAGGGCGCGAACGGGGAGCCAGCGATGAAGATCAATGGACGCTGCCACTGCGGCTACATCACCTACGAGGCCGACATCGATTTCAACAAAGTGATGATTTGCCATTGCACCGATTGCCAAACGCTGTCTGGGTCGGCGTTTCGGACAGTTGCGTTCACCCGCGAAGGCACCTTCAAACTGCTCTCCGGCGAACTCAAAATCTACGTCAAGACGGGAGAAAGCGGCACGAAGCGGCCGCAATCATTTCTGCCCTGAATGCGGAACGCCGATCTTTTCGACCATACTTGGCGAAGGACCGAAGGTTCATTCGCTCCGTGTCGGCACCATTCGCCAGCGCGACCAACTCGTTCCGAAAGTGCAAATCTGGTGCCGATCGTCGCAGCGTTGATTGAGTAAGTTGGGATCGATTTCGAAGATCGAAGTGCAGCCCGTTTTCGATCACAGGGGCGGAGCAGTCTGATCTCGATATCCGGCGGAAGCAGTGGATCTGATTCTGATTCCGAAGCGGCGGGGCCGTTATTGCGGGCGGAAGCTGAGAACCGGAGCGGCCCGTGAAGTCGATCGCGCGCCCCACGAGTTGGGAATATTTGGCGGCAGTTGCCTTCGGGTCGATGGCGGAGCGAGAGGAACTGGGCTCTAACTCTCTCCGAGGAAAACGCCGTTATTC
>CAYQVE010000290.1:0-3554 GCA_964420785.1 uncultured Enterobacteriaceae bacterium | reverse complement strand
CTCGCGGCCGCACTTCGGCAAAAAGGCGGGGCGGTCACAATTCGGCTATCCCCTGAGAACCTTGGCCAAATCCGTGTCCAGATGAAGGTGGACGGCGCGGCCATAACGGCCAGGATTGACACGACCACAGAACAGGCACGCCAATTGCTGGAAGAGCAGATCGCGGCGCTGCGCAGCGCGCTGGAAGCGCGTGGTCTGAACGTGGAACGCTTGGACATCCCATTCGTCAAGGATTTTCCAGGCCTCGTCGGGCGTCATGGCGCGAGAAGTATAGCGCCCCGGCCCCGAGTCCCTTCACAGCGATTTCAGAAACTTCTCGAAGCCCTTTCCGACCTCGGGATGCTTGAGTCCGTACGCCACCGTCGCCTGCAGATACCCGAGTTTCGAGCCGCAGTCGTAGCGGGTCCCCTTGAAACTGTACGCAAGGACGCGATCTTCCAAGAGCAGCGAGGCGATCGCGTCGGTCAGCTGAATTTCACTTCCCGCCCCGGGCCTGGCCTGCGCCAGGTGATGGAAAATGCGCGGCGTCAGAATGTATCGCCCGACCACGGCGAGGTTCGACGGGGCCGCTTCCGGTCTGGGCTTCTCGACGATTCCCATGACGCGGTCGACGCCCGTGGTCACCGGTTCGGTCTTGACGATGCCGTATTGGATGCTCTGCTCCCGGGGGATCTGCTGCACCGCTACTATCGGCGACTGGTGGCGCTCGAAAACCTCGGTCATCTGCCGCAAGACTGGAGGAGTACCGTCGATCAGATCATCGGCCAGGATTACGGCAAACACCTCATCGTTGACCGCAGGCTGAGCGCATAAAACCGCGTGCCCCAGGCCGAGAGCCTCGGGCTGCCTGATGTAGACGCAGTTTACCGATTTGGGAATGATGTTCTGGATCAGCTCCAGCAGCTCGATCTTCCCACGAGCGCTGAGCTCCGCCTCGACCTCGTAGGCCTTGTCGAAGTGATCCTCGATAGCGCGCTTGTTGCGCCCCGTAATGAACACCATGTCGTGAATTCCCGCCGCCACGGCTTCCTCGACTGCGTACTGAATGAGCGGTTTGTCGACGATCGGCATCATCTCCTTCGGACTCGCCTTGGTCGCCGGGAGGAAACGGCTGCCCATGCCGGCGACGGGGAAAACGGCTTTCGTTACTTTTCTCAAAGCTTGGACTCCTCGAACATCTTTCGTAGACCCGCTTCGTCGAGCACGGCGACGCCTAGCTCGCGCGCCTTTTCAAGCTTACTCCCCGCTTCGGCGCCGGCGACGACATAGTCGGTCTGCCTGGACACCGAACCGGCCACTCTGCCGCCGCACCTTTCGATCAGCTCTTTCGCCTCGTCGCGCGTCATGCTCGGCAGGGTTCCGGTCAGGACGAAGGTCTTGCCGGAAAAACTCCGGCTCTCAGTCCTGGGTCGCGATATCCCGGCTAGCACCCGGACACCCTTCGACCCGCCAATCAACTGCGCGATGACGTCCCTGTTGTGTTTCTGCGATAAGAACTTATTCAGGCTGTCCAGGAGCTCGGGGCCGATTCCCTCGAGCAGCGAGGGAATCGGCGCCTCTCCCCTTCTCTTTCGCGCCGCGTTCTCCTTCTGAGATTGCCTTTTCCTTTCTGCGATATCGGCCCAGTCTGCGCCGAGCAAGTCTTGCAATCGGCCGAAGTGCCCGGCGAGGATCTTGGCGACCTCCTCACCCACTCCCGGTATTCCCAGGGCGAAAATAAAGCGCGCAAGAGACGGCTTCCTCGATTTTTCGATGGCCGCGACGACGTTCTGCGCCGACTTCTCGGCCATTCTATCGAGTTCGGCAAGGGCGCTGATATTGACCCGGTCTCGATCGTAAAGATCGCCGGGCGTGCGCACGATCTTCAAGTCGACCAGCTGATCGACCAGCTTTTCCCCGAGACCTTCAATGTCCATCGCACGGCGGGAAGCGAAATGCAAAAGGGCTTGCTTGCGCTGGGCTGCACAAAACAGTCCGCCTGTGCAACGCGCAACGGCCTCGCCCTCAAGGCGCACGACCTCGGAGCCGCACACCGGACAGCGCATGGGCATCTCGAATCGATCCGCGGGCGTCCGTGGGCCGGGCTTTGACACAGCGACTACTTCAGGGATCACGTCCCCAGCCCGCCGCACTACCACGGTGTCTCTGCGCCAGACATCCTTCCTGCGCACCTCGTCTTCGTTGTGGAGCGTGGCGTTGGTAACGGTGACGCCGCCTACGCTCACGGGTTTCAGGCGCGCCACCGGCGTCAATGCTCCGGTCCGGCCAACCTGCACCTCGATATGTATGACCTCGGTCAGCGCTTCTTCGGGCGCGTACTTGTGCGCCACCGCGAACCGCGGTGCGCGCGATACGAAACCGAGCGACTGCTGGTCAGAAAGCAAGTTGACCTTGTAGACCACCCCGTCGATTGCGTAGGGCAGCTTTCCCCGCCTTTCGCCCATGCTTCGGTAAAAGCCCAATAGCCCGGACAGCCCTCCCACCGTTGCACGCTCGGACACCGGCAAACCCCGGTCCGCAATCCAATCCAGAACTTCGCTGTGACGCTTGAAGCCGCCGGAGTCGCCCAGGCCGTAGGCGAAAAAGCGCAGCGGCCGCGACGCGGTGATCTTCGGGTCGAGTTGTCGAAGGCTACCCGCGGCAGCGTTGCGGGGGTTGGCGAATTCCTTTTCTCCCCGCTCGCGCTGGCGTGCGTTCAGCCGCTCGAAATCCGCCTTGTACATGACGATCTCCCCGCGCACCTCGACGGAGCCGAGAGGCGTCGGGCCGCGCAGCTTGAGCGGAATCGAGCGAACCGTTCTCAGGTTTGCCGTCACGTCTTCTCCGGTATAACCGTCACCCCGGGTCGCGCCCTGAAGGAAGCGGCCGCGATCGTACAGAAGGCTGATCGCCAAGCCGTCGAATTTCGGCTCCGCCGCGTATTCGATCTCCTCCTTGCCAAAGCCCTCGCGAAACCGTCCATCAAACCCGGTCCCGGTTTCCTTGGTTAAGGCCTTTTTAGAGAACAACAACGGGGTGCGATGGGTAACTTGCGGGAACTCCTCGAGCGGCGCGCCGCCGACCCGCCGGGTCGGTGAATCCGCGGTAACAAGCTCCGGATATGCCGCCTCTAGGTCAACCAGCTCCTGGAACAGCCTGTCGTACTCGGAATCCGGGATGGTCGGCGCGTCAAGCACGTAATAGCGGTGGCTATGTGTCTCGATGTCGTGCCGAAGCGCCTCCGCACGCTGGCGCGCCTTCTGCGCGACCGCCATCAGGAAAAAAGCCGCAACGCGAGCGCCCCGCCGGGTGCGATGCCGCGGGCCTCCATGCTCCCGTGTACCGCCTCAAGCTGCGCCCCGATCGCGTCGAAGGCGGCGGGCCCAACGGACTCGCGGTTGTCGTCGACGATACGCGCCCTGAGCTCGCGAGCAAGCATCTGCCCGGACTGTCGGAAACGGCCGAAAGCTCCATAGGGGGCTCGTGGGACATCGGGCTCGAGCGTTACCCACCGCCTCAGAAGGGCGTTCAAACCGTCAACGTTCAGTGGCCGTGGCCTACAAGTTGCGAGGGCG
>CAYQVE010000289.1:0-3566 GCA_964420785.1 uncultured Enterobacteriaceae bacterium | reverse complement strand
GCCTGGCCGTCAGTCTTCCCCGATTCGCAGCAGGAATGTCTGACGCTGCTCCTCCGTCGTGTTCTCCGTCGAGACCACCATCACCCCAAGCGCGGGTGTCTGGGCGAACTCCCCCCTATCGATGGTGATCGGCACGGCGGCCGCGCTCCCTGGCGGCAAGCTCACAAACGCCGCAGTGCTGATCGCATTGTTGAAGGCATTGAAACTCGCCGGCGTCAGGATCGCATCGGAGCCCAGCGCACCCACATTGTCGAAGCTCTGGATCACATAGCTGAATCGCGGGTTGGCCGCCGTAGTGCCGACATGCCTCGCAACCACCGGCACGAGCAGCGTGTTCGCATCGGTGGGAGCATACGCGAGGAACGGCTCCACGGCGGCTGCGCCGGTCGCGAGATTGAGAACGATGACTCCGACCTGGCCATTGAACGAACCGGTCGTGACGAGCCCCAGATCGACAGCGACTACGTCGAAGTCGGCGACTCCGTCGCCGTTGACATCGAGCAGAATGTCGTACTCGTTGGTCGCCGCGTTGGACCACGAACCGAAGGTGTTGACGGCGAAGACCATGAGCTGCCCGAAGGGTGGGCCATTGTCGAAGGACTGCACGCCCACGGAGCGCAGGCCTATGGAACCCAGGTTGGCGTGGTGTCCACGCAGACCCCAGGCGTAGAAGTCGCCCGATCCGGCCACGGTGCTCGAACGGTTGCTCAGCAACACGGATGAAGTCGTCGCATCATCCGCGAGGAAATCACCCTGCGTCCGTGCTTGCACGATCGAGCGCGCCCGCGCCACCAGGTAGTAAGGCACACTCAGCGTCACGCCGGCGTTCCCGTTGGTCGGCGTGAGCACGATGCGCCCCGAGACTTGGCGGAAGCCGCTCGAGTCCCCGACCGATGCCGCCGGCACCGCGAGGCTGACGCGCACATCGGCACTCTCGCCGGGCGGGACCGTCACCTGCGTGGGCGAGACGGTGATGGTGTGCGGCGAGCCAGCACCGTGAACGGTTGAGACCGTGAAGGTCGCTGGCGACGAGCCACGATTTTCCAGCGAGAAACCACCGTTGCGCGAAATGTCGCGGGTCGATTCGACTACTCCGAAGCTGACACTCGGCAAGCCGCCCTCGGTACGTGCGATGACCGACGAATTGGTTGCCGAGGCCGGTTGCACCAGACCGTTGCCGCCGCGCCGCGCCGAGTAACTGTTGATCTGGGTGGCATCGGCGGTATTCACCAGCCCGACCGCCACAGCGTCAGCGCTCCAATGGGGGTGGGCTTGAACCGCGAGCGCAGCGCTGCCGGCCACGTGCGGCGCGGACATGGAGGTCCCGGAGATGAAGTCACCCTGGTTGCCTGTGCCCACGGCGGTGGAGAACACGCTGACTCCCGGCGCACTGATGTCGGGCTTGAGGTGTCCGTCCCCAAGGCGCGGTCCGCCCGAGCTGAAAGACGCGAACTTGCGGAAGGAGGGATTGGCGATAGTGGTGTTGGCGAGCGTCGCGGTCGCTGCCGCCTTCAAGACCGCCCCGTCGCCGGTCGAAGGCGAAGGACCCTGGATACCGAGGAACGGGATGGTCACATTGAACTTCTGTCCCGTGTCGGGGTTCGACGTGATCGGACCTTCGAACGGCGGATAGCCGGCCGCGTTGTTGATCATCGCGACCGCCGCCGCGCCAGCCTGCTGTCCATAGACCGCCCGGGCCACACGGGCACAGATGCCGCGCACCGTCACCACTAACTTGCCGGCGACCCCGGCCGCGGTGTACTCGGCCGGGTCGCAGCCGCGCGACACCCCGCCCACCCCGGTACCCTTGGTATCTGGCAGCACTACCACGTTTAGCATCGTGCCATCGACAACGGCAATGCCGTTGGACTCTTGGGCGGTCACACTGCCGCTCGGAGCGAGTGTGAGTTTGGCGCCCGGGAACTGATCGTGCGAATCGACGGCCGCCACGGCAATGACTTTCTCACCGGTCGCGGGAGTCCCAGTGATGTACGCCCCCGGCCCGGCATTCCCCGCCGAAGCGACCACGACGATACCCGCGTTGACGGCGTTCTCTGAGGCTTCGGCGTCGGCCGAATCCTCGGTGCCGAAATCCGACCCCAGCGACATGCTGATCACCTGCATGCCATGCTGCACCGCCCAGTCGATGCCTTCGACGACGACGTCGGTTGTCGCCGAGCCGTTGCAGCCGAATACTCGAACTTCATACAGATCTGCAAGCGGCGCGACGCCCGGCCCGATGGTGAACGTTAAGGCAGGCGTGGACGCATCGTAGGGACCCGCGAAGGTAGTTCCCGTGCTGCTGACTCCGAACCCGGCGAGGGTTCCGGCCGTGTGGCTACCGTGACCATTGCAGTCGAGTGGATTCGGGTCGGGCATCGGGGTGTTCTTTGCCGGATCCGCCGAATTCGCGTCATAGTTGTCCCCGACGAGATCCGTGCCTCCCTTCACCTTCGGCGCGTTGGGCCCGAACAGAGTCGGATCCGCTGGTGCGGTGCTGGTCGCGGCCGCCGACGCAAAGGCAGCCGGAGTACCGGGACCGCCGAAGTTCGCATGCGTAAAGTCGACCCCCGTATCGAGGTGGGCGACTTTGATGTGCTCGCCGTGCAGTCCGGGCGGGCCCTGCCACGCGCTCGGCGCGCCGATGAAAGGCACGCTGTGCGCGTTGTCGATGTGGTAAGTCGCGACCGGCTTAACCGCGACGACGCCGGGCAGCGTCGCCAGGCGGCTGATCTGGTCGGGCGTCGCGCGAATCTTGACGCCGTTGATCGCGTACTGGAAGGTCGCGAGCACCTTGGCACCTTCGGCCTCGGCGGCTGCAATGATCGGCTGTTGCCGCGCGCGCAAATTGGTTTCGATCGTCTGTCGATCGGCCTCGGAGACCTGTTTGCCCGGCATCCGACTGCGCACGACGGCTACCGGATCGTCAGCCAGCTTGAGAACAACTACGCGTTGCCGTTGCTGACCCAAGGGAACGGCAGGTGCAAATCGGCCTACCGTTGGGGAGGCAACGAGGTGACTGCTGCGGTTGGCCGGCTGCGCGTGTGAGACGGCTGCGCTGAGCCCGATTGCAAGAACAAGACTCAACGACGCTCGGGCAATCGCTCGCCGCGGCAACACGTCCGCGACACCTATGAGAGGAGTGTTCATGTCGTATCCCCTTGAATTGTTTCCCGCCACCGGCGGCCCCTTAGATTTTGTCGCGGACGCCGGTCACGGAATTTCGCAGGCTAGAGAGTAAGTCTTGTGAAAGCGCGCGGCCAGTACCTGCTTTCACCCATGGGTCAGTCAAGCCAGGGTTCTAGCCGCAGTCATGGGGCAACCGGTTTCGGTGGCGGGGAGCCTCGCCACGGCCGCGGCCGAGTTCAGGTAAAATTCATTGCTTTTTCGACACATGCCTGGAGCGGGCACACTTGCTTCCCGATGAGCTCACCGTGAGGACGCCCGATGCGTCCGTCGCCCCCGCGGCGGGGGCCCGAGGCCGTGCGTCCGTTGAAGTGCCGACGCTCGCCGTCGCGCTGGTCGTCTACGGAGGGTGGCTCGCGGTCACACTGGCCTACGGTCGC
>CAYQVE010000288.1:0-3584 GCA_964420785.1 uncultured Enterobacteriaceae bacterium | reverse complement strand
GAGCGAGCTCGGCCTGTAGGGCCCCATACGCCTGCCCTCGGGTGACGCAAAAGGGCCCGCGCGCGCGCCTCGCCCGGACTGCAAGGGAGGAACTTTGTTGCCAACTCTCAAATGGACCACCGAGACCAGGGTGCAGGCCGGATTTGCGCTGGCTCTCGCGTGCATAGTCGTCATCGCAACGACTTCTTACCTGAGTCTGCGGCGGCTGACCGAGGACGCAGGACGCGTCGCACATACCGATCAGGCGCTCGTCGGGCTCCGGCGCGCAACCGCTATCACTCAGGCCACCCTCATCGGCGGCGGCGGCGTTGCATTGGCCTTCGTCGGACTGTCATTGATCGTCATCCGGCGCGACTTCGCCGGTCGCAGACGCGCGGAGCGGGCTCTGCGCGAGGCCAACGATCAGCTCGAGAAACACGTCAGGGAACGCACCGCCGAGCTCGTGCAGGCGAATGATTCGCTGGAGAAAAGCGAGAGCCGCTTCCGTGCCTTCGTCGGCGCCACTTCGGACGTGATCTATCGCATGAGTCCGGACTGGACCGAGATGTACCACCTGCAGGGCCTGGGACTGGCGATGGTATACGGCACGATGCAACGGCACGGCGCCGACCTCGACGTGCAGAGCGCAGTCGGCGAAGGGACCACGGTGCGACTGAGCTTCGCCGTGCCCGCCGCGGGCCCCAGTGCGGTGCCGCCGTCAGCGGCGCCGCCGGCGGTCGCCCCGTTGCGCATCCTCATCGTCGATGACGACCCGCTGGTTCTGAAGGCCCTGCGGCTCACCCTGGAGGCGGACGGGCATGTCGTGATCGCGGCCGACGGCGGACGGGCGGGCATCGACGCGTTCATGGCCCGGGAAGCCGCCGGCGAGGGTTTTCAGGTGGTGATCACCGATCTCGGAATGCCGTACGTCGATGGTCGCAAGGTCGCCGCCGCCGTGAAGTCCGCCCGGCCCGAAACGCCCGTGCTTCTGCTCACGGGCTGGGGCCGGCAGATAATCATGGAAGGCGACCTTCCGGCCCACGTCGACCGGGTACTGAGCAAGCCTGTCAAGCTGGGCGAGCTGCGCGAGACTTTCGCGCAGCTCGCGCGGCCGGGAGGGGCGCCCGGCGCCCCCGACCGGACTTGAAATACACCTCGTAACAGGATGAAACTTCAGTGATTGCTGGACCACCTATGAGAGTGGCCGTACGGCTCTATGCCGGCTTCCAGAAACTGATGATCACGCCGCCCACGATCACCAAAGCGCCACCGCATACGATTGGTAAGTTCGGAACTGATCGGAAGGCAACGAAACTGATCACCTGCCAGACGATGAACAAGGTGGCGATATAGAGTCCGACAACCTGATTGAAATTGATCGGTGCCAGGTTGAGGAAAGAGCCGTAGCCCAGGAGTAATGCAGCTCCGCACGCGAACAGTCCCAGGCGAACGGCGCCCGTGTGCTGATAGATGGCCATCCGAACCACCGCGTCCCCGCTAACCTCGAGGAGGGTGGCAACCAGCAACATTGCTAAGGGATAAGCAACTGCAAAAGCCTTTGGCATGATGCGCGAACTCCGCTCATGGGTGCACTGGGGCGCTCTACGCCCGCAATATTGAGCCCGCGCGCCGAGCTCCGGAAGCCGACGCGCTCGGTCAGCTCTCGGCGCGACTGAGGCGGCGCAGGCGCTGCGTCGGCCTACCCTCGAAATTCTCGCGCGCCCGCTCGAGCAGCAAGCGCGCCTCCCCGGCTGGCAGGGCGCGGCTCAGCAGGAAACCCTGGCAATGCGCGCACTGGTGCTCCTTGAGGAAGCGGAACTGCGCGTACGTCTCGACGCCTTCCGCCACCACCTCCACCTCGAGCACCCGCGCCATGGACAGGATGGCCGCGGCGATCGCACGATCGCCGGTGTCATTGCCCAGATCTCGAATGAAGGAGCGATCCATCTTGAGCCGATCGATCGCCATGTGGTGCAAACGCTGAAAGTTTGAGTAGCCGGTGCCGAAGTCATCGATCGCGATGGATACGCCGACGGCGTGCAGCTCGTCCAGAACACGCGCCGCCCTGGCCTCCTCCAGCATGATCATCGATTCGGTGATCTCGAGCTCGAGCAGCGTGGAGGTGAGTCCGACTTCGGCCAGGATCGCCGCGACCTGGGCGGGGAAGTTGTGCATGGCGAACTGCTGAGTCGCGACATTCACGCAAATGCGCGCAATCGCGAGGCCCTCCTCGTGCCACTCCTTGGCCTGGCGGCAGGCGGTGCGGAGCACCCACTCACCGATCGGAACGATCAGCCCGGAGGCCTCGGCGATCGGAATGAACTCCGACGGCGGTACGACACCGAGCTCGGGATGCGTCCAGCGCAGCAAGGCCTCCATCCCCGTCACCTCGCTCGTGGACATGCTGATCTGAGGCTGATAGTGCAACGACAACTCACCGCGCTCGAGCGCACCGCGTAATTTGCTCTCGATCGTGTAACGCTGCAGCACGCCTTCGTTCATCGAGGCATCGAAGAAGGCGTAGCTGCCCGGCGCACGGCGCTTGCAGAAATACATCGCGAGATCCGCATGACGCAGCAGCGAGCCGGCATCTGCGCCGTCGGTTGGCGCAATCGCGATGCCGATGCTCGGCGTAACCACGACGGTGTGCTTCGAGAGCAGCATCGGCTCCTGCAGCGCGGCGATCAGCCGTTCGGCCACGACCGCCGCATCGGCGCTGCTGCCGATCTCAGGCAGTACCACCATGAATTCGTCGCCGCCCAGACGTGCGAGATCGCCCGAGCGCAGCGCACCGCGCACCCGCTGGGCTGCGGTGACCAGGACCTCGTCACCGATGCCGTGCCCGAGGGTGTCGTTGATGCGCTTGAAGTTATCGAGGTCCATGTACATCAGCGCAAGCGGCCGTCGCTGCTGTTGGGCGGCGGCGAGCGCCGACTGCAGCTTGAGGTGTGCCTGCTCGCGATTCGGCAGTCCGGTCAAGGAATCGCAGTAGCCCAGGCGGACGACGTGCGCCACCATGCGGTCGAACTCGCGCGCCAGGACGGCGATCTCATCTCTCCCTTCGAAGTCGAGCCGCGTCGTGGGATCCGCGCCTCCGCCGATCGCGACCGCATGGCGGGTGACTCGGGCGAGCCGATTCACGACCGCGCGATTCAGGAGAATGACCAGCAATACGACGATCATTACGGCGGCAATCATGAGGTACGCAAACGCGTAGTAGACTGCCGCATATCCGCGCCGCGTGATCTCGCGCGGCACGTCGACTCGCAGCGTCAGGATGGGGCGCCCGTAAACGTCGTCAAAGGAGTGATATACCTGTATGAGGCTGCCGGTCTCCGCCAGGCGATCCTGAGGGCCCAGATTCTCAGGCGCGACCGTCGCAAGAGCCGCCTGCGCCTGAGCACCGATCTCCTCGACCTCGCGAGGCGACAACAGCCTGCCGATGATCACCATGCCGCGCGCGGGCCCGTTCCCAAAGCCGTCCAGCACCGGGGCGGCCGCAGCCATGAGGATTCCCCGGTTGGTCTGCAGGAAGCCTTGAACCGGCCGGCCGGCCCGGAAATTCGCGCGCCACGGAAAATCCGGGGTCAGCGTCTGCCGTGACG
>CAYQVE010000287.1:0-3588 GCA_964420785.1 uncultured Enterobacteriaceae bacterium | reverse complement strand
GAGTACTCGAAGTAGTAGCGGCGCTTGCTGGTCGTCACCGCGAGATTCATCTCGGTGTAGGGGACCTTGGGCTTCAAGGTGAGCACGTTCCCGTGCGCGCTGTACGTGAGTCCCTCGAGGTCTCCGCCGCTCAACGAGGCAAAGGTCTCATCCGCCTCGAACTCGAGGTCGATGTGAAAGCCGACGTAGCCATACAGCCGGTACACCTCATCGGGACTGTAGACGGCCGTGCGAATGCGGGGGTCCACCTGCCCGCTCTGCGGCAGGGTCTCGGCGCCGGCCGTCACGCCCAGGAGCGCCGTGAAAAGGACCGCCGCGCGCGCGCTCACGAAGCACCGCGCGCGCCCGTGCGAGCCGTTGGGGCCGTCGACGGCGCGCTTGCCGGGGGAGGCTCGGCCGCTTCGGGCTCCGGGCGGAAATCGACGATCTTGAAGCCGAGCGGATTCCAGCGCCGCACCTGCGGGTCGGTGGAGGGCGTGGCATAGGTGTAGCGGACGCTTGCGATCCAGTAGGTGCGCGCTTCCTCGCTGCTGCCCGCCGGGCGCTGCCCCTTGAAGTAGCGCACCTGTGCCAGGTCCGTGACGCCGTCGGCGCGTGTGAAGAAGCTGACCGAGGTCACCTGGGCGCGGATCGTGGTGCCGTCCTTGTAGAGATTGAGTGGGGATTGCGGGTTGGTCTTGTTCCACTGCGCATACCAGGCCTGATTGCGCTGTGCGCTGTGAAAGGCCCCGCACTCGGCGTAGTCGCTCTCGGCAGTCGAGAAGTTGAAGCGCTCGCACACCGTCACGTAGTGATCGAGAAAGTAGCGCGTGACGGCCTGCGGCATCGGCTCGTTCCCCGCGTAGACCGGCACGACATCGACGAGTCCCGTCGCGTTGTCCACGCGGATGACGAAGGGCTCGACGCGCTTCAGGGGCATCAACAGCATGAGTGCGAGAGCGACCATCGACGCGCACGTCCAGCCCGCGCCAGCGACCCACCATGCGACTCGGGCGCTGCGCCGTTGCATCGTCAGGCGATCGGCATCCCAGGAGGCTGCCTCCTCGAGGTAGGTTTCAAGGGCTGCGTCGGCCTTCATGACGCACCAGGTGCATCGTGCGTCTTCATGACGGGATTGGGTGGATTGATCGGCGTGAGATGCCCCTCGCAGTCCACCCTGGGTGCGTGCAGCGCGCAGGCGCCGAGCGCGAGCAGGAGGAGCATCGAGATGACCCGTCGCACCGCAGCTCTCCTTCAAGCCGGCCGGATGCTGTTGGGTCGCGCCACCTTCGCGAGGCGCGTGATGCCGCCGGCGGTGCCGCGGCGCAGGTAGTAACCGGCCTTGCGGGAGAGCGGATCCCAGCGGGTGGTCTCGGAGTCGACGACGCCGCGCAGGAACTGACCCGAGTGGCGCGTGGTCCGACCCAGACCCCAGGCGACGGCCGCACTCACGACGCCGAAGGACGAGAGCGCCAGGCCGCTCGCGAGCCCCGCCGCCATCGGCATGACCTGGCGCATGATGAGCAAAGTGAGCCCCGCGGCCATGCACACGCGCACCGCGTCGGCGATCTGGATCCCCCCGCCTTGATCGGCCGCCTGCTGCGCGGCGGAGGACACGATGCCGAGCATGAGGGCGGCCACGAGGACCGTGAGAATCGTGATGAAGGCGTAGTTCGCGAGCTGCGCGATCCACGCCTCGAAGAAGCGCTTGGTGGTCTCGAAGAAGAGGAGCGCGATGAAGAGCGGCCCCAGCGCGAGCAGGATCGAGAGCGCGATCTTCGACAGGGCCAGCAGGAACATGGCATAGACCGCGGTCAGCCCCACGATCACGTAGATGGCAAAGCCGGCGATGTAGTAGGAGAAGTCGCCGTTGAAGAGGCCGCCTTTCTGGATGAGGAGGCTCGCGGCATCCCCGCCTGCAAAGATGATCTGATCGAAGATGCCGACGGGGTCGTAGGCGCCGAGGATGCCGGCTGCGAGGAGCCCCGGGGCGTTGAAGAAGGTGTCGACGATCAGCTGGTTGTAGAGCCAGAGATCGAGTGCCCCTCCCAGGACCACGACCAAGAGGACGATGCGCTTCAATCCCGCGATGAACGGCTCCTCGATGCGGCCCGTCAACTGCAGGTAGCCCCAGACCATCACGTAGACGGTCGCAAGCACGAGGACCGCGGGTGCCAGGAGCGTCGCGATCCGGGCGGTGCTGTTCGCGATGTAGCCGGTGAGGATGCCGTTGAGCCAGGCGCTGAAGGTGGCGAAGAATCCCACGGGCCCCTCCTATCGCTTCGGGCGGTCGGGCAGCCGCAGCGGCGGCAGGGTGTGCAAGTTCCCGACATCGACGCTCTTCTCCGCCTCGCGCACGTTTACGCAATCGGCGGAACCTTGAAGCGATCCCGGGTCGTTGGCGCAGCGCGTGAGCATCTCGCGCCGCAGCGTCGCATTCGCCTTGTACTCCTCCACGGTGTGCATGGCCCGATCCGGCGCCGGTGCACAGCCGGCGGCGCTTAAGAACGTGACAATGATCCCTAAACGGAACCGCACGGACCGTGCACCGGGCCGAAACCTCCGCATGATTGCCTCAGGGCAGCCGCAGCGTCGGGAGCGTGCGCAGATTCCCGACGCCCGCGACGACCTGCTCGCGTGCCGCCTGGCGGTGCGCCCACTCCTGGGCCTGCGCAGCCTGGTAGAGGACGCTGAGCTTGGTGCTGTCGTTCTGCAGCATCCCCTGCTCGGCCGCGATGCGGGCCTGCAGATCCAGGATGCCCTTCTGATCGGTCGCGGAGGCGATCGCACCGATCAGCTGTTGCACGGCGGCGAAGCGGCTGCTCGTCGTAGCGTACGCCTGCTGGGTCGCGACCTGCAGCAACGCGGCATTGGTTCGCGCATCGTTCAGGAGCTGCTGCTCGGCGGGGGAAAGCGCGGCCACCTGTGCAGGCGTCAGGACCGCATTCGCGTTGATCTGGGATTGAAGCGGGGCCGCGAACGCCGTGGGCAACTGCGCCCAGCTCGAGGGCAGGTAGTTGCGATTGATCCCGGGCAGCAGATTCTGCATCCCGCGCAGGCCGGTCATCGACTGGTACGCCTGCTGCGCTTGACCGAGCTCGCTCTGGGCGACCGAGAGCGCCTGCTCCATCTGCTGCACTTCGCGCACGAGCTGCGCGATGGCGCCCACATCGACCACGGCCCATTGCGCTTTTGCCTGGGGACTGAATCCCATCAGCGAGACCATCGCGAGGAGAACGAGTGCCGGCAGTGTCTTCATGATTCCGCTCCTTGTAGCGAGTCCGCGCGTTACGCCGCCAACTGTTCAAACACGGGCAGCCACTCATTGGGGTCCGGCCCGGTCCTGTCCATGATCGAGTACAGCCGCTCGATGGAACTCGCACGGCCCGAGATCACGGAAAGCTCGGACGAGAAGCCCTTCAAGTCGAGCTGGCAGACGACCGAGTAGTGCCCCTGCTTGACCAGGAACATCCGAGAGCCGGGCTCCAGCTGCTCCTTGATCAGCTTGAATTCACGCTCCGAGAGGCCGAAGCCCTCGATGTACTCCTGCGGGTTCGCATCGGAGTTGGGGAAGAGGATCTTGGTCGGGGTCTGCTCGATGATCGTGCG
>CAYQVE010000286.1:0-3602 GCA_964420785.1 uncultured Enterobacteriaceae bacterium | reverse complement strand
GGCGGGGTGGGGGCGGGCGGGTACAAACGGAGTTGTCGACACCCGGACGGGCGGGCGGATCGGCGCGCCGGCAACCGATATCGCGAGCCACAGCGAGAAAGGGCCGTCGCGGACCGACGTGCTCGTTGCGGCGCTCGAGTGCATTGCGAGGGTTCTCGAGCGGTTTTCCCGCGAAGGCTTCGGGCCGTTTCGGGAGGAGTGGCTTCAGCGCAACGCCTGGAAGGGAAGGCGAGTCGCCCTGTCGCAAGCCGGCAGACGTGTGGCCGAGGGCAAGATCGTCGGAGTCGCGGAGGACGGCGCGCTCATGCTCGCTTCGATCGAGCGAATCGAGCGTTTCCACAGCGGTGAGCTCTCGCTCAGGCCGGGATGATCCTCGCGGTCGACTGCGGCAATTCGCGGCTCAAATGGGGGCTGCACGAGAACGGGGGCTGGCGCAAAACCGGCGCGGTGCCCGTCTCGGAGATCGGCCGCCTGGAGAAGAGCTGGAGGAGACTCGTACCTGCCGACAGGGTCGTCGTCGCGAACGTCGCGGGGCGGTCCGTGCGCAACAGTCTGGAGACCGTGTTCGCCCGACGATCCATGGTCCCCGCCTGGGTCAAGGCGAAGCGGCACGAGTGCGGGGTCACGAACGGCTATGGGCGGCCGGACCAGCTCGGACCTGACCGCTGGGCCGCGCTGATCGGAGCTTGGTCGATTCTCGGCGGGCCGTGCCTCGTGGTCACCGCGGGCACCGCAACAACGGTGGATGTCTTGAGGAGCGACGGGAGGTTCGTCGGCGGCGTGATTCTTCCCGGCCTCGATCTCATGAAACGCTCGCTTGCCCGCGGCACCGCGGAACTTACGCTTGCAAGAGGGCGTTTTTCCGCCGAGCCTCGAAATACTGCGGATGCCATCGAAACCGGCTGCCTGCTCGCGCAAGCCGGGGCGATAGAGCGCGCTTTCGCGACGATGGAACATGGGGCAGCATGCGTGCTCGCTGGGGGAGCCGCTCCCAGGATCGCCCGGCACCTCAGCATTCCCCTGCGGCTCGTGGATAATCTGGTGCTGGAAGGCCTCGTCCGAATTTCACAGAACTCGGTGAAATGACCCACGCGAAATCGTGAAAACCGTAACTTTCCTGCTGTTGTTCGCGAATCTCGGGCTTTTCGCCTGGATCTATTTTGGAGCCGGTCGTGCATTGGACGAGCCGCAGCTGATGGATCAGCAGCTCAACCCGCAGGCGATCCGATTGCTCCGTGCCGATCAGCTTGCTGCCCTTGCCGCTGAGCGAACGAAGCAGACCGCGGAACGCGCCAAATCGCCGCCCAAGGCGAGCGTCGCCGCGTGCCTCGAGCTCGGCGCGTTCAACCCGGGTGACGCGACGCGCGTGCAACTGGCCCTTGAACCGCTTGCCCTCGGGCCCAGACTCTCCCAGCGGCGCGCGGAAGAAATCGCGAGCTACTGGGTATTCATACCCCCGCAACGCAACCGGCAGGCGGCAAGCCAAAAGGCCGCCGAGCTCAAGAAGCTCGGCGTCGAGGATTTCTATATCGTGCAGGAAGATTCCAAGTTTCGATTTGCGATTTCTCTCGGCGTGTTCAAGACCGAGGAGGCAGCGCGGGCGCGGCTCGCAGAGTTGCGCAAAAAGGGCGTCCGGACGGCCCGGGTCGATCCAAGGGAAACATCCGTGCAGAAAGTCTACTTTACCGTTCGGGAAGTCCCCGATGCGCTGCTCTCGAAGCTGAACGAATTGCGCCAGAGCTTTGCGGGCAGCGAGCTGAAGGACTGCCCGCCGGAGGAAAAGCGCAAAGCGAATTAACCGAGAATCTTCTTCACCAGTGCGGTCGTCGACCGCTGGTACGTGAAGGGGAGCGAACGCACGCTTCCGCCCCAGCGCCGCACTTCGGCGGCCCCGACGATCGCTTCGGACTTCCAGTCGCCGCCCTTGGCGAGCACCTCCGGCCGGGAGGCAAGTATCAACGCGAGCGGCGTGTCCTCGTCGAACCACGTCACGAGATGGACGGATTCAAGGCCTGCTACCACCGCCATGCGGTCGGCGAGCGGGTTGAACGGGCGCCGCTCGCCTTTGCCCAGACGCCTGGCCGATGCGTCGCTGTTGACTGCGACCAGAAGCGTCGCCCCCAGGGAGCTTGCTTCCGCGAGGTAGGTGACGTGCCCGCGATGCAGGATGTCGAACACGCCGTTTGTGAAGACGAGCGGTCGTGCAAGGGATCCGAGCCGCGCCGCGAGCTCCTGAGGGGGGCAAATCTTCCGCTCGAAAGGGACCTCCATCTCGCTTATTTTGACAGAACCACCCGCCGCCTGTAACTTAAGCTGACCTCATTTCCAGACTTCCCGCCAATGCGTATTCTCCTCGGACTGTTGCTCGCTGCCTCGATCTCCGCGGCCGCGCTCGCCGCGTGCCCGCCGCTGCTCAACCATACCCTTCCGAGCCTCGCGGACCAGGCCACGCCTTTGTGCCAATTCGAGGGAAAGGTGCTGCTCGTGGTGAATACGGCGAGTCAATGCGGGTACACGCCCCAGTACGAGGGCCTGGAGGCGCTGTACCGCCGCTACCGCGAAAAGGGCTTGGTCGTGCTGGGCTTCCCCGCCAACGATTTCGGCGGCCAGGAACCGGGGGGCAACCGCGACATCGCCAAATTTTGCGAGGTCAACTATGGCGTGAGCTTCCCGATGTTCGCGAAATCGGGCGTGTCGGCGGACAACGCCAACCCCTTGTACGCGACGCTTGCCGCGAAGACCGGCGAGCGCCCCCGGTGGAACTTCCACAAATACCTGATCGACCGTTCCGGGGAGAAAGTCCTGTCCTTCGGCAGCGGAGTGACCCCTGGCGACCGCAAGCTCGTCGGAGAGATCGAGCGGATGCTGTCCGAACGCAGACCCTAGACGCGGCTTCGAACCCGTTCCTATTTCTGGGCAGGCGGAACGACATACTCGAAAACGCGGACGACTTTCTGCACCCCACCGGTGCCGCGCGCGACCTCGGTCGCGGCGTCGGCTTCTTCGCGCGTGACCAATCCGAGCAGAAACACGACCCCTGCCTCGGTCACGACCTTGACATCGGTAGGCCGAAACTTTCCGTTTCCGAGAAAATTGCCTTTGACCTTGCTGGTGATGTAGGCGTCGTTGCTGCGGGAGGCAGCCGAGCTCGCGCCCGCGATCTGCAGCTCGTTGACCACGGTTTTCACCTGCGGTATTTCGCTCACGATTTTTTCCACTTCCGCTTTTGCCTGCGCTGTGGGTACTTCGCCGGTAAGCAGCACCGTGTAATTGTAGCTGGTGACGTTGACGTGTCCCTGACCCTTGAGGGCCGCGCCGACGCGGCTGCCCGCGGCGAATTCGATCCGCTGATCAGTGAACATCACTTCGGCCTGGCGACGATCGGCGGCGAGGACCACCCCCGTTGCCACTCCCCCGACAATGAGCGCATCGACGCAGGCTTGCAGCGCCGCGGCCGATACGAAGATCAGCGCGACCGCCGCGTATCGCCTCGCAGCCGGACAGTTTTTCACTCGGCCCCCAACAACATGCAATCGATGCCGTCGCAAAGGCAGTGAAGGGCGAGAAGATGCACTTCCTGAATGCGGGCGGTTTGCGAGTGG
>CAYQVE010000285.1:0-3605 GCA_964420785.1 uncultured Enterobacteriaceae bacterium | reverse complement strand
ACACTGTCTCCTCCCGAGACTCAGCGAAGTTGAAATGTTTGTGATGATGCAATCTCCCCGCGGAAAGACGGAAAGACCCCATGAACCTTTACTGTAGCTTTGTATTGGACTTTGAACAGATCTGTGTAGGATAGGTGGGAGGCTTTGAAGCCGGGACGCTAGTTCCGGTGGAGCCGACGTTGAAATACCACCCTGGTGTGTTTGAGGTTCTAACCTAGGTCCATTATCTGGATCGGGGACAGTGCATGGTAGGCAGTTTGACTGGGGCGGTCTCCTCCCAAAGCGTAACGGAGGAGTTCGAAGGTACGCTAGGCACGGTCGGAAATCGTGCTGATAGTGCAAGGGCATAAGCGTGCTTAACTGCGAGACTGACAAGTCAAGCAGATGCGAAAGCAGGACCTAGTGATCCGGTGGTTCTGAATGGAAGGGCCATCGCTCAACGGATAAAAGGTACTCTGGGGATAACAGGCTGATACCGCCCAAGAGTTCATATCGACGGCGGTGTTTGGCACCTCGATGTCGGCTCATCTCATCCTGGGGCTGTAGCCGGTCCCAAGGGTATGGCTGTTCGCCATTTAAAGAGGTACGTGAGCTGGGTTTAAAACGTCGTGAGACAGTTTGGTCCCTATCTGCCGTGGGCGCTGGAAGATTGACGGGGGCTGCTCCTAGTACGAGAGGACCGGAGTGGACGCACCTCTGGTGTACCGGTTGTCACGCCAGTGGCATTGCCGGGTAGCTATGTGCGGAAGAGATAACCGCTGAAAGCATCTAAGCGGGAAACTCGCCTGAAGATTAGTCTTCCCGGAGGCTTGACCTCCCTGAAGGGTCGTCCAAGACCAGGACGTTGATAGGCTGGATGTGGAAGGACCGTAAGGTCTTGAGCTAACCAGTACTAATTGCCCGTGCGGCTTGATCCTATAACCGTGCCGCCTCGTTCTCGAGGCTGAGGCTCGAGCAATCACATGACCGGCGTATCCGGCGCACACACTGTGTGGCTGGACGCGGCAAACTTCTTCCGAGTTGGATCTTTTGGTCGTGGCGCGCGAAGCGCGCTGCGTCCGAAGGGTCGTCCTTCTTCAGCCTGACGACCATAGCGAGGTGGAACCACCCCTTCCCATCCCGAACAGGACCGTGAAACGCCTCTGCGCCGATGATAGTGGGATGTATTTCCCGTGAAAGTAGGACATCGTCAGGCTAACTATCCGAACGCCCCGCCGCGAACCGGCGGGGCGTTTTGCTTTCTCGTAGTTCGAATCGATCCGCGGTTGAATCCCCCGACGAACTTCGCCTAGCAACATGACAGGCAACCGCGACCTAATCGCCCGTACGCTGCGTTCGGTGTGGCACCCGTGCACGCAGATGAAGCTGCACGAGCGACTGCCGATGGTGGCCGTATCGCACGGCCAGGGCGCGTGGCTTTACGACTTCGAGGGGCACCGCTACCTGGACGCGATCAGCTCCTGGTGGGTCAACCTGTTCGGCCACGCCAACGCCCGCATCAACGCAGCGGTCGTCGCGCAGCTCGAGCGGCTCGAGCACGTGATCCTGGCGGGCTTTACGCACGAGCCGGCCGTCGCATTGTCTGAGCGCCTGTCGGCCCTGACCTCAGGACGCCTCGGACATTGCTTCTTCGCCTCCGATGGTTCCTCCGCGGTCGAGATCGCGCTCAAAATGAGCCACCATTTCTGGCGCAATCGCGGCCAGCCCGAGAAGTCCCGCTTTGCCCACCTGACGGGTGCTTACCACGGTGAGACCACCGGCGCCCTGTCGGTCGGCGATGTGGCGCTGTTTCGCGACGCCTACGCTCCGCTGCTTCGCGCCGGGATCGCGGTTCCGAGCCCGGACTGGCGCAACGCCGAGCCGGGCGAATCGGCCGCGCAGTGTGCAAGGCGGTGCGCCGAGGCGCTCGAGCAGGCTCTGCGCGAGCATCATCGCGAGATTGCCGCGCTGATCGTGGAGCCGCTCGTGCAATGCGCCAACGGCATGGGCATGTACGACCCGGAGTACCTGCGGCGCGCGCGCGCTATCTGCGACCGATACGGCGTGCACCTGATTGCCGACGAGATCGCGGTCGGCTTCGGCCGCACGGGAAGCTTCCTGGCCTGCGAGCAGGCGGGCATCCTGCCCGACCTGCTGTGCCTGTCCAAGGGCATCACCGCGGGCTACCTTCCGCTGTCGGTCGTGCTGTCGACCGACGCGATCTACGACGCGTTCTATGACGAGGACGTCTCTCGGGGCTTTCTGCACTCGCACTCGTACACCGGCAATGCGCTCGCCTGCGCCGCGGCGCTCGCCACCCTCTCGATCTTCGAGCAAGACGCGGTGATCGAGGCCAACCGCGGCCGCGCGGCGCGCATCGATGGGCTGGCGCGCCCGATCACGCAGCACCCGCGCGTGCGCAATTTCCGGCGCACCGGAATGATCTGGGCATTTGAGGTCGAAGGGGTCGAGCCGCTGTTCGCCCGTCGCTTTGCGGCGGCTGCGCTCGAGCGCGAGCTGCTGTTGCGCCCGATCGGCAACACCGTCTACTTCATGCCACCTTACGTGATCGACGAGGAGCAATCGCAGCATCTGGTCACGCGCACGCTGCAGTTGATCGAGTCCGTTCGCTAGACGAGATGGCCTTCGACGTTTTCGTCACGGGGACCGACACCGGGGTTGGCAAGACACTGGCCGCCTGCGTGCTGCTGCACCGGTTGCGGGCGCGCGGACTGCGTGCGCTCGGGATGAAACCGATTGCGGCTGGCGTCGAGCCGACGCCGGAGGGGCCGGCCAAGCCCAACGGTGTCCCTCTGCGCCGGCAGACGCCCCGAGCCTCGTCATCGGATGGTCGCTCCCGCAAGGCTTCGGCAAGGACGGGTATGTCGAGCAGTTCGCCGCCACCGTGCTCGGTGCGTTCTCCACCTACGCCTTCAGAGACGAGAACATCCTCGACATCCAGGCCTCGCTGGATCAGCAGAAGTTTGGCTCGACGATCACGCTCACCGCCGTCCTCGCCTCGGGGGCAAAGCCTGAAGGCGCGATGGAGAGCGTGCTCGACCAGGTCTACAAGACCTGGGCGCAGTCGGAGGAAGCCTGGAACCAGGCCGCGCTGGCACGGGAGCATCAGTTCCGGCTCAACCACCTCGAGCGCTTCGCGGCCGTCAACCTCGCGCGCACCACCGAGTCGCTGCTCGAGCGAACTCTGAGCCGGGCGAGGCTCACGCACCTGACCGGGGACCCGGCTTACCTGCGCTCGGAGCTGACCGCGATGACCGCGCTGAGCAACGGGGAGATCTCGAGCTTTGCCGAACGCTGGTTCGACCGCGGCCGCGCGCGAGCCGTCTACGTCGAGCCACAGGGCGCCGCGGAGCCTTCGGGCGCATCAGTTCCGTTCGTCTTCTCCCCGTCGTTGCAGAAGATCTCCGCTCCGCCAGACGTGCTCCAGCGGTACGTCGTGGGCCCAGGCCCCGCAACGACGTCGTTCCGCCTCGCGAGCGGGCTGGAGGTGGTGCTTGCCGCGCGCGCGTCGGCCCCTGTCGTCGCCGTCACCCTGGTGAGCCGGGGAGGACGCACGGACGCGGAGCCCCTGGGAGCCGCGGAGCTCGCGCAGATCCCGGCATACC
>CAYQVE010000284.1:0-3648 GCA_964420785.1 uncultured Enterobacteriaceae bacterium | reverse complement strand
GGCCGGGGAAGAAGGGCAGGCCATGAACCGGGTCGAGCAAGGCTGGGAAGAACGCGAGGCGGGACGATTCCGGTTTGGGCGCACGTACTTCGACTACGCAGAGATGCGGCGGCATCCGCGCTTTCAGGAAATCCTCCGGAAGATGGACGCGCTCTAAGACTCAAGCCAAAATCTTGGTGAATACGTCGCCGGAAACGTCGGTGAGGCGGAAATCCCGCCCCTGGTAGCGGTAAGTGAGGCGCTTGTGGTCGATGCCCAGGCAATGCAGCATCGTCGCCTGGATGTCGTGCACGTGCACGGGGTCCTCCACGATGTTGTAGCAGTGGTCGTCGGTTTGTCCAATGACCAGGCCCGGCTTGATGCCGCCGCCCGCCATCCAAATCGTGAAACAGCGTGGATGATGATCGCGGCCGTAATTCGTGGGCGTGAGCCGTCCCTGACAATAGATCGTACGCCCGAATTCGCCGCCCCAGATCACCAGAGTTTCGTCAAGCAGGCCGCGCTGCTTGAGATCGGTGATGAGCGCGGCGGAGGGCTGGTCCACGGCTTTGGTCTGCATCGGTAGATCGCGCGGCAGCTCGCCGTGCTGGTCCCATCCGCGCTTGTAAAGCTGCACGAAGCGCACGCCCCGCTCGACGAGGCGTCGCGCCAGCAGGCAGTGCGAAGCGTAAGTGCCCGGCTTGCGCGAGTCCGGTCCATACATCTCGAAGACGCTCTCGGGTTCCTTCGACAAGTCGGTCAGCTCGGGCACGGCGGATTGCATCCGGAACGCCATTTCAAATTGGTCGATGCGCGCTTCGACCTCAGGATCGCCCGTTCGCTGAGCTTCTGTGCGATTCAGCTTGCCGAGCGCATCGAGCATCGAGCGGCGTGTCGCACGGTCGATGCCCGGAGGATCGGAGAGATAGAGCACCGGATCGACGCCCGCGCGGAACAGGACGCCCTGATAGCTCGAAGGCAGGAATCCGCTCGACCAGAGGCGCGAGAAGAGCGGCTGATCGACGTTCAAGCCGCTAGTCTGCGAGATCATCACCACGAAGGCGGGCAGGTTCTGGTTCTCGCTACCCAGGCCATAGTTGATCCAGGAGCCGAAGCTGGGACGTCCCGGCTGCTGGCTGCCGGTCTGTATAAATGTGATCGCCGGATCGTGATTGATGGCCTCGGTGAAAACGGTTTTGATAATGCAGATGTCGTCGACAATCGCGCCGGTGTATGGCAGCAACTCGCTCAGCATCGTGCCGGATTTTCCGAAGCGCTTGAATTCGAAAATTGGCGCGGCGACGGGGAAGGAATCCTGTCCCGAAGTCATTCCGGTGATGCGCTGGCCGCGGCGCACCGAAGCGGGCAATTCGCTCCCGTGGAGTTTTTTCAATTGCGGCTTGTAATCGAAGAGATCGATCTGCGAGGGCGCGCCCGACTGGTGCAGATAAATGATGCGCTTCGCCTTGGGGGCGAAGTGCGGCAGGCCGGGCAGGCCGCCGACCACGGGCTTCGTATCGCCGAGGAGCGAGGCGAGCGCGATGCCGCCGAGCCCCGTTGCGCCCAGGAAGTGCCGTCTTGTGATTTCGTCACACATGATCGTTTACCGGCTGATCGTTTCGTCCATACTCAGGATCACCTGAGCGACCGTGGTCCAGGCGGCCAGCTCCGTTTTGTTCAGCCGCGGGTCCACGGGTGATTCTCCCACGTGCAGCAGTTTTTCGGCGGCCGCGCTGTTTCCGCGATAGTGCGCCAGTTCCTTCGTCGCGAGCGACGCCAGGCTCTGCTCTTCGCCGGCGGCAGGCGAACGCGCCGCGGCCAGTCGGAACGCCAGGCGAATCCGCCCGGCTGTGGATTTCTCGGCCAAAATGACGCGCGCGGCGAGCGCGCGCGCGGCTTCGACGTAGGTCGGATCGTTCATCAGCACCAGCGCTTGCAGCGGCGTGTTGGTGCGCGAGCGGCGCGCGACGCACTTCTGCCGGTCGGGCGCGTCGAAGATCGCGAGCGACGGCGGAGGCGAAGTACGCTTCCAAAAGGTGTACATGCTGCGGCGGTAGAGATCCTCGCCGTGGCCTTGCGCGTAATACTGTGACGAGTACACGTCGCCGAAGGAAATTTCTTCCCACAATCCGTCCGGCTGATATGGATACACAGACGGTCCGCCGGTTTTGGGATTCAGCAGCCCGCTCGCGGCCAAGGCATTGTCGCGGACGAGCTCCGCCGGCAGGCGGAAGCGCGGCCCGCGAGCCAGCAGCCGGTTCTCGGGGTCCTTCTCGATGGCGGCGGGCGTGGCGTGGGAGTTCTGCCGGTAAGCGTCCGATGTAACGATCAGGCGCTGCATGGCGCGGACATCCCAACCGCTGCGCACGAACTCGGTGGCCAGCCAGTCGAGCAGTTCCGGATGGCTGGGCAATTCACCCCGAGCGCCAAAGTCCTCCGCGGTCTTCACCAGGCCCGTACCGAAGTACATTTGCCAGAAGCGATTCACGGTGACGCGCGCCGTGAGGGGATTTGCGGGATCGACGAGCCATCGCGCGAGCGTCAGGCGATCGGCCTTGGTGTCCTCGGGCAGCGCGGGCAGCGCGGCGGGAATGCCGGGCGTGACTTTCTCGGTGGGGTTCGCATAATCGCCGCGCGCCAGAACGAAACTCTCGCGCAGCTTCTTTCCTTCGGCCATCGTCATCACGCTCGGGATCGAATACTCGAGCTGCGTGCGTTCGTCCAGCAGAGCATTTCGCTCGGCGAAGAGTCTTCGCAGATTCTCGGGCGCGCCGCGCGTCAGAAAATCCTCGCGAACGATCGTTTTCTGCATGGACGAGCGCCGCGAAGCTGCGGGTCCGCTCCACAGCACGGCGCGCACAGGCTCATCGACAACCAGGGTCTTGATTTCCGCAGCGGAGAGCAGCCGGTCGTAGACGCGCAGATCGTCGAGCGCTCCCTGGAAGGGAACGTCGCTGGCACGAGCCAGTGCCGGGTTTCCAGACGTCAACGAGCTGTTGTTGTCGATTTCGCCGGTGAGCTCATCCTGCACGATTTCCATTTCGATGGGCTTAGCGTCCACCAGAACTCTGAGGCCGGCGGCCTTGCCCGATCCATCCCAAGACACGGTGTAGTGATGCCAGGGCGAGCTGCCGTCCTGCCCGCTCATCAGCAGCGGCTCGCGCGAGCGAAGGATGATCCCTTCACCCTTGCGGTCCCCCAGGCGAACTTCGAGGCGCGAGGCGCGCCGCAGGTGCGGAAGCGGCCGGGACTCGCCCAAGAGAATCTCGACGCCCCGCCCATTCGCCGCGGAATCGAGCTGCTGTAGGACGGCCATTTCGTGGACGCCGCCTGAGCGGATCCAAGTGGCGATCGTGAACGGCCGCCGCGCTCGGAACGCCGCGATGCGGCCCAGTTCGAGGTGCGCTTCGCCGCCAAGCGATACGGCGCGGCCGGCGGGGCTGTCGGTGTAGCTCACTTCGCCGGAGATCACGCGTCCAGGCTGGTAATGGCCGCTGATATCGGACAGGTTGTTGTCGAATTCGTAGTGCGCCACGAGCCCGTCGCGCGGCGCGAAGGGAAGCGACGAGAGCCGCGTCTTTTACCACGCCGCCTGCCTGGGCTCGATGGCCGTGGGCCCAAGCCGCTTTTCGAGCTCGTTTAGCGCAGTCTCCATTCCGGCCAAACCCC
>CAYQVE010000283.1:0-3670 GCA_964420785.1 uncultured Enterobacteriaceae bacterium | reverse complement strand
CCCAGTACCGCCCACCATCGATCAATAGCTTAGGATCGAGCTGGTCCAACCGTACGGAAAGAATACGGAAAACAAACGCGGATCACCGAAGCTCTGCGCTGGTGTACGGTCAGAGCGGCTTCAGCTTCTCCTCCACATACAGGGAAAGCTCGACCATCCGCTCGGCGAGCTGCGCGGGAGGAAGCCCCGCAAAGTTCCTGAGCACGAGTTCCTTCACATAGAGCCGCACAAGATAGCGCAGCTGCAGTGCCCGGTTGCGCGTGGCGAAGACGAAATCCCGGTGCCCGTTATTGACCACGATGAGGTTGCGATCGGCATCGAAGCGCGAGCGCCAGAGCTCCCCGGGCGCGCGCTCGAAGGTATAACCCGGGAGCCCGCGGGCGTTGACCACCGCAGGCCCAATCGCCGCCTCGAGATTCGCGGCGACCGTGATCAGGGCTTCAGCCCTCACATGCACCTCGCGCTGCGCAACCATAACCGACAGGCGTATGAGTCCCGGTGAGGCGGGTGCCTGAAACACTACTTCCTGATCCGAGCTCGAGGAGAGCGAGCCGCCGCCATCGGCGATTTCCCATGTAAAGACGAGATCCTCTTCCACGCGGCGGCGCGACCGATCTCGAGGCAGGGCACGGAAACGCCGGCTATCGCTCACTGCGACCGTGCTCGCGGCCGGCGAGATCACCACGCTGTGCAACGGGCCTGCGTATTCGAAGAAGGCGCGTTGCGGAGGTTCAGGCACGGACCGCTCCACGACCCCGAGTGCCTCATCATTCTCCTCGGCATCGCTCGGCCCCTCCTCAGCCCCGCCGCCACGCGAGCCACCGGCGTCCGCTTCCTGGCGTGAACGGGCGTGAATGGCAAACCAGTCGTACTCCTCTCGTGGGAGCGCGAGCATCGCCTCACGGAAGGCCCGCTGGATCGCGCGCAGCGACTCACGGTTCGCCTGCTCCTCCTCGGCGCGCTGCTGGGCTTCGATGAGTGCATTCAGATGCGACTCGAGCGGAACCAAAGCATTCACCAGCGCCGCATAGCGGTCATCGTGGACAATGCCTGAGCGCGTGCCGGGCGTCAGATTGAGAAAGGGCACGTCGATCAGGCCCTGGAGGTATCTCGAGGTCCACGGCGGGCGCTCGAGCCCTGAAAGCGTGCCCAGGTCCTCGATCACACGCGTGCCACCGCGGGTAAGAGCCACGCGGGAGGTATCGGCCGGCTCTGTGAGATAAAGTTCTGCGTAGGCATCCCCGAAGCCCGAGCGTACTGGTGGCAGCTGGTGAAGCAGCCGTCCCTCGAACTGCCGCGGCTCGACCTCGTACTGCTTGCGCGCGAGCTTGTCGATCACCGTGACGCGCACGCCGGAGTGACGAACCCGGTCACGCAGCTCCGAGGCGAGATACCACTGGATCTTCTCCCCGCTTAAGGAACGGATCCCCTCGAGGAGCGGACTCACCTTGAGCTCGGTGCCCCGCTCGGCGAAGAGCGTCCGCCGCGGGCCCACTGTGTAGCGCGGCTCGCCCTTGCTCATGACCATCTGGTAGGCCCGGTTATCGGCGCCGGTGGAGCTCATAGTCAGCGTTTCGCCGACCGTCCAGAAAGAGAGCAGCCCGATCCCGAATTCCCCCTGAACCCCTGCACCATTTCCTTCGGCCTTCAGGTGCCGCTTGATGGAGTCACAGATATGGGTGGCGACGTATTTGAAGTCGGGCAAGCCTTCTGCATCGCGCGGCACGCCATCCCCGTCGTCTTTGACAGCGAGGTAGTGCGCGCCGTGCTCGCGGCCGCGCGTGATGGTGACGGACTTCGCGTGCGCATCGATCGAGTTCTCGACGAATTCGGCGATCGCCTTGAGCGGATTACCCTGAGAGAGCGCGATGATGCGGATGGCGTTCCAGTCGTCGCCGATCTTGAGCCGACCTCCCTCATCGGGTCGAGCTCGAGGCTTTGACTTCGATCGATGGGACGACTTCATGTCGGCGAGCGGAGAAAAACTTATGTTTCGGGATACAGGCGCGGAAAGAGTACTTCCAAAACGCCTTCCGGGAAGCGCAGCGACACCGGGCCCTTCGGGCTCACGCTGGCCAGGAGGCCCGCCTCCACGGCATCGTTGAGCACCCGCCGCGCCGTTCGCTCCGGGAGTCCCGTGATCCGCGGCGCCGCTCCGCGTTCAATCTCGCCGAACATCAGGGCGGCCTCTAGGAGCGCCGCCGCTTCGCCTTTCATCGTCTCGGAGCGCTCGACGAGCATGCGCAAACGTTTCGCGAGAGTTTGAATATCGAAAAGACTCGCCATGAAGTTGACCTGATCGAGCGCCACTTCCAGAAACCACCGGGTGAACTCGATGAGCGCCGCCCGCGAGAGATTCCCCCGCCCGTCGAGATCGCCGTCGCGCGGCGCATCGGCCCGATCCATCATCGTCTTGTACTCGCCGCGGCTCTTTAGACCGCGCGCGAGTCCGCGCGAGATCGACCAGAGACCATGCGCGGCGATGCCGGCTGAGTATCCCATCGCATGGCTCATGAGCCGACTGACCCGGCCGTTGCCATCCGGGAAGGGGTGGATGTAGTTGAAGCGGTGATGGCTGGCGGGAATCGCGAGAATCCGCGCCCCCTGACGCATCTTCCCCAGGCTGTAGCGCTCGCCAAAGCGCGCCATGAACTCAGGGATCCGAGCGCTCGCCGGTGGAACGTGACGTCCGACGACATTGTCCTCTTCTGGTCGCGAACGCCATTCACCGGGTACCATGAGAAAGGAGCGGCGGTCCGCTTTGATCCGCAGCATCGCCTCGGGGGCATCCCGATAGAACTCACGGTGCAGCTCCCGAATGAACTCCGCTACCGCCGGCTCACCTAGCTCCCCCAGTGCGCCCTTGCGATCGATCTCCCTTTGGACACGCACGTGGGCCGCGGCCTCAAGCTGAAGATTCCGTCGCTCCTGGTCGCGCGCGAAGTCACCGGCGAGCGCGCGCACGATGTCTCGCGGGCGGGTGTTGTGCCCTTCGATGAGGTTACTGTAGTAGGTGTTCATGATGCGGACGAGGTCCGCAAGAGAGGCGGCAGTCGTTGGATGGAGGCTGGCTCCGAGCTTGGAGGACGCTGCAGCGAGCTCTGCGACCGCGTCGTTGAGTTCCCCCGGCACCTCGTCAAGGAGCGTCGGCTCGATCCGGAAGACCGTCTCCGTTTCGACCGCTGCGACGGGTCGGTTGGCCGATCTTGTAGCCATAGACAATCGCAAATACGGGCCTGAATTAGTGTCTAACAATTGCAGTTTGGCCGATCATTGGGCCGATGACTACTTGGCCGATGACTGAGGTTTGTAACCCTATGTATTTGCGCGATTTAATTTATCCCCCGGCGGCAGTTGGCCGGTCTATTGGCCGATCCGGCACGTAACAGCGGCCCCGGAGGCTATTTCGCTCCTGAGTCTGCGCTGGGACAATTTTGGGACAGTGCGCTCGTGACATTGCGTGATATCAAATGACATCAAGTGATGCTAAGTGACTGTTGCGATTACCCCTCCCCTCGCATATCGTTGATCCGTAAGCACCGTACCTCTGTTTCACACGGCAGGGGCCACTGGTTCGATCCCAGTACCGCCCACCATTCCCGATTAGGCCACGCGTGGCGCGTCCGTCAGTCCAATCGTGAGTCGTTTACCGACGGCCGTCGCAGCCTTC
>CAYQVE010000282.1:0-3678 GCA_964420785.1 uncultured Enterobacteriaceae bacterium | reverse complement strand
CAGCAACTCGAAAGGAAAGCTCATTTTGGCCTTGAAATTCTCGTGCGACTTCAGGCTGTCTCGGGAAACGCCGGCCACGGAGCAACCCGCCTTCTGGAACTGGGGATACAGATCGCGAAATTGCGTGCCTTCCGTAGTGCAGCCCGGGGTGTTGTCCTTGGGGTAGAAATAGAGGACGAGCAGCTTGGATTTGACCGCCGAGAGCCGGAACTCCTTGCCGCCGGTGGCGGGCAGGACGAAGTCGCTTACCGCTTTGTTGGCCATCCAGAGTCCGCACCCCTATGGGCGCCATTGTCGCCCGAATTCGGAAGCGAACGCAACCCGAGTGCATTTCCGCTGCACCTCACGAAAGAAATTTTACGAGCTCCTCCAACAATTCCGCGGGCGCTTCCTCCGGGATGTAATGGCCGCAATCCAGGGTCCGCCCCTGCACGGTTTCGGCCCGCTCGGCCCAGTCGGCGAGCGGCGAGAAGCAGCGGGCTACCGTTCCGTGCTTGCCCCAGAGAACGAGGAGAGGCGCGACCACCTTGCGGTCGATGTCGGCCTCGTCGTGCGCGAGGTCGATCGACTCGGCCGCGCGGTAATCCTCGCAGCTCGCGTGAATCGTCGCCGGATCGCGAAAGCATCGCCGGTACTCGGCAAGCGCCTCGGGCGCGAACGCCTTGAGGCCCGCGTGACGGGTCCCCATGTGGCTCTCGATGTAGAAATCCGGATTGGCGCCGATCAGGGTCTCCGGAATCGGCTCGGGCCGCAGCAGGAAGAACCAGTGGTAATAGGCCTTGGCGAATTCGCGTGAGACTCGCGCATACATCGTGCGCGTGGGCACGATGTCGAGCACGGCGATCTTTTCCACCGAAGCGGGATGGTCCAGGGCCATTCGATGCGCGACCCGTCCGCCGCGGTCGTGACCGACGACGAAGAACGTTTCGTGACCCAGGGCCCGCATCGCCTCGACCTGGTCCCGGGCCATGGCGCGCTTGGAGTAATTGGCGTGGTCGGGAAGCCCGTGGGGTTTTTCGCTGTCTCCGTAACCGCGCAGGTCCGCGGCGACCACCTTGAATCGTTTCGCGAGCTCGGGCGCGACGCGGTGCCAGATCGCGTGGGTCTGCGGATATCCGTGCAGGAGGAGCAGCGGCGGGCCCACGCCGCCGTGGACGAGATTGATCGCCGCGCCGCTCGTCCTGATGCGCCTGCGCTTGAAGCCGGGGAAGAGCTCGCCGTTCATGAGAGAAATTCCTTGCCCTGCAGCGCGAGCAATCCCGATCGACCCGCGACGCTGCCGAACGCGACCTCGTTGCGCGGCAGGCTTCTCAGGTCGAGCGATTCGGCAAGGGTGCGCATCGACACCAGGTCGTAGCCCTGGTTCTTCCACCCCGCGAGCATCGCCTCGAACGCCGGCGCCAGTTTTCCGCCTTCGAGCTCGGCGTGAAGCGTGTACACATGTCCCGCGGCGGGGCATTCCCGCGTGAGACTGAGCACATGGTCCGCGACGTTTTTTTTCGTGAGCCCGTTCGTGCCGATCAGCTCGTCCAGAGTCGGGAGCGTGGTCGGGAGCTGCGGGCACGCGACGATCTCGGCGCGCCATACGGGGATGAATGGACCGCTGCCGCGGGTGTCCGAGCAGTAGTCGAAGCCGAGGCGCTGGGTCAGGCGCAAGGCGTGCAGATTCGTCTGCCAGCCGGCGGCACCGTGGGCGCGCGCTGGCGTCCCGAATATCTCCTCGAAGCGCTTGCGCGAGAGGAGCATCTGGCGCTCGGTCCACCGCGCATCGGCCTTGGGGACCCCGTCCTGCCATTTCACGTGGTCCCAAGCGTGGATTCCCACTTCGAAATTCGCGTCGCGCACCCTGCGCATCACGTCGGCGCAGCGCCGGCCGATGTCCGGACCGGGCAGGAGCGTCCCGTAGAGGAGCGTCGTGAGGCCGTAGTGCGACAGAACCGAGGTGCGCGACACCTTTCCGACGAACCCGCGGCGGAAGACGCGCTTGATCGCGCGGCCCGTGTGATCCGGACCGAGACTGAAGAGGAAAGTGGCGCCGGCGCCGTGCTTTCTCAGCAGCTCGACCAGCTTGGGGACCCCCCGCCGGGTGCCGCGGTAGGTATCGACGTCGACTTTCAGGGCCAGCTTCATTCGACCAGCCGCCGCGCTTCGGCGACGTGCGTCCGGTAGGCGTCGAAGATCTGCTTCAGGGCCTCGCGCATGCTGACCCGCGGCCGCCAACCCAGGTCAATCGTCGATTGCGAGATCTTGGGTACGCGGTTCTGTACGTCCTGATAACCCTTGCCGTAGTACTGCGCCGCGGTCGTCTTGACGAGCCTCACCTTCCTCGCGTTGGCGCGGTATTCAGGGTACTCCAGGGCGAGCTTCACCATCATCCCGGCGAGATCTCTGACCGAATAGTTATTCTTCGGGTTGCCGATATTGTAGATTTTTCCGCTCGCGATTCCCTTGCGGTTCTCGATGATCTTCATCAGCGCGTCGATGCCGTCCTCGATGTAGGTAAACGCGCGCTTCTGCCGGCCGCCGTCGACCAGCTTGATCGGTTCTCCGCGGACGATATGGCCGAAGAACTGGGTGATTACCCGCGAGCTCCCTTCCCTTGAGGCGTTGAGATTGTCCAGTCCGGAACCGATCCAGTTGAACGGCCGGAACAGCGTGTAGTCGAGCCTTTCCTTCATGCCGTAGGCGTGAATGACGCGGTCCATCAGCTGCTTCGCGCAAGCGTAGATCCAGCGCGCTTTGTCGATCGGTCCGTACACGAGCGGGGAAGTCATCGGATCGAACTCGCGATCCGGGCACATCCCGTAGACCTCGGAGGTCGAGGGAAAGACCAGGCGCTTGCCGTGCCTGACGCATCCCCGCACGATCGGCAGGTTCGCCTCGAAGTCGAGCTCGAAGACCTTGAGAGGTTCCTTGACGTAGATCGCGGGCGTCGCGATCGCGACCAGCGGCAGCACCGTGTCGCACTTGCGGACGTGATACTCGATCCATTCGCGATTGATGGTGATATCGCCTTCGAAGAAGCGGAAACGCTTTTGACCGCGGAGCACGGTGACGCGGTCGGTCTGCATGTCCATGCCGTAGACCTCCCAGTCGGTCTTGCTGAGGATGCGCTTGGACAGGTGGTGGCCGATGAAGCCGTTCACGCCGAGGATGAGGATTCTTTTCACGTGACTCCCTAGTGCAGCGGGATCCTGCGATCACCGATGCGATTGGCGAATTCTTGCGCGGAGAGCGGCCGGCCGTCCAGTTCAACGTCGAGAAGCTCCAGAATCTCTCCGTCGGCGCATGCGGCGTAGCAGCGGCCGCGTTCCGCGTAGAGGAGCGCAGCGGCGCGGGCACCGCTCTCCAGCATCCCCCTTCGCGTCCGCAGCACCCGCAGCCGCATCCCATCCACTTCGGTGAACGCGCCGGGATAGGGCGGCGCGACCGCGCGAACCAGGTCGTGCACCCGCTTCGCGGACGCGCTCCAGTCGATGCGACCGTCTTCGGGCCGGCGGCCGCCGTAATAGCCGCCTTGGGAAAGATCCTGCGCGCGAAGGACCGCGCTGCCGTCGGCGAGCTTCGGCAGGCTGCGCCTGAGAACGCGCCCGGCCGCTGCCGAGACTTTTCCAAACACCTCCACGGCCGGCTCGTCGGGCAAGATTGCGACGGCCTCCTTGGTCCCCAATGCTTCCC
>CAYQVE010000281.1:0-3688 GCA_964420785.1 uncultured Enterobacteriaceae bacterium | reverse complement strand
GCGAGATCGGTCACCGCCGCAGTCGGCAGCCCGCCCACCCAGAAGAAGGCATCGATCTTGCGATCCTTGATCGCGTTCACCGACTCGGCGACACCGAGCCGCTCGCGCTTCATGTCGCGGTCCTTGTCCAGGCCCGCCGCTTCAATGACGCGAAACCCCATCACTTCGGTCGCGCTGCCCGGCGACCCGGTCGAGACGCGCCTGCCCTTGAGGTCGGCCATCTTCGTGATGCCCGTGCCCTCGATCGTGACCACGTGCATGCGATTGGGATACAAGACCATCAGGGTGCGCAGGGGCACCTTGGTGCCCTTGAACTTGTCCTCGCCGCGGTACGCGTCCTGGCCGGCGTCCGCCATTGAAAACGCGATGTAGGGCTTGCCGGTCGCTATGAGCTTGAGGTTGTCCACCGAGCCGCCTGTCACCTCGGCTGTTGCCTGCAGGCCTGGCACATACTTGGACAGGATGTTCGCCATGCCGCCGCCCAGCGGGTAGTACACGCCGCCGGTACCGCCGGTGGCTATCGACAAGTTGTACTTTTCCTGCGCCTGGGCAGCGCCCGTCACCGCAAGCGCAGCTCCGAGAGTGACTGATGCAAAGACCTTCATCGGTTTCCCTCCTGTGAAGTTTTCCGCTCTAACCGCTTCCGACCGTTGCTGCGGTCTGTCCGGTTCTCCCGGAATATACGCGGAGGCCCCTTGCGCGCCAAGTGGAGCGGCGCGACCTCGCAACCCCCGCGGACCGGTTCAGGCCGGCCCGACATTCCTGAACAGCGCGCCGTCACGAACGAGATCGCCGGAAGCGCGCACCTTGATCTTGCTGCGCTCGGCGAAGGCGAGCATGCGATCGATCGGACGGTAAGCGCGGCGAGCGATTTCCGGATCGATGTGGATCTCGTTCGCTCCGGTCTCGAGCGCTTCGGCGAGGTTCGCGAGGCCGTTCATCGCCATCCAGGGGCAATGCGCACAGCTCTTGCAGGTGGCGCTCGCGCCCGCGGTGGGCGCCTCGATGAAGCGCTTTCCTGGCATCAGCATCCGCAGTTTGTGAAGCATCCCGTTGTCGGTCGCAACGATGAATTCGTCGGCGTCCAGGGCCTGCGCGGCATTGATGATCTGCGTGGTTGAGCCGACCGCGTCGGCGAGCTTGATCACCTCGGCGGGGGATTCCGGATGGACGAGCACCTTTGCCCGCGGATGCTCTTTCTTCAGGATCTCCAGCTCCAGCGCCTTGAATTCCTCGTGCACGACGCACGCGCCGTGCCACAACAGCACGTCGGCCCCCGTCCGACTCCGGACGTAGGCCCCTAGGTGACGATCGGGCGCCCAAAGGATCCTTTCCCCTCGTTCGTGCAGATGGCGCACGACCTCGAGCGCGATAGCCGAGGTGACCACCCAGCCGGCACGCGCCTTGACTGCTGCGCTCGTATTCGCATAGACCACCACTGTGCGCTCGGGGTGTTGGTCGCAGAAACGGGAAAATTCATCCGCCGGACAACCCAGATCGAGCGAGCAGCTCGCATCGAGGTCGGGCATGAGCACGCGCTTCTCGGGATTGAGGATCTTCGCGGTTTCGCCCATGAAGCGCACGCCCGCGACCACCAGCGTCGGCGCGGCCTGCGCCCGCCCGAAACGCGCCATCTCGAGCGAATCCGCCACGCAACCACCGGTCTCCTCGGCGAGGTCCTGTATGTCGGGCTCGACGTAGTAGTGCGCGAGCAGCACTGCGCTATGCTCTTTGAGCAAGCGTTTGATGCGCGCCTTCAGTTCGCGGCGCTGCTCAGCGCTCGGCGCCGCGGGGACCCTTGCCCACGCCCGTGCCGTGCACGCAACCCCGGCAAGCTGGCGCTCGAATTCGACGACTTGAGTGGTGAGCATGGGTATTGGACAGTTTTCAGCCTGCTGCGTTGCAACGGTACCGCAAGAATCCCGCATATCAATCTCTAGTCGGGGTGAGGCCGGAAAGATAGTCGGCAAGTATTTCAATGTCTTTTTCTGAGAGCAGCTCTGCCGCCGAGGTCATGTTCCCGTCGAAATCGGCCCGAGTCTTTGCCTTGAAACCGTGCAACTGCGTTCTCAGATAGGCAAATTGCTGCCCCGCGAGCCGCGGGATGTGCTGCAGGCCCAGGAGCGCCGGCCCGTGGCACTGCACGCAGTGATATTGCGAGGCGAGGCGACGTCCCGCCGCAGTGTTTTCCCCCGCGGTCTTGTGCGATGGGCCCGTGGGCCTTTGCCCGGCGAAGTACGCGGCAAGCTCGTTCATGTCCGCGTTGGAGAGGCTGGCGGCGATCGGAGACATCTGCGGATCCTTGCGGTCGCCTTGGCGAAAAAGGAAAAGCTGTATCGATATGAACTGCGCCGGTTGACCGGCGAGCGAAGGCAAAGCCGGGTTGGTCGAGTTCCCGCCGGGGCCATGACACGCGATGCAGGCCTGAGCTTTCGCCGGGATTTCTTCGGCTGCGTGCGCCGCGAGGACTGGGACAAAACAAAGCGCGGCGGCAAGTATCGCCGCCGCGCCGCCGTTGTTGCGACTGCGACCGCTCACTTCTTGGCGTAGCTCACGCGGTAGATGATCCCGTTCTGATCATCCGAGACGAGCAGCGAGCCGTCCTTCATCACCATCACGTCGTTCGGCCGGCCCCACATCGGCGGATCGGCCTTCTCGTCCACGAGGAACCCGGTGAGGAACGGCTCCATCTTCGCCTTGCCGTCGGCGTCGAAGCTCACGCGCGTGACGTTGTAGCCCTGCTTGATGGTGCGGTTCCACGAGCCGCGCATGGCGATGACGATGTTGTTCTGGTACTCGGGGGGAAACATCTTGCCGGTGTAGAAGCGCATCCCGATCGGCGCGATGTGCGCGCCGAGCTTCAACGCCGGCGGGGAGAACTCGGAGCACGAACGGTTCTTGCCGAACTCGGGATCGAGCGTATCGCCCTGGTGGCAATAAGGATAGCCGAAATGCTGGCCCTTGCGCGTGGCCACGTGCAGCGTGTCATTCGGCGACTCTTCTCCCAGCCAGTCGCGTCCGTGATTGGTGAACCAGAGCTGCTTGGTCTGCGGGTGCCAGTCGAAGCCGACCGAATTGCGCACGCCCAGGGCGTAACTCTCGATGATCCCGGTCCTGGGATCGACCCGCGAAATCGCTGCCTGGAAGTAGGCCGGCATGACGATATTGCCGGGCGCGCCGACGTTGTAATACAGCTTGCCGTCGGGCCCGAGCGCAAGGAATTTCCAGAAGTGGCCGGGCTGATTCTGCGGATCGAGGCCGTCGACCACGACCTTGGCTTCCGGCGGGCTGTCCAGGCGGCTCTCGATGCCGTCGTAACGGGTGATGCGGTGCCGCTCGGCGACGTAGAGCGTGCCCCTGCTGAAGGCGACCCCGTTGGGCGATTCGAGCCCTTTGAGCAGGGTCTTCACCTCGCGCTTGCCGCCGCGGTCGACGACCGCATAGACGTCCTTCAATTGGCGAGTGCCCACGAACACCGTGCCTTTGCTGCCGAGCGCCATGGAGCGCGCTCCGGGGAGGCCGTCGGCCCAGACTTCGACCTTGAAGCCGTCTGGGACCCTGAGCTTGTCCACCGGAAGTTGCTTCGCGGACTTCCCGGTGACCTCGATCGCGAACGGGTGCAGGGGCGATTTCTCCTGCTCGGCGCTGCGGCCTTGCTGCCAAGAGGGCGGAGCGGCGGGAGCGGCGG
>CAYQVE010000280.1:1039-3778 GCA_964420785.1 uncultured Enterobacteriaceae bacterium | reverse complement strand
CGGGAGGGCGCGGCGTCGGTGTAAACTGCGCGGATGCCGGCGATTCTACTCTACGCTGCCGCGTCCCTTCTCTACGCGATCCTCGCTTTTCACTTCTGGCGCACGCGCTGGCGCGGCGCGAGCGCGCCGCGGCTCGCGCGCCTGGAGCGGGCGGCGATCCTCGCGCCTTTCGCGCTGCATACCTGGCTCGTCTACGACATGCTGTGGTCCCAGTCCGAGCTGCACTTCGGTTTCGGGCAGGCGCTCTCGGTGATGCTGTGGCTCGCGGTGCTGATCTACTGGATCGAGAGCCGCTTCCTCGAGCTGGAGGGCATGCAGGCGCCCATCCTCGCGCTCGCCGCCGTGTGCGCGCCGCTGCCGGCGCTCTTCCCGGGGCTTGCAGGTGCGCCGTACACGCATTCGACAGAATTCCGCCTGCACCTCGCGCTCGCGATGGTCGCCTACGGCATGTTCACGATCGCGGCGCTGCACGCGCTTCTCATGACCCTGATGGAGCGGCGGCTGCACGGCGGAGCGCTGGTCGGGCCGCTCGCCGCGCTGCCGCCCCTGCTGACTATGGAAAGGCTCCTGTTCCAGATCATCCTCGCGGGATTCGTGTTCCTCACGCTGACGCTCGCCACCGGAATCGCGTTTTCTGAAACGCTTTTCGGCCGGGCGATGAAATTCGACCACAAAACCGTGTTCGCCGTAGCTTCCTGGCTCATTTTCGCGGCGCTCCTCGCCGGGCGCTATCTCTACGGCTGGCGGGGACGAGTCGCGCTGCGCTGGACGCTCGTCGGCTTTGTCGCGCTGCTGCTCGCCTATGTCGGCAGCCGTTTCGTGCTCGAGGTCATCCTGCGGCGCGCTCTCGTCTAAGCTATACTCCGCTCCCTTCTGTCCCTAGGCGCCCGCTTTGGACGATATTCGGTTGGCGGTGCAGTTCGTCGCGCTTGCCGTCCTGCTCGTAATCTCAGGTCTCTTCTCCATCGCCGAAACCAGCATGATGGCGGTCAACCGCTATCGGCTGAAGGCGCTCGTGCGCCTGGGGAACCGGGGCGCCCAGTACGCCGCCGAGCTGCTTGCGAAGACCGACAAGCTCCTCGGGGTCATTCTGCTCGGCAATAATCTGGTGAACGCCGCGGCCGCGTCGCTCGTCACCGTCATCGGCATCGAGCTCTTCGGGGACGACAAGTACGTGATGATGGCCGCCACGCTGGTGATAACCTTTCTGATCCTCGTCTTCTCCGAGGTCACGCCCAAAGTCGTCGGCGCGGCCTACGCGGAACGCATCGCGCCGCTCGCGAGCTACGTGCTCAAGCCGCTGCTCAGGATTCTCTACCCGGTTGTCTGGTTTGTGAACCTGTTCGTCGCGCCGCTGCTCTACCTGTTCCGCGTGCACGCGAAGAGCGGCGCCCATTCGCAGCGGATGACGATGGAGGAGCTGCGCCTGCTCGTGCTGGAATCCGGGCAGTTCATGCCGAAGAAGCACCAGAGTATCCTCGTCAACCTGTTCGACCTCGAAGCGATCACCGTCGAGGACGTGATGACGCCCCGCGCGCAGATCGAGGCGATCGACCTGGAGGCGTCGACCGAGACCATCCTCGCGCAGCTCACCACGGCGTACCACACGCGGCTCCCCGCCTACCGGGGCGAGCTCGGCAACCTCGCGGGCATCCTGCATCTGCGCAAGGTGATGCACCTGGTGCGCTCGGAAGAGTTCGACCGGAAGGCGCTCGCCGGACTGCTGGCGCGGCCCTATTTCGTTCCGGCAGGCACGCCCGCGTTCGCTCAGCTCCAGTATTTCCAGGAGAACCGCCAGCGCATCGCGCTCGTGGTGGACGAGTACGGGGAGCTGCAGGGGCTGGTGACCCTCGAGGACATCATCGAGGAGATCATCGGCGAGTTCACCACCACTGCGCCGGTGAAATCGGAAACCTATTTCTGGGACAAGGACGGAAGCGCCCTCGTTGAGGGCTCGAGCGTGCTGCGCGAGCTGAACCGCAAGCTCGGGCTTGCGCTGCCTCTCGACGGACCGAAGACCCTGAACGGGCTCATCCTGGAACACATGCAGGACATTCCCGCGGCGGGGGTCGCGCTCAAGATCGCTGACGTGCCGATGGAGATCGTGCAGACCCAGGACCGGGTGATCAAGACCGTGCGGCTTTTCCGCCCGCGCCTGTCCGACCTCGCGCAGGCCGCCTGAAGGGCTCTGCGGCCTGCGCGGCGCAGGAAGTATTTCACGGTCGGCGCACCGCCTATTTGCGTCTTGTCTTCAATGCATTGCGGAAGGTAGCTGAGACTTTACAAAGAGTCCCTGCCCATGCATCATCGCGGGACCGTCCGCGGGCGTCCCGGCTTCGCCGGAGGAAGTCGCAGGCTCTGCAGCGGCGAATGAAGCAGGAGAGACCGCCATGGCAACCGCAGCAGCAGTAGCCAAAGTCAAAGAGGTCACTTACCTCTGGGAAGGTAAGGACAAGGCCGGCAAGATCATCAAGGGTCAAATGCGCGCCGGCGGCCAGGCGGTGGTCCAAGTCACACTGCGCCGCCAGGGAATCGTCGTCACGAAGGTCCACAAGCAGCGCCTCGGGCGGGGCGGCAAAGTCAGCGAGAAGGACGTGAGCCTCTTTACCCGCCAGATGGCGACGATGATGAAAGCCGGCGTGCCGCTCCTTCAGTCTTTCGACATCGTCGGCAAGGGCCACGCCAACCCGGCGGTGGCGAGATTGCTGATGGGAATCAATACCGACGTGGAGACAGGGT
>CAYQVE010000280.1:0-1029 GCA_964420785.1 uncultured Enterobacteriaceae bacterium | reverse complement strand
TCAGCAGCGGGCGGGGCCAATCACATTTCCGTGCCCGCCGGGCCGGCCCGTGGCTGGTTCACGTCCACGTGGCCAACCGGGCGACACGGACGGCGCCTGAGGCGTCGGACAGCCAGGGCGATTTCCGCGGCTTTTTCGCCGCCCTGAAGGCCGGCGGTTATGACCGGCGCAACAGCGTCGAAGCCACCGGCTTCCAGGACGTTGCCGGGCAGGGCCGCCGTTTTCCCGATTTTCTTCCGTTTCGCCTTTCCGGAAGTACCCGTTTCACTCCAAGGCCCTGTACTGCAATCTGGTTGCGGCCGGCGCGCAGGCCGGGATTCTCGAAACTCTCCTGGAACGCCTGGCGACCTATAAGGAAAAAATCCTCGGCATCAAATCGAAGATCAAGTCGGCCCTGTTCTATCCGATCGCGATCATCGTGGTTGCCTTCATCATCACCGCGGTCATCATGATTTTCGTGATCCCCGCGTTCAAGGAGGTGTTCACGAGCTTCGGCGCCGATCTTCCCGCCCCGACCTTGTTCGTGATGGCGGTCTCGAACGTTTTCGTCAATTACTGGTACATCATCTTCCCCGCTGTCATCGGAGGCGTATGGGGGTTTTTCGAGCTCTGGAAGCGCTCCGTGCCGGTCCAGGTGTACATGGACCGGCTGATGCTCAAGGTGCCGGTTTTCGGCGACTTGATCAAGAAGTCCACCATCGCACGCTGGACCCGGACGCTGTCCATCATGTTCGCGGCCGGCGTGCCCCTGGTCGAGGCGCTCGACTCGGTCGGCGGCGCTTCGGGAAATTACGTCTACGCGGTGGCCACCAAGGAAATCCAGAAGAAGGTGAGCACCGGGACGAGCCTGACGGCCTCGATGCAGGAATCCAACGTATTTCCCAACATGGTCGTGCAGATGGTTTCGATCGGGGAGGAATCCGGCGCGCTCGATTCCATGCTCGGCAAAGTCGCCGACTTCTTCGAGGCGGAGGTCGACGACGCGGTCGACGCGCTTACCAGTCTGATGGAACCGATGATCATGGTGGT
>CAYQVE010000279.1:0-3797 GCA_964420785.1 uncultured Enterobacteriaceae bacterium | reverse complement strand
TACCAGAGCCGTGACCACCGCGTGACGCAAGGAACCGTCGGCGTGCGTCGCCTTAGCGTCGACCTGCACGGCGAGCTGCGCACCCGAGCTGTCGGTCGCACTCACGTGCGTGCCCGAGGGAACGTCGCCTGCCTTGAAGGTCTGGCCGAAGGTCACGGGAACGTTGCTCTGGGCGCTCGAGGAGTGGCTCACCACGTTCAGGCTCGGCAGCGCTGCATGTGCCGCCTGCATTGAGAGCGCGGGCGAGCCGAGCGCCAGCACCGCGGCCGAAGCGAGCCGAGGCCCCCGCGGAGCCGACGAGCAGCCCACTACGAGCAGGACGAGGGCAAGGCAGGCCAAAGCTTCCGGGGCAGCGGGTCCCGCGGCCAGGTCGCTTGCGGAATGCGTTGGCATCGTCGCGTAGGATGCCGGCGAATGCGAGCCGTAGGCGAGATGTCCGGCGGGCGGGGATGGCGGGCTCGGTTCTGCAGTCACTGCCGCGTGCGCGGCCGCACTGATCAGATACAGCACCCCGAGCAGCACGCCCTTTCTCAGCATGGACTCCCGTCCCCTCGAACTCACCAGGCACAGCAAATCCCTGTGGGCTGCAAGAACGGGGCCAATGTCAAAATATGCCCGCTGAACAATAACCTGGACACGCAGGATCGGACCGAGAGCGGGGCCGCCGCTGACGCCGAATTGCACTCCTGACATAAAGCGTCGTGCTTCCGCGACGTCTGCCCGCGAAAACGGTGCTAAGCCACTGACTCATAAGGGGTACATCGCGTCGCCGAATTGCGACAGGGATGCCTCGGATGGCATTCCGCAGTTCGCGCGCGGATTCCCTGAGGCGGCGGATCTCCATTGCCTGCCTGGGATCGGATCGAGGATTTTTTGGCTACCGAATGTGTAGAGTCGCTGGCTGCGATGAATGCGCATCTGTCGAATCCGCGCCGCCCGGGCTCGAGCCGGGTGCTCATGCTGAGCTTACTGGCGTGCGCGCTGGCGTCGGCGCACGCGCGGGCACAACTGTGCGGCGGGCCGCTCGACAACAACAACTTTCATCGCCCGGTGGATTTCCGCGATCGCGTGCGCGAGGGCGAAAACATCAACATCGTGGAGCGCTTCCATTTCACACAGAATGTCGAGGCGCTCATTTCCGGGGAGACGACACCGCTGCCGGGCGACATCGCGTACGTGCTGCGCCACATTCCTAACCACTACCGGGCGCTCGCGGCCATGGCGCGCTGGGATCTGATGCACCCGCGGATGCCCGACGCAGGCTATCTGACTGTCGATTGCTACTTCGAGCGCGCGTTCGCCTTTCACCCGGAGGATCCCAATCCGTACTTCATGTACGCCGTGTACCTTCACCGCAAGAAGGACCATGACCGCGCCCTCGACAACTACCAGCAGGCTCAGTCTCTGGGACTCGACACGGCCGAGCTGTACTACAACATGGGACTGCTGTACCTGGACATGAACGACGTGAAGCTCGCCAGGACCTACGCAGACAAAGCCTACGGGATGGGATACCCGCTTCCCGGCCTGCGAAAGCGGCTGGAGCACCGAGGGGCGCAGTAATCCCGCCCAGCGGCGACATTCGAGGGTGATGCATTGAATCCGCGTCCACGGTACCGCGTCGACGAGTACGACTCCTTCGAGCGGCTGCCTGCGGCTCACGTGACGCTGCTCGCCGAGGCGCCCTCCTTTGATCAGAGCCTCGTATGGTACCGGGCGTTCGCGCGCCACCTGCTCGGGGATAGCGACCGCCTGAGCATCCTGGCCGTGGCGGATGCCGCCGGCGCCGCCGCTGCGGTGATGCCGGTCCGCAGGGCCAACGCATCTCGGGGGCTCGTGCCGGTACGCTCCGCCAGCGCCCTGGCGAACTACTACACCGCGTTATTCGGGCCGATTCTTGCCGCGGACACCGACCAGACCGCCGCGTCGCAGGCGATGGCCGAGGGGCTCGCGGCGCTGTCGCCACCCTGGAATCTGCTGGACCTCAATCCGCTCGCGCGCGAGCACCCGTTCTTCGAGCTGTGTGCGCGCACGCTGCGCGCCCGGGGCTGCCTGGTCCAGCCGTATTTTCGCTTCGGCAACTGGTACCTGCGGGTGCGCGGTCGCAGTTTCGGTGAGTATCTGGACGAGATGCCGGGGCGCATGCGTTCCACGCTGATCCGAAAATCCAAAAAGCTCTCGTCCCGGGGAGACGTCGAAATACAGATCGTGCAGGACCCGACCCGCACGGAGGACGCGCTCTCGGCCTACGGGCGGATCTACGCCAGGAGCTGGAAGCAGGACGAACCGCACAAGGCGTTCATTCGCGAGGTGGTGCAGCGTTTCGCCGAGCAGGGCTGGCTGCGCCTCGGGATCATCCGTGTCGGCGGAGTGCCCGCGGCCGCCCAGATCTGGTTCGTCTATCGCGGCACGGCGTCCATCTTCAAACTCGCGTATGACCCGGACTTTGCGGAGTTATCCGTCGGGTCGGTGCTGACCATGAAACTCATGGAACACGCCCTCGAGGTCGATCGCGTGACGGTGGTCGACTACCTGTGCGGCGACGATGCGTACAAGCGCGATTGGATGTCCGACCGGCGCGAGCGCTGGGGACTCAGAGCGAGTCCATGGCTGAGCTTCGTCGGCGTGACGGAACTGATCATGGCGGTCGGGTCGCGCCTGAAGTGGAAGAGCGCGCGACCCATCGCCGACGCCGGCGGCGCTGCCTCCGACAGGGCGGTCGCTTAGCTGAAAGGTGACGCAGCGGCATGATCGAGGAAGTGAGAGATGTCGTCACACAGACCTTGCAGCTCGGCGCGCGCGGCGAGCGGCTCGAGGCGGCCAGCAGACTGCTCGGCAGCCTGCCGGAGCTCGATTCGATGGCCGTGGTCGCGCTGATCACCGCGCTCGAGGAGCGCTTCAGCATCTCCATCGAAGATGACGAGATCTCCGCGGATACCTTCGAGACACTGGGTTCGCTCACTGCATTCGTCACCGACAAGACCGCGGCATGAGCGCGGCGCAAGGCGGCGGGCTGCGAGCTTTTTTCTTCCAGGGCACCCGGGGCCGACTCTACTGTCTGCTGCACGAGCGCAACCCCGGGGCTGCGCCGGCGTCTGCAGTGCTCTTTCTCCCGCCGTTTGCCGAGGAACTGAACAAGTCTCGCCGCATGGTGGCATTGCAGGCGCGCGAGCTGGCGACCCTCGGACATTCCGTTTTGGTGCCGGATCTGTACGGCACCGGGGATAGCGAGGGCGATTTCGCCGACTCGCTCTGGGAGACCTGGATCGAAGATCTCGCCTTGTCGTGCAAGTGGCTCAGCGACAACCAGGGCGCGAAGCTGTCGCTGTGGTCATTGCGCACCGGAGCGCTTCTCGGGGCGGACCTGCTCGCTGCGACGGGGCTGGCTCCGGCGGACTGGCTGCTGTGGCAGCCGGTCGCGAACGGCCAGTTGTTCCTGACGCAATTCCTGCGCCTGGCGCTCGCGGCCGAACTGGGGGGAGCGACGCGGCAATGGGCGGATACTCGCTCCCTGCGAGAGGCGCTCGGCGGAGGCAGCAGCGTCGAGATCGCCGGCTATCAGCTGAGCGGCCGGATGGCCAGCGCGCTCGATGGCAGGCAGCTGTCTGCCGCCGCTCTCGCCCGGGCGGCACGGCTCGGCTGGTTCGAGCTGAGCCCGAGCGGGCAGCCCGCCTTATCCGCGGTCGCGAAACGCCTGGTCGAGGAGTGCCGCGGCAACGGGTGCGACATGGCTGCCCAGTCAATTCAGGGGCCCGCGTTCTGGTCGACACCGGAGACGACGCTCGTCCCTGCGCTGG
>CAYQVE010000278.1:0-3812 GCA_964420785.1 uncultured Enterobacteriaceae bacterium | reverse complement strand
GCTCTGGCGCCTCAAGTATCGCTTCGGCGAACGCGAGAAAAAGCTCGCCTTCGGCAATTACCCTGAAGTGAGTCTGTCCACTGCGCGTGGGCTCCAGCTTGAGGCTCGTCGGTTACTTGCGAGTGGCATTGATCCGGGCGAGCACAAGAAGCAAGCGAAGCGGGTAGCCAAGGTCGCCGGTGCGCAAACGTTCGAAGCGATCGCCCGGGAATGGTTCGCAAAGTACTCGAATGGTTGGGCGGAGAGCCACAGCTCCAAAGTGTCGCCGGGGTCGAAGGCGCTGGAGAGGTGCTCGCGCGGTACCGCTGACCGCACTGAAAATCCGCTACTGTTCGGATAGGCCCGAGCCCGTAGAAGGGGTAAACGAGGTGTCATCGCCGCGAGTCGCGCGCTGGGCCGCGCACCGGGTGTTGGTCGGCCTGACGGCGATCGTGCCGTTGCTCGTCCACGCCGAGGCCCAGGAGCCCCGTCGTCTGCCGTTGACTTTGCGCGCCGACGACGTGCTGGCTACGGGCAATGAGTGGATCGCGCTGCCCGAAATCCGTGCGAGTGACGGTGCGCTCCTCAGCTTCAACGCGCTTTTCATGCGCGAGCGCGGACTGCTGCAGCCGAATGGCGAGGCGGGGCGGCCCGTGCTCGAACCCTACGTGCAGGTGGGCGGTCGGCAACACACGCTCGATGCGTTGAGTTGGAGCCTGCTCGAGTACTGGATCCCACAAGCCCGCCAGGACCGGGACGGCCTCGAGGTCACACTGACTTACTGCGCGCCGCCTGCCCACCGGGCGGCGTTCCTGCGGCTGGCGGTCGCCAATCACCGGGCCGAATCCGTTTCCGCCACGCTGGGCTTGCGGAGTTCCTTTGGCAGCCTGTCCCGCGTCACCTACGTGCCCGTGGTCCTGCGCGGTGAACGCCTGGTCGCGCCGACACCCTGGGTGGACCCGGGCGAGGTCTACAGCTACGTCACCTACGACACGCGCTTTGCGTGGGCGATCGTCCATCCCGGGTCCAAGGCTACGCTCTGGATGCCACCGGTGTTCGTCGCGCCGCAAGCCGATGCGGCGCGCACCGTCGTGCTGCAGCCTGGAGAGAGCGCGGAGGCCCTGTTCGTGCTGTCGGTCGGCCTCGAGGAGTTCTCCGCTGCCCACAGCGCGCGCGCCCTGCGCGAGGAGCTCGAGCGCGCCGGGTCGAATGCAGTCATCGCTTCGACGGCGGCCTGGTGTCGCGCCCGCACTCGCACGACCGGGCGAGGCGACCTCGACGCTTTGATGAATCGCAATCTGCTGTTCACGACACTGTACGCATGGGGCCGCACGCTCGATACGGAGCAACTGGTCGGCGCAACGTCGCGCAGCCCTCGGTATTACGTGTCCGCCGCCTACTGGGACCGCGATGCGATGCTGTGGAGCTTCCCTGGAATCCTCGATTCGGACCCACAGTTCGCACGACAGGTGCTGGAGTACGCGCTGGGGATCCAGTTGCGCAACGCCGGGACGCACAGCCGTTTCATCGACGGCGTCGTGCTCGAGGACGGATTCCAGCTCGACGAAGCGGTCGCGCCGATCGTCGCGCTCGCGGCCTATGTGCGCGCGACGAACGACGGCCGCTTCCTCGAGCGCTACCGCGACGCAGTCGAGGTCCTGCGCGATCGCCTGTTGGCGCGCTTCGATCCGGCAACCGGAATGTACTCGTCGTTGCAGGATTCGCAGGACGAATTCCAGAAGCTGCCGTTCCTCACCTACGACAACGCGCTGGCCTGGCGTGCACTGCGTGACCTCGGCGAGCTGCTTGAGCGCTTGCACGACGGCGGCGCGGCCCGGGATGCGCGCGAGCGTGCCACTGCGCTGCGCGCGGCAATCCTCACGCACGCCGTCATCAGTGGCGTGCCGGGAGCGACCGGGCCGATTCTGGCGTCGGCGACGGATGGCCAGCAGCACGTCGTGACCGACATTCCACCCGGCTCCCTGCTGAAGCTCCCGATCCTCGGCTTCCTCGCTGAGGACGATCCGCTGTTCGCGCGCACCTTCGAGTGGCTGCATTCCGCGCACTACAAGTTCTCGTACTCCGACCGTCATTACGGGCTGCCGGGCAGTTATCGACTGCCGTTCACGACCTCGTGGGTCATGGCCGATGAGCTGCTGCTCAGGCGCTCGCATGCCAAGGCGGAGCAGAGCTTGCTGCCCAGCCCGTGGGACGCCGGAAGCATCACCGAAGGGATCGATCCAGATACGGCGCTGCCGGATCGGGCCGGTCGAGCATTCGCGACCGCGGCGGGCTACGTCGCCCACGCGATCTGCGCGACCGCCTGCCTTCCGCGCCACTGACCGAGCGGTTGATTCGCAGTCCGCGGGTCATCCGCCGCCGAAGTGATTCAGCGCCCTTCTGCCTTCCGGCCCCCTGCAGCTCCTCGCGCGCGCGAAGGAATCCTACACCCATTGAGTTCAGCTGGAACCGTGTAAGCTGCATCCTGTGACTGCTCGCCGCGAATTCCTGGTTCGAACCGCGTCCGTGGCAACGGCCGTGGCAGCGGTCCCTGTCACGGTTGGGGCTGCCAGATCGGCTCCCACGCCGCGCGCCACCGAGGACACCAGCCTTTGTGGGGAATGGCTGTTCCGCGCGGATTCGCAGGACAGCGGGACGAAGGAGAATTGGTTTGCGACGGATGCTCCGCGTGCCAATTGGCTCAGGATTCAAGTGCCCCATACCTGGCAAGTTCAGCCGTCACTGACGGAGTATCGCGGCGTCGCCTGGTACCGGCGTGACTTCGATGCCCCCGAGCGCTGGACCGGCTCCGCGGTGCGGATCGAGTTTGAAGCCGTGTATCACACGGCCACGGTCTGGGTGAACGGCCGGCATGCCGGCCAGCACGCGCGCAAGGGTTACACCGCCTTTACTCTCGACATCTCGCGCTTCCTGCGCCTCGGATCGCCAAACTCTCTCGTCGTACGCGTAGACAACTCCTTCGACGAGCACATGCTGCCGCGAGGCCGCTCCAGCGATTTCCCGCATGATGGCGGGATCTTCCGACCGGTCCGTCTGCTGGTGACACCGGAGGCTCTTGTCGAGCACGTGCATGTCGAGGCCAGTCCCGATCTCGCCAGCGGGGAGGCAAAACTTGCAATTGTCGCGCAGTGCCGTAATACGGGCGCCAGGCCCTGGCAGGGACAGGCCTCTTTTCGTGTCGTGGACCAGGAAACCGGACGCGAAGTCCTCGGCAATCCGGATGCGGGACACCTTGCGATTCAGTCGGCAGCCGTCCAGACGCTGGCTGTTTCCGCACTGCTTCCCAGGGCAAGGCTCTGGCACTTCGACCATCCTCATCTTTATCGTCTCGAGTTCCTCGTTACCGACGGCCGTGAAGCTCATTCCTTCGCCACCACGTTCGGGGTACGCAAGCTCGAAGTCAAAGACGGCTCCTTTTATCTGAACGGCGAGCGTGTGAGGCTCATGGGTGTCGAGCGGATGGCCGGCAGCAATCCCGAATTCGGCATGGCCGAGCCGGAGAGCTGGATCACCCACGATCACGACGACTTAAAGCACCTGAACTGTGTCTTCACGCGCGTCCACTGGCCACAGGACACTCGTGTCCTCGACTATTGCGACCGTCACGGCATTCTCGTTCAAAGCGAAATCCCCGCCTGGGGCTGGGACACTTTCAAGGGTATGGCCGATGAGCCGGACGCCGACATTCTTGCGAACGGCTTCGAGCAGATGCGCGAGATGATTGCGCGCGACCGCAATCACCCTTCCATCGTCATTTGGGGACTTTGCAATGAAGTCGGTGGCCAGCATCCTCCCGCCTATCAATTCGCAAA
>CAYQVE010000277.1:0-3832 GCA_964420785.1 uncultured Enterobacteriaceae bacterium | reverse complement strand
CCCAGCCTGGCCGCATCGAGCAGCGCGACGACCCAGGCGGCCATGTCCTCGATCCTTGCGAGCGGAGCGCCGCCGCTCTTTCCGTGCCCCGGCAGATCGACCGCGAGCACTGCGTAGCCGTGGTGCGCGAGATAGCGCGACTGCAGCGCCCAGACGCAATGATCCTGTTCGCCGCCGTGAATGAACACGAGAGCCGGCAGCTTCGCATCGAAGGTCTTCCCGCCGGTGTAGGCGTAGACTGAGTTGCCCGCGACCCGAAGCTCCATCTTCAGTCCTTTGCGGCTCGCAGGCCGCGCCCGAGATCCTCGATCAGGTCCTGCGGGTCTTCGAGTCCTATCGACAGACGAATCGTGCCCGGGCCGATGCCCGCTTCGGCGAGCGCAGCGTCGCTCATGCGAAAGTGCGTGGTGCTCGCCGGGTGGATCACCAGCGACTTCGCATCGCCGACGTTGGCGAGGTGCGAGAAGACTCCCAAGGCCTCGATGAAGCGACGGCCGGCCGCCCGGCCGCCCTTCAGATTGAAGCTGAACACTGCGCCGCAGCCGCGCGGGAGAAGCCGCTTCGCGAGGGCGTGGTCCGGGTGCGAAGGCAGCTCGGGATAAGCGATGGACTCGACCGCGGCCTGCTCGCCCAGGAAAGCGATCAACTTGCGCGTGTTCTGCACGTGCCGCTCCATCCTGAGCGGAAGCGTTTCGATGCCCTGCAGAATCTGGAACGCGCTCGCGGGGCTCATGCAGGCGCCGAAATCGCGAAGGCCCTCGCGCCGCGCGCGCAGGAGGAACGCCGCGACGGTGGATTCCTCCTGGAAATCCATGCCGTGGAACCCCGCGTAGGGCTCGGTCAGCTCCGGAAATTTTCCCGAGGCTTCCCAGTCGAACGTGCCTCCGTCCACGAGCCCTCCGCCGAACGCCACCCCGTGCCCGCCGAGGAATTTGGTGGCCGAGTGGTACACGAGGTCGGCGCCGTGGTCGAAGGGCTTCAGCAGGTAGGGCGTGGTGAAGGTGGCATCCACCAGCAGGGGCAGCTTGGCGGCGTGCGCGATCGCTGCAACCGAGGAAACGTCGAGCACGTCCAGCCCCGGGTTGCCCAGCGTCTCGCCGAAAAGAAGCCTCGTGTTCGGCCTGATCGCCTTTTTCCATGCCGCGAGGTCGCGCGGGTCGACGAACGTGGTCTCGACGCCGAAGCGTGGCAGCGTGTAGGAAAGCAGATTGTGCGAGCCGCCGTAGAGGGCGCGCGATGCGACGATGTGCGAGCCCGCTGCCGCGATCGTGGCGATCGCCACGTGCAGCGCGGCCTGGCCGCTCGCGGTCGCGATCGCTCCGACGCCGCCTTCGAGGGCCGCCACCCGCTCCTCGAGCACCGCGTTGGTGGGATTGGAGATGCGCGAGTAGACGTGCCCGCCGCGCTCCATGTTGAAGAGCGCCGCCGCGTGGTCTGCGTCGCGGAAGACGAAGGACGTGGTGAAATAGATCGGCACCGCGCGCGCGCCGGTGACCGGGTCGGGCCTGTGGCCCGCGTGCAGGCTGAGCGTGTCGAACTGGAGAGATCGGGGTGGGGCCATGGCGTCCTCCTCGGTGTCCGGCCGATTCTAGCAGCCGGGGCGCCTTTGGAAGACGAAAAAAAACCGCGCCGTCAAGGCGCGGTTTCGATTCGATCCGTTCCGATCAGCCGAGCCGGATCGGCACGTAGATCTTGTTGCCCTCGCGCTGTATCAGAAGCGCGACGCTGCCGCGCGAGCGGTCCACCAGGCGGCGCAGCTGATCGACGCTTTTCACGGGCTGGTTGTTGAAGGCGAGAATGACGTCCCCCGCCTGAACGCCCGCCCGCGCGGCAGGACCTTCGGATTCCTCCACGAGCAGCCCGCCTTCGGTCTCGATCTGCTTGCGCTCTTCCTCGGTGAGCGGCCGCACCGCCAGACCGAGTTTGCTCGGCTTGGACTTCGTTTCGCTGTGCGCCTTGGCTACTCTTTCCGCGGGGGCCTCGCCCAAGGAAGCGCGCAGCTCCTGTGTTTCGCCCTGGCGCCAGACCTTGAGAGTCACCGCGGCGCCCGGGCGCGATTCGCCGATGATGCGGGGCAGGTCGATCGAGCTCTCGATGGCGCGTCCGTCCACCGCCAGGATGATGTCGCCGGTCTTGACCCCGGCCTTGTTCGCGGGACTCTTCGGTTCCACGGCGCTGACCAGGGCGCCCTGCGCTTTCTTCAGTCCGAAGGAATCGGCCAGCTCCTGGGTCACGCCCTGGATGGTGACCCCCAGCCGCCCGCGGCTGACTTTGCCGTACTTCTGCAGATCGGTCTTGACCTTCATCGCGACTTCGATGGGAACCGCGAACGACAATCCCATGTAGCCGCCCGTGCGGCTGTAGATCTGCGAGTTGATGCCGATCACCTCGCCCGCCATGTTGAACAGCGGCCCGCCGGAGTTGCCGGGGTTGATGGCGGCGTCGGTCTGGATGAAGGGCACGTAGTTCTCGTCGGGCAGCGAGCGCGATTTGGCGGAGATGATGCCCGCGGTCACCGTGTTCTCCAGACCGAAAGGCGAGCCGATCGCCGCGACCCATTCGCCCACGCGGGCCTTCGAAGCGTCACCGATCCGGACCGTCGGGAGATTCCTTGCATCGATCTTGACCAGCGCGACGTCGGTGCGGCGGTCCACGCCGATCACCTTCGCCTTGAATTCGCGCTTGTCGGTGAGCTTCACAGTGACCTCGCTTGCATCATCGACGACGTGCGCGTTGGTCAGGATATAACCGTCGGGGCTCACGATGAAACCCGAGCCGACCCCTCTGCGAATCGCGTCGCCCTGGGGCATGGGAATCTGGAAACGGCGGAAAAACTCCTGGATCGGGTCGCCCGGCTCGCCGGGGATCTGGGGTACTTGCATCTGGACGCGCACCGGAGCGGTCGTGGTGCTGATGTTGACGACGGCGGGCCCGTTTTGCTCGACCAGCGCGCTGAAATCGGGGAGCGCGCTGGCGGCGGACCTCTGGATCTGCGTCTGGGCCTGCGAGCTCGATACGGTGGTCAGCCTGCCGCCCTCGAAGCCCAGCATCATTGCGGCCGCGCACACGGCCAGCACCAGGGCGAATTTCTTTTTGGACATAAGGGGTCTCCTGCAATGATCTCGGTAACGCGTCTTGGGCAGCACAGGCAGGACGAAGTTCCCGCCGCTCCGGGCCCGACACATTTTGTTACCGCGAGGCTTCAGTCCTGCTTCGCCTGCGGTGTCCGTACGGCCTGTTCGCGCGCCACCTGGTCGGCACGCGCCTTCTTCAGGATGTCGGCGCACTCCTGCGAGCCGATCCGCAGGGCGAGCTCGATCGCCGTATCGCCCTCTTTGCTGACCATGTTGACGTCCGCGCCGTTCCTGAGCAGCAGCTCCACCATCTTCGAGTCGCCGCGCGCCGCAGCGTACATCAGAGGGGTATAGCCGTTCTCGGCGACGAGATTGGGGTCGAAGTTCTGGGAGAGCACCTTCTGCGCGTAGATGAGGTTGCCCTTCTCGATGGCGTAGAACAGGACCTTGATGCCCTCGGCGCTCTGCTCTCTCGGTCTTTTCTCGAGGCCCGTCGGAAGCAGGTCCACCACGTAGTTGATGAGCGAAAAGCCCACCATGGTGGCCATGGCGATGACCAGCGGCAGGGTCGAAATGCCCAGGCTGTCGGCCACTTCGCCGGGCATGTTCGCGGCGACAGCCAGGAGCACGACCAGGAAGAAGAACTGGAACTTGAGGTACAGGAACAGCGCGATGAAAACCGTCAAAGCGAGCGAGCCCAGCAGCAGACCCCGATCGAAATCGAAGCGCTCGAGCGTTTCCTCGGGCAGGTTGGCGAG
>CAYQVE010000276.1:0-3876 GCA_964420785.1 uncultured Enterobacteriaceae bacterium | reverse complement strand
TGTCGAGTAAATGATCCAGCCGCGGTCACGGTGACCGGCGGGCCGGCTGTACCCCCATACAGACTCTGCGGGCCGGCTGTGTTCGCGAGTCCGGTTTGCGCCCGCCTTCAAATCTCCGTATCTCGGCCTCTGGGCTTTATCCAGGCTCACGCGGATAGATTTCCCGTCGAGCCGGTCGAGCTCACTGATATTCCCGGGGCGCGCCCCATGGTCACGTTTATCTCGAAGCGATGGCGTAGGCCGCACGGCGACGATCGAGAAATTTGGCGGAGAGAGAGGGATTCACGCCACTCTCTATGCCAATGATTTATTGGGCTTTAATTATTTGCCGGAATATTGGTACCCACAAAAAATACCAACAAAGCGAATGTACGATTGCATCGCTGGCGGCTGCCAGTGACAAAGTCTCACGGCTTCTTCGCCACAACCTTGCCGTTTTCCCACACATAGAGCGGCGTGCCGTACATGCGCGCAGTCTTCCGAGCATCCTTTGCCGCACGACGCAAGGCATTGCCTACTCCAGCGGCAAAGCTCAGTGGTCGCCTTCCCTTCGTTCGCGTTTTCGCCTTCACGGACTTTTCTCCAATAGTCGCGGTGCACGGCCCGAATTGTCGTACACAGCCCAGCTGTCGGCCAAAGGCCGGTAGATGCGCTGAAAGTTCCCCCAGCCTCTTGAGAACCTCCTGACGACGTCAGCCCGCGGCACTTCATGGCCACCCTGGCGCACTCGAGCAGCGATGCGCCGCAGCGCCAATTGAACGGAACGGAGCCGAAGGTACACCATCTCGATACGGTAGCCGGCTTGCTTCCAAGCCTGGAGCCGGCGCACGTAGGTCAACCCGCTGAACGTCGTCTCGAAGGCAAAATCCATTCGTTCAGCCGCCAAACGATCGATCTCTCGCAGTACCATCCGCGCTGCTGCGATGGCTGCGAGCTCCGGTTTGAGCGGGGATAAACCACTCGCAATCAGATCGGCGTTTACAAAGTGAATCACGCCCGCGTCTTCGGGCAGATACCGGCGCGCAAACGTAGTCTTGCCGGCACCGTTTGGGCCCGCAATCAGCACGCATCGAGGTTGTCGCTTGGGTTTCGCCACGTGCGGGAGCGCCCGATCCTTCCATCCAGCAATCTACGCGCTGAACCGATGATGCTATCATAAGCATATGATTTTGCTTGACAATCCAGACCGACACTCTCAACACGTCAACTAGATCTCTTGCTGTGCGTGCTCTCGATGTCTAGTCCTCCCGGCGGCGAGCTCATGCAGGACGACGCTAAGCAAAAACGAATGCACCAACCCCAACCGGCCGCTCAGGAGCCGGGCCGGGATGCATTGCGCGATGCCATCGCTCCTACGACCGGCTCTTTCCGAGCCAGGACACGATGCCGCGCGGTGGATTCGGTAATCTCATCGCGCTGCCGCTGCAACACGGGCCAAGGGCGCTGGGAAACTCGGTCTTTCTCGATGACCGACTTCGTCCCTACCCCGCTGACCAACAGTGGTCTTATCTCGCCTCGCTGCCGCGCATCGACGCGTCGACCGTGGAGCCGATTGCCCGAGAAGCCACGGACCGGGGATCAGTGGTCGGCGTGCGGATCGCGACGATCGACGAAGAAGACACGGCACCGTGGGCACAGCTGCCGTCGCGGAAGCGCAATCTGGCCGTCATTACCGAGCCACTCCCGCGGGTAGTGCGCGCGGTGCTCGCGCAAAGGCTGTATGTCGATAAGGCGGGCCTGCCGTCACCTCTGCCCAACCAGCCCAAGCGATTGGCGGCCTTTCAGAATCCCGAATTCTACAAAAAGCAGAGTATGCGTCTCTCGACGACCACGACACCGAGAGTCATCGCATGCGCCGAAGACTTACCTCAGTTCGTGGGTTTGCCGCGTGGTTGCCAAACAGAGTTCGAGGCGCTGATGCGCGACTATGGGGTTTCCGTTGAGGTCGAAGACCACCGCTTCGCCGGAGAACGACTCCTCTTACAGTTTCAGGGGAAGCTGACAAGCGTGCAGCAGGCGGCTGCGGACGCGCTATGCGCGCACGATATCGGCGTATTCGTTGCGCCTCCTGGCGTGGGCAAGACCGTTGTCGGCACGTACCTCGTTGCGGCACGCGGCTGCAGTACGCTGATTCTGGTCCACCGGCAGCCACTGCCAGATCAGTGGCTGGCGCAGCTGTCTTTGTTTTTAGGTTTGGAGCCGAAGCAGATCGGGCAGATCGGAGCGGGCGAAAAGACCGGTAACGGCCAGCTCGATGTCGCGATGATCCAAAGTCTCATCCGCAAGGATAGTGTCCAGGACATCGTCGCCCACTATGGTCAGGTCATCGTCGACGAGTGCCACCACCTGCCCGCCGTCTCATTTGAGCGCGTGCTCGCCGAGGTAAGGGCGCGCTACGTCGTCGGGCTAACGGCAACTCCACAACGCCGCGACGGGCACCATCCGATCATGGCGATGCAGCTCGGGCCCATCCGTTTTGCAGTGAATCCGAAGAGTCAAGCGGCACAGCGCCCCTTCGCTCACACGCTCGTGGTTCGTGAGACCGGTTTCAAGACATCGTGCGAAACGCCGCCTGGCATCCAAGAGCTGTACGCCGCGCTCGCGGCCGACGCAAAACGCAATGAGCTTATCCTGGATGACGTGATCGGAGCGCTCGAACAGAGGCGCTCACCGATTCTGCTCACCGAGCGCAGAGACCATCTCGAGTTCTTCGCGGATAGGCTCTCGAAATTCGCGCGGCACGTGGTGGTACTTCAGGGAGGCATGAGCGCCTTAGCACGACGCAAGGTCAAACAGCAGCTCGCGGCCATCCCGGATGCCGAGGAGCGACTCGTTCTTGCCACCGGCCGCTATATTGGCGAAGGCTTCGACGATGCGCGACTCGACACGCTCTTTCTAGCGTTGCCAGTGTCGTGGAAGGGGACATTAATTCAGTACGCTGGCCGGCTCCACCGTCTCCATCCGGCAAAGCAGGAAGTCCGCATCTTCGATTACGTCGACCGTGAGGTTCCAGTGCTGTTGCGGATGTTCCAGAAGCGCCTGCGCGGCTATCGTGGTCTCGGTTACGCCAGAGGAGAAGCGCCCCTCGGGCTTGGCGAGCCTAGGGATGACCTCGTCGTCGAATACGAAGAGGAAGTGCTGCGCTCGCTCGAGGAGCGGGACGACCTCCTATGAGCGCCGGCAAGCGCAAGAAGCGACACGCTCCGCGCCTCACGAAGGCTAGGCTTGCGGAGATGATCGAGCAGACGACCGTCGATGCCTACGGTGACTCCGAGCAAATCACAGGCTGGTTCACCATGATCCAAGAGAACCTGGCCGTGCCCTTCGAGACGAAGGTACTCGGCGTCCCGGTCACTGTCGAACGCGTTGATCTCGACCGCAGCGAGCAGATCGTCGCAGTTTGCGGGCGCAGGCGCGCGCGGCAATCGCTTCCAATCGCCGATCTGCCGTTACCGACGCCGCTGCCCGACGGCGCAGAGTGGATAGAGGCATATCGCCGCTGGCGCGCCGAAGGCTATGGCGCCCCTTCAGGAGATCCGTAGTGAGCGAGTACCAATACTGCGAGTTGCAGGCGATCGACCGATTGACCGGCCACTCATCAGGAAGAAATAGCGACGCTGCGTTGTGGCTCTAATCCAAAAATTGTTGGCACGTGTTGGTATTTGCGGCTCACCGAATTCTGATACCAACAATATACCCACAGCTAGGTGAGGTACGGCGATACGGAGCAAGACGTCCTGAGAACAGTTGAGAATCAGGAATAGCCTCGGAAAACCGCAAACTACAGCGGATAACTCTATAACATCTTGATTTATATAGATAATTTTGGCGGAGAGAGAGGGATTCGAACCCTCGAAGGGCTTTTGACCCTTACAC
>CAYQVE010000275.1:0-3882 GCA_964420785.1 uncultured Enterobacteriaceae bacterium | reverse complement strand
GCGCTTCTCTGCGAGAAGCGGTGCAATCTTGTAGCCCTCAACCGCGTGATGGACCGCGGTGAGATGCACGCCGAATTCCTCCAGAGTCGAGATCCACCTTGCGATGTCGTCGGCTCGATAGCAATGCAGGTGCACCGGCAGTTCGCCTCGAAGGGTCCCGGCGAGCGTATCGAGCTTCAGGTCGCGGTGTGGCGGGTCGGCCCTGCGTCCGGCGCGATAGTCGTCCCAGTCCTTGAGATAGCGCTGTGCATCGAGGAAGGCGGCGCGTACCCCCGCGATCTCGCCCTGCCGGCTGTTGGGGAAGCGACCGCGACTGCCGAAGCTCGAAGCCGGATTGCTGCCACAGGCCATCTTGAGTCCCTGCCGTGCCCCGGGGAAGCGCATCTGATCGAGTGTGACGGCGGGCACCGGCTTGACGATCACCGATCGGCCGGCGAACAAAGCGCCAGATCCAGGCAGGATCTGCAGAGTCGTGACGCCGCTCGCGAGGGCGCGAGAGAACGCCGGATCGCCGGGGCGCACGGCGTGCTCGATCCAGGTATCGGCCACGTTCGGATCGCTGTCCTCGACGACGTCGGACACGCTCGCCTCGGCGGCCGTTTGAGGCAGGAGATACGTCCCGTAATGAGTGTGGATGTCGATGATGCCGGGCGTGATCCAGCGGCCGCTCGCATCGACGACGAGCGCCCCCTCGTGCGCCAGCGCGTGGCCGAGCGCCACGATTCGCCCGTCACGCATCAGCACATCGCCGTGCCCGATCCGTCCACCCACACCGTCCAGGATTGTGGCCCCCGCGAGCAGCGTGTCGACGCGTGGCAGAGGCTGATAGCGACTTTGCGGCGCATCGAGCGCTGGCTGGCGCGGCAACGAGGCCACCGAGGGCGCAGCGGCGTGAGCGCTGGCCAACCCCAGAGCGGCGCCGATCGCAAGAAGGGCTGCGCGTTGCGTCAAATTCATCTCCGGCTCACGCTCCCCTGTTGCGACATCCAATGTGCGAGAGGCGTGTCACCTAAGCCTGCGACGATCTCGTCGAATGTGCCGTGGTCTTCGTCCTGGCCAAGCTTGAAGGTGGCATGCGTGGCGCGTACGTGCGCACGAAACGCGATGATGTGCTGCTGCAGCTGGCCATATCGATAACCCATTTCCTCCACGTGCCAGGGATCGCGCCGCTCGCGCTCAAGATGGCCTGCGAGGCGCCGAACGGCTGCGTCGGTCTCGTCCGGCACGAACCCAACTGTGACGTCGAAGCGTATTACCGCGTAATTCCAGGTTGGAGCCCAGGCGGGCCTCGAGACCAGACGCGGGGAAATATAGCCCTGAGGCCCGTGGAAAAGAATCAAGCCGCGAGGGCTTCCCTGGAATGCCATCACCTGCGGATTGCGGCGCGCGAAGTGTCCGAGCAGGCTGACGATGGAGCCGGACACGTCCGTCTCCGCGATCAGCGGCAGTGGAGTCGCCTGGAAGTCCTGCGAGACGACCCATGCGAGCGGATGGTCCGCGATGAGCCTGATGAGGTCCGCATGCGAACGAGGCGAAAACCGTGTCTCCATGGGATCGCTCAGCTCGTTGTCAGCCGCTCACGCAACCAGCGCGCCCCCTCTTCGATGGCGCGTTCCGCCAGCGGGGCGATCGACACCGCCTCGAGAAAGCTATGCGTGGCGCCCTGATAGACGTGCACCTCGCAAGGCACTTGCGCGGCAGCGAAGCGCCTGGCCATGTCGCGGTTGCTGTCGGCCAGGATGTCGCAAGCCGCAATGCAGAGGAATGCGGGGGGCAGTCCGCGCAGGTCCGCCCGATACGGTGCGACCAGGGGATCGCGGAGCTGTGCCGGATCGGAAGTGTAGTTGCTCCAGAAGTATTGCATCTCCTCGACCGTCAGCATGTAGCGCGGCCCTCCGTAGCGCTGGTAACTGGCACTCGGCTCCGGGCTGAATGCCCCATAGTTGAGCAGCATCGCTCGCAGCGCGGGCTCTTCCCTATCGCGCAGCCTCAAGGCGGCGGCGACCGAAAGATTCGCGCCCGCAGAATCCCCGCCGATGGCGAGCCTCGCTGGATCGATCCCATAGGCCGTGCCGTGCCGGCGCAGCCAGCCGATCGCTGCAAGCACCTCATCGAGTGCGGTGGGAAATTTCGCCTCCGGCGAGAGACTGTAGTCGATGCCCACGACGACGGCACCCGACCGCAGCGCGTACTCGCGCATCAGCCGATCGTGCGTGTCGATGCTGAACATCGTCCACCCGCCGCCATGAAGATAGAGCATGACACCGAGCGCCGGCGCCTCCACCGGTATGTGGATGCGCCCTCGGACGCCGTCGATTGTGGTGTTCACGGAGCGCCACATCCGGGGTCCGCCGGCTCGCCAGGGCGCGCGCACCTGTTCCGCGGCCTGTCGACGCTCCGGCAGCGGCAACGCGTCGAAGTCGGCGTACTGCTGATAGCCTCGCTGCACTGCGGTCACGAAGCGACGAATGTCTGGATCGAGCCCGTCCGAATCGATCCTCTCTACATCGCTCATGCAAGGCACCTTGGCTGCGCGGCGAGCCGATAGCGACCGCACAATCCTAGCCGACCGCGCCCTTCCGCCCTGCGTGGATAGGGTCAATCACTGCCGAGACTGGGCCATCGCCGGCACCGCTCAACCACGGCTTGCAGACATCACTGATTTGGCCATACTCCGATGAAGGGGACAAAGGCGTCGGGTCAAGGCCATGAAGCATAGTGCCGATTTGCTCGGAATCGCTCGGCCCGTCATCGCATTGAGCGACGAATATCCATCCGGATTCGTCGACCCGATGCACTCGCATACGCGCACGCAGATCCTGTACGCGTCCTCGGGCGTCATGTCGGTGCGCACGGAAGAGTCCACCTCCGTCGTCCCGCCGCAGCGGGCAGTCTGGATACCCGCCGGATCGACCCACGAGGTGTCGTGCCGCAGCGCCGTGTCGCTCAGAACGCTGTACATCGATGCGACCCTGGGCCGCGAGCCGCAGCGATGTCGGGTCTTTGAAGTCTCTCCCTTTCTGCGGGCGCTGATCCTCGAGGTGGTTGGATTCAAGCCGAACTATGCGGTCGACGGGCGGGAGGGCCGCATCGTCGCGCTCATGCTCGAAGAGATCGATCGCATGCCGAGCGCTCCGTATCTTGTCAGCCTGCCAAGCGATCCACGACTGCTCCGTGTCTGCCGCGCGATCGTTGCGAACCCTGCGGATGGCCGCGATCTCGACGAGTGGGCGAGGATTGCCGGCATGGGACGCCGAACTTTTACCCGCAGCTTCAAGAACGAGACCGGCATGGGCGTGGCCATCTGGCGACAGCAGGCGCGCCTGGTCCACGCGTTGTCGCTACTGTCCACCGGCTGGTCGGTCACAACGGTGGCGTTCGAGGTTGGCTACGACAGCCCGAGCGCTTTCACGGCCATGTTTCATCGGGCGTTCGGGGTGCCACCGAGCCAGTTCGAAGTGGGCTCGGTCGCTCGGTCGGCAGACCGAACCGGGTCACGGGAGAACGACGGTGCCGCAGTACAGGGCGTGCTGCCGGGCACGACGCCCCTGGTCGGTCAGGATGACGGAGAATCAGCGCCCGACACCGGCTGTCTTCAGCACGAGAACGACGATCAGCGAGAAGCGATGAAGCCGACGCGTTTCCCGCTGCGCGGCACCGGCAAACGCGCATTCAAGCAGCATGCTCAGAGAGGGCAATCCAGCCGGTAAATCTAAAATTGACGGCCGCAGCACACGTCGCCGGTCATCGGGCATCGGCAATATTACTGCGCCCCGGGCTACGAGCTGTACACGCGGCCAGGACAGCTCGTCGCGGCCAAGGGAACTCTCGGAATACATCCCTTTTGACCAGCCCGAACTCGTCATCGGCGCGATCCGCGAG
>CAYQVE010000274.1:0-3913 GCA_964420785.1 uncultured Enterobacteriaceae bacterium | reverse complement strand
CCGCCAAGATCACCTCGAACCTCCGCGGGCTCGAAAGTTCATTCTCGTGGTAAAGCAAGAAAAGCTCATGGCGGCTCAGGTCCGTGCCAATCTTGCGGTTCGAATTGCGAAAAACCAGTTCCTTGGTTCCCCCATCCGCGCTGATGGAATAGAGATTGGAAACACCCGAGACGGCGCCATCGTAGTCGCTGAAAAAGATCCGCGAATGCAAGGCCGACCAAATCGGGTAAGTTTTGAGCGTCTCTCCCAGTGTCAACCGAGAAAAAGCGCCGCGGGCAAGGTCCACAGTCCACACATCGTTCTTTCCATCCTGGTTTCGACTGATTGCGGCCCTCTTGCCGTCGGGAGACAAGGAAAGCGTCGAAATCCTTCCCGGTGTCCCTATGGCGTCCAGGGTCTTGCCCTGGCCGTCGAGCCACACGATTTGACTCAACGACGGATTCTGGTTACTCCAGAGCATAACTCCCGCGGAGTGCGATACAGAAAACCGCCCCACGTTCTCGGAGATTTGAACCGGGTCGCCGGAGAACTTCAGGCTGTCCGGATCGAAGGGCCGCGCCATCAGCACAGTTCCGTCCACGCCGTAGTAGAACAGATACCCGGGAATTCCGGAGCGCGCCATGGAAGGCATGAATCGAGCCGCGGCTGCTTGTTCCAGGATGAGCGTGCGGCCATCCATGCCGTCCAGTGAGGCCGCGTAGATAGACGGCCCGGGAGCGTCCCCCCAAAAACCGTTCGTGAAGAGGAAATGACGTCCGTCCGGAAGGAAAGTGGGGTCGCGAGGGGACCATTTGGCTCCAGCATCGGGCTTCATAACATCGCTAGGAACACCGCCGGAGGCCGGAACTCTCTGGAACTGCCCATTGGGAGCCCGAAACAGGATATCGCCGGCCTCATTCCATGTTCCAAGGATTGCCAGAGGCAGCGCGCAAATGGTCTGTGGCGTTCCTCCTGCGACCTCGATTCTCTTCAACCGCTTATCAGCATCGGAGAAGAAGGCCAAAGACCGGCTGTTGGGAGACCAGGTCCAGGAGCCCGGACGCTCCGTGCCAGGCAGGGGACGAGCCGTGTCTGTATCGAGAGGCCGCACCCAGAGAGAACTCTTGCCGTCCGCCGAGCTTGCCTCGAAAACAATGGTCCGCCCATCTGGCGAGACCAGCTCGGGGGAATCGGCGAACTTCATCTTCTCCGGGGCCTGAATTTGGAAATGAATGGCTCGCTGCGCGATCGGTTGGGATCCCCGGAAGTAGAGCCAGGCTACCGTGAGAAAGGCCAACCCCATCGCGATCGCCACGGCCCACGGCAGCCGATTGCCTCGCGCCGCCCTCTCAGAATCGGGCCGCGCGCTCCACCCGAGGGCCAGCTTCACATCGCGCGGACTCTGCAAGCGATCGTCTGGATCTTTCGCCAGGCAAGCTTTGACTACGCGCTCGACCGCCGGATCGAGGCCCGTGATCGGCTCCGGCTCTTTGGCGAGAATCGCCGCGGCGATGACGGAAGCATTCTTGCCCCCGAACGCCTTGCGTCCCGTGAGCATCTCGTAGAGCACGCAGCCGAGCGAGAAGATGTCGCTGCGGGCGTCGGCTTCTTTGCCTTCCACCTGCTCGGGCGCCATATATTGAGGCGTGCCCAGCACCGCGCCCTGAGCGGTGAGCGCCTTCGAGATGGTCTCCTCGCTGACCGCTTGCTCCTCGCGGACCTTAGCCAAGCCGAAGTCCAGCAACTTGATCCCTTGCTTTCCGACCAGGATATTTGCCGGCTTCAGGTCGCGGTGCGTGATGCCCTTCTTGTGCGCGGCATCGAGCGCGTCGCAGATTTGTCCGGCGTACTGCATCGCCTTGGCGACCGGCAGAGGGCCGCGCAGCGGGTCGCCCTCCACATACTCCATGACCAGATAATTCGGGCCCACGTCGTAGAGGCTGGCGATGTGCGGATGATTCAGCGAAGCGATGACGCGGGCCTCGCGCTCGAAGCGCTCGGAGAAAAGCTCTTTAGAAACTTTCAACGCGACGATGCGATCCAGGCGCGTATCACGGGCCTTCCAAACTTCGCCCATCCCGCCCGCGCCAATCGACGCGACGATCTCGTACGGCCCGAGCTTGGCGCCTATGGACAGGTTCATAGGGTTTCACTCGTCCGGCGGGCCGACGGGTTTGGCCTTGGGGGCGGCCTTCTGGGCGTCTTGTGCGGCGCGTTGCCGGTAGGCGCCGAGCACCTTGTCGGCGTCGGTCTCCGGGCGCGCTCCTCGCGGAATTCCCGGACGTTCGTTGTCGCCCGCGACCGGCAACGGCGGCGGCGCGAACGGGATAACGATCTCGGGCGCCGGCGGTGTAGCCGCGGCAGGCGGCGGAGCCTCTTCGCCCTGGATCACCACCAGGACTTCTTCGAGGCGATTCAGCCGGGCCGCGGGCTGCACCGTGATCTCCTTGAAGGCCGAGCCGGGCCGCACCTGTGTCACGACGCCGATGGGGAGTCCCTTGGGATAGACGCGGTCTTCGCCCGACGTGAGCACGCGCTCGCCCGGCTCCACTTTCTCGTCGTTGAGGACATAGAGAAGGCGGCACTGCGCGCCGTTCGTTCCTTTCAACACGCCGTGGATCCGCGATTGCTCGAGCAGCGCGCCCGCGCCGCTCTCCCCGTCGGTGATGAGCAGCACCTGCGCCGTGCTGCGAAATACCCGTTGCACTTTGCCGGCGATGCCGTCGGGCGTGATCACGGCGATGTTCGGCTTCAAACCGTCCTCGCGCCCCTTGTTCAGGATGACGATGCGGGATGTTTCCGATACTCCCGACCCGATGACGCGGGCGGTGATCGTCGAGCCGGGTGTCTTCTCGCGGAAGCTTACCAGGGCCCGCAGGCGTTCGAGTTCCTGGGCTTGGTCGCGAAGCTGATGGTTGAGGAGGCGTTGCCGGTCGAGCTCGGTCTCGAGGCGAAGATTGTCCTGCCGGGCCTGGAGAAGGTCCACGTAATTCTCCCAAACCTGGCCCACGCCGCGCAGCGTCGCGCTGACGATCCGTTGGGGCGGGGAGACGACGGCTTGCATCCAGGCGCGCAGCAGCGGCACGTCGCTATCGGGACGGCGCACCTGCCAGGCGAGCAGCGCCAGTTGCACGAACAGGGCGGCAATCAGAGCCACCGTGTTGCGGTGCCTGGAAAAGAGGGTTTCCACGGGTCCTGCCTTATTCGACGGAGATCTTTCTCAGCAGGGCGAAGTCGCTCAGCATTTTTCCCGTGCCCAGCACGACGCACGCCAGAGGATCGTCGGCGATGGAAACGGGCAATCCGGTTTCTTCGCGGATGCGCTTGTCCAGATTCTTCAGCAGCGCGCCGCCTCCGGTGAGGACAATGCCGCGGTCGGAAATATCGGCGGAAAGCTCGGGCGGCGTACGCTCGAGCGCCACGCGGATGGCGTTCATGATGGTCGAGACGCACTCCGCGAGCGCCTCGCGGATTTCCGTGTCGTCCACCGTAAGCGTCATGGGCACGCCCTCGATGAGGTTTCGTCCCTTGATCTCGGTGGTCAGCGGTTTTTCAAGTGCGTAGGCCGAGCCGACTTCCATCTTGATGTACTCGGCCGTGCGTTCGCCGATCAGCAGGTTGTACTTGCGCTTCAGGAAGTGCGTGATGGCGTCGTCCATCTCGTTGCCCGCCACGCGCACGGAGCGGCTGTAGACGATGCCCGAAAGCGAGATCACGGCGATGTCGGTGGTGCCGCCGCCGATGTCCACGATCATGTTGCCGGAGGGTTCGGTGATCGGCAGGCCGGCGCCGATGGCCGCGACCATGGCCTGCTCGACCAGATGGACCTCGCTCGCTTTGGCGCGATACGCCGAATCCATCACCGCGCGCTTCTCGACTTGCGTGATCTCGCTCGGCACGCCGATGACGATGCGCGGATGCACCAGCATCTTGC
>CAYQVE010000273.1:0-3958 GCA_964420785.1 uncultured Enterobacteriaceae bacterium | reverse complement strand
AGATGGAGGGCGCGGCCATCGCCCGCGCTCAAGCTTACGAGGCGGAGCGTGAGCTGCCGTTTGCGGTGCTCGCGGAGCTGGTCAAGCAACTGACGGTGCAACACGCGATCGGTGGCGCTGACCCGGAAGCGCTGAGCGAGCTAACGCGCGTGTCCCCCGAGATATTCACCGCCTTCCCAGGCGTTCCAAAGCCGGTCGAGTGGGCGCCGGGGGTGATTCCGTTACGGCTCGCCGACGCGTTTCTCAAGGCTGTGGAGGCCGCTACTGAGGAGAGCCCACTGGTCCTCGTGGTTGATGACATCCACGCGGCGGACGATGCGACGGTGGCGATCGTTCACATCGCGGTGCGCAAGCTCCCATCGACACGACTGATGTTGATTCTGACGGCACGATCTAACGACCTCCGCACGACGGCTGCCGCAAACGCGTTGGTATGCGACGGCATCATCAAGGCGTTGTTAACCTTGCCCGTCGACCCGCTGCCGGACGAAGCGGCGGAAAGACTTGTCGCGGCACGCGTCTCCAGGGCTGCGGCCCAGATCGCTGGGGTGCCGGTCCCGCGCATCGTGCGTGCGGGCAGGGGTAATCCCCTGGCTTTGGAGCTGCTCACGAAGGAGTGGCTAGCGCACGGCCCGAGTTCGCTTCTCCACGACCTTGAAGCACTCAACACCAAGCCAGCAGCCAACATCGGAATCCCGCGAGCGATCGGTGCGGTTTTCGACCGCCAAGTCCGGCGTCTAGATGCGCCAACGCGAGCAGCCCTCGACCTGGCCGCGGTGCTCGGTCGCCGGCTTGCGCACTTGTCGCTCTATGAGGTGGTTCACCTGCATGAGGCCCAGGCGGCCGAGGCGCTGTCCAGGCTCAAGGATGAAGGATTCCTCCGGGAGGTGCAGGGTGGTCTCGAGTTTCGCAACGAGCTGATGCGAGCGCAGGTCTACTACGCCGTGGCAGGACCCGGACGACAGTACTTGCATCGTAGGGTTGCGGAAGTCCTGGAGGCAAAACCTGATGGACAATCGGGAAAGTTGGAGGTTACGTGGCATTTCTTGCGGGGGGGGAGGCGCTTCGAGCCGCCTCGACTGCCGTTGAAGGAGCTGAAGCGGCACTCAACGCAGGCGCGCTCTCGGAGGCAGAGCAAGTGCTGGCCGTGCTGGTTCGAGAGCCCTTGTGCGACAGCATGGTTCAACGCTTGAGACTCCTTCTGGCGAGGGCGCTCGTGGGTCAATCGAAAGCCGATTCCGCAGCACCGGTCCTATCTCTGCTCGCTCAAGACGAGCGACTATCGGATCGCGACCGCGCGCTCACCGCTCGCATGGAAGCAACAGTGGAGTACATCTCAAACCAGGAGCCCGGTGTCAGCTACTGCGATGCAGCAGAGAGAGCGCTAGGCGCGGCGCGAAAGGCTGGTGATCTAGAGCTCCTTGGGAATGCGCTTTTTGAGTGCGCGCGCTCAGGCGCCAACGCAGGAAGCGACGAGAAGATCGCAGCAGTCCGCGAGGAAATCGAATGCGTGATTGCGCGAGAGGTCTCGGAACCGCCACCGATTTTTCTATATGCGAAGGCATACTGTGACCATTTCTTCTTCGACCTGGCGAAGGCAGCCAGCGGGCTAGAGCGAGCGATCGCTGCCTTGAACGACCGACAGGATCCCCTAGGCCTTTCGCTGGCATATGCCGCTTATGGGACGTGCAAATTCAACTCGTGCGAGTTCGACATAGCCTGTGACGCGTATGCCAGTGCGCTCAAGTACAGCAGGCGGATAGGCGATGACTTGAGGTCAGCGATCATAATGTCTAACGTATGCGCCGCGAAGCTGCACCGAGGGGACTTTGCTGCAGCCGTAAAGTTTGGCGAACTGGCGTCTTCGACGGCCGCCCGGGCGGTAAGCCCGCGGTCAGTTATGGTCTATCTCAACCTGGCCGCCTCGCTACTAATGAACGGTCAGCGAGACGACGCCATTTCGGTGCTCGCTTCCGCTCAAAAAGCGAGTAAGCGGGAGCAAAGTTGGCTCGCTACGATGGAATTCCTGCTTGGCTACGCCGCGTTCGCTTTGGAGCTTCGGGACGTCAATCTCGCATTGCAATTGACCGAGGCAGCGGAGCGAGTGGCTTGGGGAAAAGAGCAAGCCGTTCCAAGTCGCGGACTGTTCGACAAGCTTAGGATCCACAGGGCTGTACATCTTCGCGGCCCGGAAGCTGCACGATCTCTAGTTGCCGAGTCCCGGAACAGATACCGAGACCGCCATGCGTTCTACTACCTCGACGCGGTCGCCTGTGGTGCCTGGGTAGAGAAGCTAGCCGTTGGGCGGTACAGTGAGGAAAGCGAGAGAGAGCTTGCGATGTTTGAGACCCTCGGGGCACGTGGCCTGAGGGCTATCCTCATTGCCCAGGGGTTTCTCGAATAGCGGGACTACGCTCGTAGCGCGGGGCCTGGCCCTTATCGATCACTCGGCAGGAAGCGTCAGCGAGCGACGGGCTGCCCAAGTTGGTCGGACTGACCTCCCCCTTAGAGGAGCCGGCTCTTCCTCCCGTAGTTCTCCCCCGAGAAGACGCCGTATGGCGTCCGACGTAGCCACTAGGTGCACCAAACGGGGGTCAAACTGGCGACCTGCGTATTTCTGTAACTCTTCTAGGGCTACCGCCAAACTCATAGCTCGCCTGTAGGGCCTGTCCGTCGTCATTGCGTCAATCGTGTCGGCTATCATGATGATCCGCGCGCCGACCGGGATGTCTTCGCCGGCCAGCCCGTCGGGGTACCCCGACCCGTCGTAGTTCTCGTGATGATGCCGAATCATGGCCTGGACCGACCCCCGAAGCCTCGCCGCAGTCTCGACCAGCTGCGCACTCCTCGTCACGTGCGTTTGCATGGTCATGCGCTCCTCGGGAGTGAGCTTGCCTTCTTTGCGCAGCAGAGGAGCAAACTCTTCGTAGATCTTGCCGACATCGTGGAGTAAGGCGGCCCGCTTGATCGTATCGACTTCATTAGCCGATAGTCTCAATTCGCGCGCAATTGCTAGCGCATACTCGGAGACCCGAAGGGAGTGCCCCGAGGTGTAGGGATCCCTCGCCTCCATTGCTTTGACCATCAACTCCAGCTTTTCCTCCAGCTCGATTTGCATCTGGAGGTTCATCTGGTACAACTGGCGCACGAGGAACAGTGGGAACACAAGAATAGCGAGGCCGAGGAGCTGCAGCTTCACGTATAGGAAAACGAGCAGGATCGCCAGCGTGCTGGAAAGGAGGTCGGTGGCCAACGCGTCCTTCCCGATGCGGTCCCATGCTTCGCGCACGGACACACCGCTGCTGAGCGATACTGCGACTGCAACGCTTCCATGGTTAACCAGAAAGTAGACGACGACGAGACTCGCGAAGGGGAGCGTCTTGAAATCGAACGTTTCGAGGTTAACAGATCCACCAAGTGCCGAATAGACCAACGCACCAAGGCCGGACGCCAGCATGAACTGGGCCGTATTGAACCACACTCTAACAAGCGGCTTATGGCGGACTAATTTGTCGGCTACAAAGGCAGTGATCCCACCGATCAACATCGGCCACGGATGCTTGAAGAGGGCTACAGATGCGATGAAAGAGACGAACGAAACCGACGTGCGGACGTTGGCGACCGGGATGGTGAACGAGAACGATTCACTCACTATCCCAAGAATGACAAACGCCGCCAACGCATTCCAAAACTTGGACGGGAACGTGGCCGGAATGTCCCAGTCCCGAAGTGCCAGGAGGCAGATAGTAGCCGTCGATACCGCCACGATGAAGGCGTAGAGCCGCGCTTGCTGCATTCTGCTGCTACGCGCTTCTGTCATCTCGGGCGTCGCTAACGTTAGTAATTGTTGAAGAAGGGAAAGGGCCCCGATAGCCACTACCATTACCATGACACCGTGCCGTTTGCGAAAAACAACTTCGCAAAAGCCGCAAAAAGCGCTGCGAGCAAATGCAACATT
>CAYQVE010000272.1:0-4018 GCA_964420785.1 uncultured Enterobacteriaceae bacterium | reverse complement strand
CGTGCACCACGACGCAGTGCCGTCGCGTGGCGTCCGCGGGCGGCAGCACTGAGAAGTCCGGTTCGAGTTGGGAGAGCTCGGCGCTCGATATGAAGCGATAGTCGAATGTTTCGGCGAGTGCTCGTGCATAGCGATCGCCCGCCAGGCTGCAGCTTTCCGCGAGCACGTCGTACACGGGCCGGTTGGCCTGCTGCGCCCCGCTCATGGCGCGCGCAATCGTCGGCTCGTCGATGAGCGTGGCCGGGGTCGCCGGCGCCGCAACCGCTGGGGCCGCCGTCGTATCAGGTGTCGCGTTGAGCTCGTCGACTGCGGCATTCATCGGATGCTGCCGGCGAGCTGAAAGATCGGAAAGTACATGAGCACCACGATGACCCCGATGATGAGTCCGATCATGATCATCAGTACCGGCTCGATGAGGCGCGTCATCACCGCGACCCAGCGCGCCAGCTCCTCATCGCAGAAGTCCGCGATGCGCTCCATCATCTCGCCCATGTTGCCGCTGCGCTCCCCGACCCGCAGCATGCGCGCTGCGACCGGCGTCGTGAGGCCGTTGCGTTCCATGGCTTCGGCGAGCGACTGCCCCTCGACCACCGCCTGGGTGGCCGCGGCATAGGCGGCGCGCGCGCCGGTGAACACCACGCCACCCGACATGCGCAGTGCCGGTACCGCCGGCATTCCGCCGCGCACCAGCATGCCGACGGTCCGGTACAAGCGCGCGAGCTGATAGACGTGCAGCTGCCGCCCCACGCTCGGGATCCGGGCCAGCCACTCGCCCATCGCCACGCGCACCGCCGGCCGCCCCAGCCCGTAGATGGCGCCCGCGATCGCCGCCAACACCGCGAGCGCGACGAGGGCGGCATGCGCATCGATCAGCTGCCCCCATTCGAGCAGCAGACGCGAGGCGAGCGGCAGATCGGTGCCGACGTCTTCGTAGATCGAGCTGAAGCGCGGCACGACGTAGCCCATGAGGAACAGCGTCACCAGGAGCCCCGCCACCAGCAGCACCGCCGGATAGATACAGGCGTTGACGAGCGTCTTGCGCAGCCCGTCCGCCTGCTCCTGGTAGGCGATGTAGCGGGTGAGCGCTTCGCGCAGCGCGCCGGTCTTCTCGCTCGCCCGCACCGAGGCAATGTACAGATCCGGAAAGGTCGCGGGGTGCTCGGCGATCGCCGCGGCGAGGGTCTGACCCTCGTAGAGCCGCGCGAGAATCCGGTCGAGGATGTGCTTGGTGGACGAGTTGGATTCCTTCTCCGCCAGCGCCTCGAGCGCCTCGACCAGCGACAGCCCCGCCTCGAGGAGCGAGACCAGCTGCTGGCTGAACACCGCGAGCTGCAGGTGCGGCGACTTGAACAGGCGGCGCAGCCTGCGCACCGGCTCGAGCGAGATGACTTTGAGGTCCTTCAGCGCAAGCTGGCGGCGCGCATCGGCCTCGTCGACGGCGTCCACCACGCAGGAGATGACGCTGGAGGTGGCATTGAGGGCCTTGATGCGAAACTCCACGATGGCGGCTCAGTAATTGGTGAGATCCGCGTCTTCGCCGGTACCGCCCGGCTGACCGTCGCGGCCGTAAGAAATGAGATCGAAGTCGTTCTGATGGGTTCCCGGCTGCACATACACATAGGGGTGACCCCAGGGATCGAGCGGCACGTCCTTCTTCAGGTACGGTCCGCCCCAGTTGCTGATGCCCTGCGGCACGACCTGCAGCGCCGGCAATCCTTCCTCGGTGGTCGGCAGGCGTCCGACGTCGAGCCGGAACTGCTCGATCGCCTTGTCGAGGGCATCGATCTGCGCCCGCGCCGCTTTGACCCGAGACTTACCCACCTGAGCGAAGTATCGCGGCGCGACGAAACCGGCCAGCAGGCCGATGATGACCATGACGACCAACAGCTCGAGAAGCGTGAAGCCGCGGGCGCCTGATTTCCGGTAACGGGCAGGGTCGTACATCTTGTACATTGTAGGTGCCGCCGTCCGCGCCCGAGGGCGCATGAAGGGTGGTCTTATTTGCCCCATGGTGGTCAAAGACGTCCACGCTCGACAGTGGGCGGGCGCATTAGGGAATGGAGGGGAAGCACGTAAGCGACGGTAGGAGATCACGGTAGATCACCTGCCGGGCGCGAGCCGCGTGTGGCGCGGGGCTTAAGTGCCCCGCCGTTATGTGGCATCAGCTGTTGCGCTGCTGCGCCAGAAGCTTTCGGTACACGCGCAGCACCGCCGGCACGTAATGGCGGGTCTCCGAGAACGGCGGAATGCTCCGTCCGTAGCGCTCCACCGCATCCTCGCCCGCATTGTATGCCGCGAGCGTCAGCTCGAGATCGTTGCCGAATCGCCGCAACAGGTCGCGCAGATAATGCGCGCCGGCCGTGATGTTCTGTTCCGGGTCGAAGGCGTTGGACACGCCGTAGCGGCGCGCCGTCGAGGGTTTGAGCTGCATCAGCCCGAGCGCCCCGCGCTTCGACACCGCGCGCGGGTTGAACGCGGACTCCACGACGATGACCGCCCGCACCAGCTCCGGACGCACCGCCGCGGCGCGCGCCGCCCGCTCGATCAGGGGATCGAAGTCGGCCGACTTGGCCAGCCATTTCCCCGGCTGTTCGGTCGGCTCCTCGGCGGGGGTCGCGAGCAGCAGCTTATAACGGCCGTCCACGGGCACGTTGCTGAAATGTGTCACTCCGGAGGAGTCCACGAAGCTGTAGATGTCGGCTCGGGCAATCCCCCAGGCCGCAGCCACGAGCAGCATCATGGCCATCCGGAGGCCCCGCGGAGCGCACATTGACCCCTTTTACTCCCTGACCAAGGGACATAACAGGTAGGGTAAGCGGGTATCTTCCGACAAGTGTGAACCATGCACCGCTCACCCAGGTAGACCCACGTTGACTTTAGCGGCATCATCGGCACAACGAACAAGGGATACTCCCTGATAATGCTTACGAAGAACACAGGGAGCGGCGCCGCGAGGCGCCAGCGGTGGGGGACATGACCGACGCTTCGGCACGCATCGTCCTGGTTGAGGACCACGCCATTTTGCGCGAGGGGCTGCGCGCCCTCATCGACATGGAATCCGACCTCACCGTCGTCGGCGAAGCCAGCACGGGCGCGGAGGGCGTCCGCGTCGTGCAGCAGGTCAGCCCCACGCTGGTGATCACTGACCTGGCGCTGCCGGGCGGCTCGGGACTGCGAACCATCGATGAGCTGCGGGCCGCCTGCCCGGCCGTGCGCGTGATGGTGCTCACGGCCTATTGCACCGACGAGTACATCGGCGCCGCGCTCACAGCGGGCGCTGATGGTTACGTGCTCAAGGACGCCAGCCGCGCGGAGCTGCTGCAAGCGATCCGCTCGGTCATCGCGGGCCAGAAGTATTTCTCCGAGCCGGTGTCTGCCCGACTGGTCTCGGGTTACCTGCGGCGCAACGATCCCGCGACCGACACCTGTCCGAGGATCACGGAACGCGAGCGCGAGGTGCTGACGCGCATCGCACTCGGTGACTCCAACAAGCGCGTCGCCATGGCGCTGCGGCTGAGCGTCAAGACGGTGGAGAAGCACCGCGCGAATCTCATGCGCAAACTCGAACTGCACAACACCGCGGCGGTCACGCTGTTCGCGGTGCGCAACGGCTTGTTGCCGGCCAGGGACGTCGATCAGAGCCTCATTGAGGAGCGCTGACAAGGCCGGCTGAGTTGCATCTTCGGGCCGCCACCTATGTACGTTTGGATCCTGACTGTCACCTACCTGTACGGCAACCTGACCGGAAACACGGTGCTGGTCGCGTCCTACCCGACACGACCGCTGTGCGAGATCGCGGCGAACTACGCGGGCAGCGACGAGAAGCGCATCGTCGCCGAATGTCGCGCCGTACGCGTGGTCGGCGACGCACCGTAGTCACCCCGGGCGGCCACAACCCCGCGTCGTGCGGTGCGGATCACGTCACCGGTGCGACCGGGGCGGCTTGTTCTACGCGGCGTCGGGCTTGCGCACCTCGCCGGGACCCAGCTGCCACTCGATGCGCGCCTGGGTACCGACG
>CAYQVE010000271.1:0-4072 GCA_964420785.1 uncultured Enterobacteriaceae bacterium | reverse complement strand
GGACGGCACGCTGGGCGCGGCGCTGGGACGGCTCTACGTCGAGCGCTATTACCCGCCTGAAGCACAGGCGCGCATGGACGAGATGATCCGCAACATCACCGTGGTCATGCGCGATCGCCTGCAGAAGCTCGAATGGATGACCGAGCCCACGCGCAGGAAAGCGCTCGCCAAGTTCGACCGCTTCGTCGCCAAGATCGGCTATCCGGCCAAGTGGCGCGACTACTCGAGCGTGGCGATCCGGCCCGGCGCCTTCCTCGCCAATGTGCGCGCGGCGACCGAATTCGAGGTGAAGCGCCGCCTCTCCCAGCTCGGCCAGCCCGTGGACAAGGCGGAATGGAGGATGTCTCCGCCCACCGTGAACGCCTACTTCGATCCGACGGCCAACAACATCAACTTTCCCGCCGGCATTCTCCAGCCGCCGTTCTTCGATTTTTCGCTGGACGACGCGGTCAACTACGGCGGCATCGGCGCGGTGATCGGCCACGAGATCACGCACGGCTTCGACGACCAGGGCCGCCAGTACGACGCCGACGGCAACCTCGCGGACTGGTGGACGCCCGAGGATGCCGCCCGGTTCCAGGCGCGCGCGAAGAAAGTCGTCGATCAGTTCAACGGCTACGAGCCGCTTCCCGGAGTGAAGGTGAACGGCGAGCTGACCCTCGGCGAGAACATCGCCGACCTCGGCGGCGCGAGCCTCGCCTTCGAGGCGCTCGAGCGCTCGCTCGCCGGCAAGGAGCGCAAGCTCATCGACGGGCTCACGCCCGAGCAGCGCTTCTTCCTCTCCTGGGCGCAGGTATGGCGCACCAACATGCGCGAGAACGCCCTGCGCCAGCAGCTCGCGGTCGATCCCCACTCGCCCGGGATGATCCGCGCAATCGGCCCGCTCGTGAACCTCCAGCCGTTCTACGACGCTTTCGGCATCCGCGAAGGCGACCCGATGTGGCGCAAGCCCGAGGACCGCGCCAAGATCTGGTGAGCGCCCGGACGCATTTGCATCTCCTGATGCTCCTGGGCGCGGCTTGTCCCGGCTTTCTCGCGGCCCAAACCCAGACCCTCTCGGCGGAAGCGCCCTTGACCTCGCTTCCCTACACTCCCGGCCTGGACGTGAGCGCGATGGACAAGTCGGCCGATCCCTGCGTCGACTTCTACCGGTTCGCCTGCGGCGGATGGATCCGGAACAATCCCATCCCGCCCGACGAGTCGCGCTGGAGCGTGTACGGCAAGCTCGCCCGCGAGAACCAGCGTTTCCTCTGGGGAATTCTCGACGCCCTGGCTAAGAGCCCCGCCGGCCGAAGCGCCGCGCAGCAGAAAATCGGGGATTATTTCGCCGCCTGCATGGACGAAGCCGCGGTCGAGAGATCGGGCGCGCGGCCGTTGAAGCCGTATCTCGATCGGATCTTCAGGATGAAATCGAAGCGCGACCTTCCCGAGGTGCTCGCTGCACTGCACCTCGCGACCGGCGACGGCGGCCCGTTCTTCGGCTTCGATTCGAACCAGGACTACGCGGACGCAACCCGGGTGATCGCCTTCGCCGGAGCGGGCGGCCTGGGCTTGCCCGACCGCGACTTCTACACGAAGAACGACGGCCGGTCGAAGGAGCTTCGCGCCAAGTACGCGGCCCATGTCGCGCGCATGTTCGAGCTCCTGGGCGATCCGCCCGGGGCGGCCGCGCGCGAAGCCGCCAAGGTCATGGAGATCGAAACTGCGCTCGCCGGGGCCTCGCTCACGCGCACGCAGCGCCGCGATCCCTACCGGCTCCTCCACAAGACGGACGCCGCGGGTTTGAAGGCGCTCACGCCGGGATTCGACTGGGACCTCTACCTAAAAACCGCCGGTCTCCCGGGATTGAATGCGTTCAACGTGACGGAGCCGGAGTTCTACAAGGAGCTGGACAGTCAATTGCGCTCGCTGGCCCTCGCCGACATCAAGACCTACCTGCGCTGGCACGCCGCCCACGCGAGCGCGCAATTCCTCTCTTCCGCGTTCGTCGGCGAGGACTTCGATTTCTTCGGCAGGACGCTGTGGGGAACGCCCGAGCTCAAGCCGCGCTGGAAGCGCTGCGTGGCGCTCGTCGACGTGCAGCTGGGAGAAGCGCTCGGCGAGGAGTTCGTGAGCCGCGCCTTCAGCGCGGAGCTGAAACAGAAGACCTTGCACATGACCGGGCGAATCGAACAGGCGATGCGGGACGAGCTCGCCGCTCTCGACTGGATGAGCGCGGCAACCAAGGAAAAGGCCCTGGAAAAATTGCGCGCCGTCGTGAACAAGATCGGATACCCGGACAAGTGGCGCGACTACGGATCCCTGGAGGTCAGGCGCGATGACTTCTTCGGCAACGTGGTGCGCGCCAACCTGTTCGAGTCGCGGCGCAGGCTGGCCAAGATCGGCAGGCCGCTCGACCGCGGCGAGTGGAGCATGACGCCGCCGACGGTCAATGCCTACTACAACCCGCACATGAACGACATCAACTTCGCCGCGGGCGTGCTGCAGCCGCCCTTGTACGACCCGAAAATGGACGACGCGCCCAACTACGGCAACACCGGCGGCACCATCGGCCACGAGCTGACGCACGGGTTCGACGACGAGGGACGCCACTTCGACGCGCACGGCAATCTCAGGGACTGGTGGGCTGAGAAGGACGCTAGGGAGTTCAACGATCGCGCGCAGTGCATCGTCGACCAGTACGCGCAGTACACGGTCGTCGACGACATCCGCATCAACAGCAGGCTGACCGAAGGCGAGGACATCGCCGACCTGGGCGGGCTCGTTCTCGCCTGGCTCGCCTGGAAAGCCGAGACGGCCGGCACCCAGCCCGAGAGCCGCGACGGCTTCACGCCCGAGCAGCGTTTCTTCGTCGGCTACGCGCAGTGGGCCTGCGAGCACCATCGCCCGGAGGATCTGCGCGCGAGGGCCCTGACCGATGTGCACTCGCCCGGCAGGTATCGCGTCAACGGACTGGTGGTGAACATGCCCGAGTTCGAGCGGGCGTTCTCGTGCAGGGCCGGAGCGCCCATGGTGCGCGAGAACCGCTGCCGCGTGTGGTGATGGACGATTCCCGCGCCGGCGAAACCGGCGCGCGATCGATGACGGATTCCGTCGTCGGGCGCGCCGCGGCGCCTACCCCGGGCCTCTCCCCGCTGATCCTCGCCTGCCTCGCCGCCACCTGGCTGATCTGGGGCTCGACCTATCTCGCGATCAAGTGGGCGCTCATCAGCCTGCCGCCTTTTTTCCAGATGGGAACGCGCTTCCTCGTGGCTGGGGGGCTGCTCATGGCGTGGATGCGCCTCGTGCGCAGGGCGGGCTGGCCCACCCCGGCGCAGTGGCGCCACGCGTTCCTCGTGGGCACGCTGATGCTGGGCGGCGGCATGGGCAGCACCGCGTACGCGGAGCAGTCGGTGGATTCCGGGCTGGCGGTGGCCTTCATCGCCGTGGTCCCGATCATGATCGCGGCGATCAACATGCTGTGGAAGGTCTATCCCTCGAGGCTGGAGGCGACCGGCATCGCGGTGGGCCTCGCCGGCGTCCTGATGCTGACGCAGGGCGCGGGCTTCCGCGCGTCGCCCGTGGGCCTCGCCGCGATCGCAGTCGCGTGCCTCAGCTGGTCGGCGGGGAGCGTGCTGAGCCAGCGCCGCTGGACTCTCGCTCCGGGTGCGACGGGCTTCGCGAGCGAGATGCTCTGCGGCGGCTGCGCCCTGATGCTCATTTCCCTCGCCTCCGGCGAGCCGGCCGCCGTGGCTGCGCACTGGCCGTTTCAAGCGAAAGCGGTGCTCGCCTGGGCCTACCTCGTGGTCTTCGGCTCGCTGCTCGCCTTCAACGCCTACATGGTGCTGCTCGCGCGCGTGTCGGGCGGCCTCGCGTCGAGCTACACTTTCGTCAACCCCGTGATCGCGCTGCTGCTCGGCGTGTGGCTCGCGGGCGAGGTGGTCACCGCGTTCGAGTGGCTGTCGACCGCGGTGATCCTGCTGGGCGTGGTCCTGCTGATGGCGAGGCGGCCCGGCTGAGCTGTCGTAAATCTTTCGGGGGACGAGGCGGCGTGCGGAAAATCTTCGCGATCGCCGCATTCCTGGGCGCGGCG
>CAYQVE010000270.1:0-4090 GCA_964420785.1 uncultured Enterobacteriaceae bacterium | reverse complement strand
AGATGAAGAACATGTACGGCAAGAAGGTCCGCGGCATCGAGCGCAGCACCTTTGTGCTCGACCGCGACCGCGTTCTCCGGCGCGAATGGCGCGGAGTCAAGGTTCCCGGTCACGCCCAGGAGGTGCTCGATTTTGTTAAAACCGTCTGAGCAGCAAGCCGTTTCCGCAGCCGAAGCTTCGCGCAAATCCGTGCCCTCCCGCCGCCCCCGCGCGCAATCCCGACCGTCCGCCACGAAACTCTTCGTTCTGGACACCAACGTGTTGATGCACGATCCGACGAGCCTGTTCCGTTTCGAGGAACACGACGTGTTCCTGCCGATCATGACGCTCGAGGAACTCGACAACAACAAGAGCGGCATCTCGGAAATCGCCCGCAACGCGCGCCAGGCGAGCCGGTTCCTGGACGACATCGTGAGCCACGCCAAGCAACCCATAGCGCAGGGAATTCCGCTCGCACGCCACGAGGCCGACAACGCGAGGGGGCGCCTGTTCCTGCAGACCGAGGCGATCAACGGCCACATTCCCGCCAATCTTCCGATCGGCAAGACCGACAACCACATCATCGGCGTCGTGATCTACCTGCAGAAGCGCGACCCCAGGCGCCGGGTCACGCTCGTGTCGAAAGACATCAACATGCGCATCAAGGCCCGGGCGCTGGGCTTGACCGTGGAGGACTACTACAACGACAAGGTGCTCGAGGATGCCGATCTGCTCTACACCGGCGTTCGCGAGCTGCCCGCAGATTTCTGGGAGCACCACGGCCGCGACATCGAGTCGTGGAAGCGCGAAGGACGCACGTACTACCGCATACGCGGTCCGCTCTGCCAGAACCTTTTGCTGAACGAGTTCGTATATCAGGACGGCGAGCGCCCGCTGCTCGCCACGGTCAAGGAGATCTCGGACCGGACCGCGGTGCTCGAGACCGCGCGCGACTACACCCACGGCAAGAACAACGTCTGGGGCATCACGGCGCGCAACCGCGAGCAGAATTTCGCGCTCAATCTGCTCATGAATCCGGAAATCGACTTCGTGACGCTGCTCGGCCAGGCGGGAACGGGCAAGACCCTCCTCGCGCTCGCCGCGGGCCTCATGCAGACCCTCGAGACCAAGCACTATTCCGAGATCATCATGACCCGGGTCACGGTGCCCGTTGGCGAAGACATCGGTTTCCTGCCCGGCACCGAGGAAGAAAAAATGGCTCCGTGGATGGGGGCGCTCGAGGACAATCTCGACGTTCTCAACAAGACCGACGACGACGCGGGAGAATGGGGCCGCGCCGCCACGCGCGACCTGATCCGCTCCAGGATCAAGATCAAGTCGCTCAATTTCATGCGCGGCCGCACCTTCATCAACAAGTATCTCATCATCGACGAGGCGCAGAACCTGACGCCCAAACAGATGAAGACCCTCATCACCCGCGCCGGCCCCGGCACCAAGGTGGTATGCCTGGGCAACATCGCGCAGATCGACACACCTTACCTCACCGAGGGCAGCTCCGGCCTGACCTACGTCGTGGACCGCATGAAAGGCTGGTCGCACTCGGGGCACGTGACCCTGCAGCGCGGCGAGCGCTCGCGCCTCGCCGACCACGCCGCCGAAGCGCTGTAAGATACGGAATAAACTTCGCCCGAGCAGTGTTGGCCGGTTCGTTTTTCCCGCGCGCTGAATTCCCACTCAAACAGAAAGAGGACGATATGTTGCGTGCAATTCCAAGGGGCATCGTGCCGGCGCTCGCCGCCGCGCTGCTCGTCACCGCGAGCGCGGCGTGCGCCCAGCAAAAGGACTACAAACCCCACGTCGGCCAGCAGGGCAAAGACGTGGTATGGGTGCCGACCCCGGACGAGGTTGTCGAACGCATGCTGAACATGGCGCAAGCGAAGCCGGAGGACTATGTGATCGACCTCGGCGCCGGCGACGGCAAGATCGCGATCGCCGCCGCGAAAAAATTCGGAGCCCGCTCGCTCGGCGTCGAATACAACCCCGACATGGTCGCGCATGCCCAGCGCAATGCGCAGGCGGCCGGGGTCCTCGGCAAGGCGCAGATCATCCAGGGCGACATCTTCGTGACCGATTTCACGCAGGCGACCGTGCTCACCATGTATCTTCTGCCGTCGCTCAATATGAGGCTGCGGCCGCAGATCCTGGCCATGCGGCCGGGAACCCGCGTCGTCGCGCACGCCTTCAACATGGAAGACTGGGAGCCGGACGAGACCTCCGACGTGGACGGCAGGCGCGCCTACCTCTGGATCGTGCCCGCGAGCGTCGCGGGGCGCTGGGCGATGGAGCTCTCCGGCGCCGGCGGTTCGGAGAAGCTCAGCCTGAATGTCGACCAGAGGTTCCAGAAAATCGAGGGCGTGGCCTACCTGGGCTCGACCGTCGCGGGCCTGCGCGAGCCGCGGCTCTCCGGATTCAGGATCGGCTTTGCCTACGTGGACAATCACGGCGTGCGCCGCGACTTCACCGGGCGCGTCACCGGCAGCACCATGGAAGGCTCGTTCCGCACCGACGGCGGCGCTGAAGGCCGCTGGACCGCGACGAAGAAATAGGGTGAGACCGGCGCCTAGAGGGTCTTGTGGGTGCCGTCGCAAAAAGGGGGATTGCGGGTGTGCTTGCAGCCGCACAGCCAGAGCTTTTCGGCCCTGGCCACCCCGAATTTCACCGGCGCGAACTCGCTGCCTTTGTGCGTGCCGTCGCAAAACGGCTGGCTCTTCGAACCCCCACAGCGGCACCACCAATGATCGCCGGGGGCGAGCTCGACCGCGTACGGGGATTTCTGCGCGATATGGGGTTCGGCCATATTCCTCTCCTTCAGAGCGGCGCAGACACCTGACACCAGGTGGGACCGAGGACGGAAGTATAACTCCGTCCCCGTCGATCCCGCGAGGGGTCCTGCGAGGCCCGGAGGCTCGGGCCCGCGCCGGTATAATGGCCCGATGAAATTGCTCTTCGACTTGTTCCCCGTCGTTCTGTTTTTCGTCGCGTTCAAGCTTTTCGACATCTACACGGCGACCGCGGTGGCCATCGCCGCGACGTTCTTGCAGATCGGCTGGTTGAAGTGGAAGGGCCGAAAGGTCGATACGATGATGTGGATCAGCCTCGTCATTATCGTCGTATTCGGCGGGGCCACCCTTGCGCTGCACGACGAGACCTACATCAAATGGAAGCCCACCGTCCTCTACTGGCTGTTCGGCGTCGTCATCGCCGTAGCCCAGTCGCTGTTCCGAAGAAACCTCGTCCGCGCGATGCTGGGCGAGCAGGTGCGCATGCCCGACGGTATCTGGACCCGCCTCAACTGGAGCTGGGTGGGTTTCTTCATCTTCATGGGAGCGGCTAATCTGCTGGTCGCCTACAACTTCCCCACCGATACCTGGGTCAATTTCAAGCTTTTCGGCGGAATGGGGCTGATGCTCGTGTTCGTCGTCCTGCAGGCGCTGTTCCTCGCCCGCCACGTCGAGGAGAAGGGGGGCTCGCCTTGAAGCAGCTCCTCGGGCGCCGCGTGGACGCGAGGCGCGCGGGCAACTCCCCCTCGAGCTGATGGACTTGTCCAAGGCGATCCGCGAGCGGCTGGCTGCGCTCGAACCGCAATCCATGGAGCTTCTCGATGAATCCGGGAAGCATGTCGGCCATGCGGGTGCAAAAGCGGGCGGGAGCCATTTTCGCCTGACCATCGTCTCGCCCCGTTTCTCCGGCAAGGACCAGATCACGCGACACCGGATGGTCTACGAGGCGCTCGGGCCGCTGATGCAGCGCGACATCCACGCGCTCGCCATTCGGGCGTTCGCCCCGGATGAGCTATGATTTCACTTTCAAACGAAGGAACCATCATGTTTTCACGTCCGGTTCGCCTGCTTGCCGCGCTCTGCCTGTGCGTTGCGACGCCCATTTGGGCCCAGACCGCCGAACAGAAGCCTCCCGTTTCCAGAGCAGTGACGGTCAACGGCAAACCCATCCCCAAGGCCCGTCTGGACTTCATCGTCAAGCAGCGCACTACGCAGGGTCAGCCCGACAACGACCAGGCGCGCAAGGCGATCCTCGACAACCTGATCACGCAGGAAGTGGTCGCACAGGAAGCGGAAAGCAGGGGGTTTGC
>CAYQVE010000269.1:0-4090 GCA_964420785.1 uncultured Enterobacteriaceae bacterium | reverse complement strand
ACTCGCCCCGGCCCTTGGGACCCATTCTCTTGCGCGGAAAGAGCACGCGGTCCCTGCTGTAGGTGCGCTCCAGATACCGCGCCACCTTGGTGCAGAGAGTGCCTGAGGTGAATGGGTGGTCTTTCGCGCCCTCCACTTTCACCGCGATGCCGTTCTCGACGGTGATCTTCATGGCGCAGGTGTCGGGGCAGTCGTGCGGGCAGGCGGCACGCACCACCTTGCGCTCGACGGAAATTTTCTTGACCGGAGCCAGCATATGGGGATTCCGCGATTTTACGCCGATCAGGGCCGCACGATCGGAAGCGTTCCGAAGCGCATACGCAGCATCTGGCCGATGCGGTAATGAGCGTGGTGTGCCGCGGCGATCCCCCCCGCCATGGGAAGAAACCCGTGTATCTGGCCTTCGAAGCACTCGTAGGTCACGTCGACGCCGGCTTGCGCGAGGCGCTCGGCGTAGGCTTTGCCTTCGTCCCGAAGCGGATCGAAACCCGCGGTGACGACGTAGGCCGGGGCCAGCTGCGAGTGGTCCTTCGCGCGCAAGGGGGATGCGCGCCAGTCGGCGCGGTCCCGCTCGTCGCGCAGATAGTTGCCCTGATACCAGCGCAGCAATTCTCGCGTCAGCAAATAGCCCTGCGCGAAGCGCCTGAGCGAATCCGTGTCGGCGGCCTGGTCGGTCACCGGATAGACGAGAACTTGCATGGCGGGGCGCAGCGCCGAATCGCGCAAGGCGATCGCCGCCACCGCAGCGAGGTTGCCGCCGGCGCTTTCCCCCGCGACTACGAGCCGCGCCGGGTCGACCCCGAAGGAGCTTGCATTCGCGGCTACCCAGTGCAACGAGGTGAGGGCATCCTCGACCGCGGCCGGAAACTTGTGCTCCGGTCCCAAGCGGTAATCGACCGCGATGACGGCGCAGTAACCGTGAGCGGCAATCCCGCGGCAGACGCTGTCGTGGGTATCGAGATCCCCGCAGGTCCAGCCGCCGCCGTGGAAGTACACCACTGCGGGCAGGGCTTCTGCGGGCTTCGTGCCGAGCGGCCGGTAGTAGCGAGCGCCGATCGCGCCCTGCGGACCGGCGATCGAGAAATCGCGCGTTTCCTGCACCGCGACCGGCGGCGGCGCAAGGGCGAGGCGCGATCCGCGGTACAGCCGCCGGGCCTCCTCCACGCCCACCGAGCTCATCGCGGGAGCGGCCGAGCGCTCCGCACTTTCGATCAGCGCGCGCGCCTGGGGATCGAGCCTTGCCTGATCGGCGTCCGCCACCCTCATGCGCCGGCCGCGACGCGACGCCGGGCGAGGAGCCACAGCACGACGATCGCCGCCGCGGTGACGAACGGCAGCGCGAGATAGTTGAGCATCTGCCAGCCGCTCTTCTCCAGGAGCAGGCCCGAACTGAACGAGGAGCTGGCCATCACGACGAAGATGATCAGGTCGTTTGCGCCCTGGGTCTTGGCGCGCTCGGGCGGCGTGCACGCTTCGGTGATGAGGGTAGTGCCGCCGATATAGAGGAAATTCCAGCCCACGCCGAGCAGCACGAGCGCAAACCAGAAGTGCGGAACGCTGATGCCCGACAGCGCGATCGCCACCACGACGTAGAGGAGCAGCGCTCCCGCGGCCATCACCTGCAGCACGCCGAAACGCCTGATGAGCGAGCCGGTGAAAAACGACGGTCCGAACATGCCGATGACGTGCCACCCGATCACGGTGGCCGCGGCCGAATACGGATGGCCGCACAAGCCCATCGCGAGCGGCGTCGCGGTCATGAGGAGGCTCATCACGCCGTACCCGATCGCCGCCGCGAGCACTGCGACCACGAACACCGGTTGCGCCATGATCTGTGCGAGCGGTCGGGTCGCTTCCTTGTGCTCGGGGGCCGCCTGCACCGGGATGTCGAGCAGTTGCACCACCAGCACGACGAGCACCAGGAATCCGATCAGCGACAGGTACGCGCCGAGGTAGTGCGTTTGGAGTAAATCGACCGTGAGCTTGCTCGTCTCCGGGCCGACGACGCCTCCCACCAGGCCACCGGCGAGCACGAGAGAGATCGCCTTCGCCTTGAAATCGGCGCTTGCGACGTCCGCTGCCGCGAACCGGTAGTACTGCGCCACGGCGTTGTACACGCCGAACACCATCGTGCCGAAGCAGAAAAGCCAGAAGCTCTCGAGATGCAGGGCGATCGAGCAGATCGCCGCGCCGACCATCCCCGTCAGAGCTCCGACGGTGAAGCCGGCACGCCGGCCGATGCGTTTCATGAGAAGCGAAGCGGGAAGCGTCGAGAGCGCCCCGCCGATGACCCACGCGGTGACTGGGAGCGTCGCCAGGGCCTTGTTCGCCGCGAGCGCGTAGCCGGCCAGGCCGTTCAGCGCAATCGCCGTGGAGTTGTTCGTGAACAGCAGCGCCTGGCAGGAGGCGAGGACTGCGACGTTTTTTTTGGCGGTTTCCACTGCGCTTGCGGGGTGACAGGAAATTGTCAGGGAAAACGGGTCTTCCGATTATAGCGAAGCGATCCCCGGCCGGGCCGCAGTTTCTCGGGAGGGCGAAAAAACCGTTTGAAGGTGGTTGACATTTCCCTCTGATTGACGCACTCTCGCGTTGCCCGTACCGTCCGTGCGGCGTCACCCAAACAGCTCGTATTAGAGAGGAGAGATATACGATGGCCAAGAAGAGAAAACCCAATGCGGCATTCATGAAACCCATGACCCCGAGCTCCCTGCTGGCGGAAGTGGTGGGCTCCAAGGCGATACCGCGCACCGAAGTGACCAAGAAGCTCTGGGCTTACATCAAGCGAAACAAGCTGCAGGACACCAAGAACCGCCGCATGATCAATGCCGACGACGCCCTGAAGGCCGTCTTCGGCGGCAGAGGCAAGGTCACCATGTTCGAGATGACCAAGCTCGTCAGCAAACACCTCAAATAAGTAACCGCCGCGTCTCGGGATTTTCCCGGGACGCGCACCCGAAAATAAAAACGCCCGGCTCGCCGGGCGTCTTGTTTTGCGGTCGCAACGGCTCACGGCCGGGAACTGTCCCTGCCCTTCGCGGTCTTGTATTCCTCGACCGCATTCTTCAGCTCGCTGTATTCCTCGCACGGGAAAAAGCACAGCTTGTCGAGCCGCGCGAGGTGCTCCTCCGCCTTCGCAAGATTGTTCACCATCAGATAGGCTTCGCCGATGTACTCGTGCGCTCCCTTGTGCCGGGGGTTGAGCCGCAGCGCTTCGTTGTAGTGCTTGAACGCAAGGTCGAGGTTTCCGGACTTGCGCCAAGCGTAGCCGAGGTAGTTCTGCGCGTCGGCGTTGTTCGGGTCGCGCGAGGCAACCCGCTCGAAGCTGTCGAGGGCCGTTTTCCAGTTCCCGGCTTCAACCGCATTCTTGCCGCTCTCGTAATCGGGGTCCACGGGCCGCGCGTTCGGCGCGGGCCCGGAGTCCATTCCGGCCGCATGGAGAGTCGGGGCCGGTGCAAGGCCCGCCAGCAGAGCGAAGATCGAAATCAACAGCTTGCGCATGTGCATCCTTTCATTGGCAGATACTCGATTATAGTGGAGCAACCCACTGCTGCACGCCTGTTAACCGTCGCACGCGGGATCTTATTCCGGATGAAGCTCAGAATGGCAGCAATTCTGCCGCCATCTCGCGGATCGCCTGCGCAGCGGCCTCGGGTCGCTCGAAAGGAAACAGGTGCCCGCCCGCAACGCGCACTACGCGGAAATGCCTACGCGTCGTCGCAAGCCCCGTCCGCCTCGATTCGGCCGATTCGCGTCCGCAGATCACGCCGGCGGGCACCCGCAGGTGCGGCAGCTCCTTCGCGAGGCCGTGCGGAAACGTTCGATAGATGCGGTACTCGATCGCCGGATCGAAAGCGAGCCGCACGCCGCCGGCCGAGGGCTGCATCCCGAGCGTCACGTAGTCACGCAGGCACTCGGGATCGAAGTTCTGAAACACCCGTCTGCTGCGAAAGTGCGCGTACGCTTCGTCGGCGGATGCCCACTCGGCGCGGCGGGCGCGCGTCACGCCTGCGGGCCTTACGCGGTCGGCGAGGCCCGAAGGATTCACCATCCTGAACACCGCTCCCTCCCCACCCCGAGGTGCCCCGGCCGG
>CAYQVE010000268.1:0-4121 GCA_964420785.1 uncultured Enterobacteriaceae bacterium | reverse complement strand
AACTGCGATTGATGCCGAGGTCTGTTGCTACTTTGCCTTGCGACAAACGCGCTGCGCTGCGCGCATTTTTGGCCTGCTGTGCCGTCAATATTTGATCCATTGGTTACCTCCATGTGTTGTTGAAAACAACCCACAGAAGGTTGCACTATGGTTGCACAGCGATCAATTCACCAAGTTTAACGGTCGCACAAATTTCGTAACGCCGCGTTTAACAATATAAAACTTGGCGCCCCAGAGACGAATCGAACGTCCGACCTGCCCCTTAGGAGGGGGCTGCTCTATCCACTGAGCTACCGGGGCGAGACGCCGATTGTACGCGAACGCCTTCGAATCATGGCGTTGCGTTCCAGCCGCATTACTGTAAGCTTCCCGCCAAGGAAGCTGTCATCGCCGATGTCGGGGGGAGCTCGCTCGCCGCTTTGCGCGAATGCGAATGCAGCAAACTGCGTCCAAGCCGGTCCGCGATCCGGACGTGCAGGTCACTGCCGCCGGAGATGGCGCACCCGTCATCCATCTTTCCGGAGCATGGGATATCCGAGCGCTCGAATCGCGCGCGCGCGCGCTTCAGTCGGCGCTCAGGGACGCGGCCCTCTCGGCCGGGGCGCGCTGGGACCTTTCGCAGATCGAGCGCTTCGACCATGTCGGCGCCATGCTCGTGTGGCGGGCGTGGGGCCGTTGCAGGCCCGGCAAGCTGCAGCTGAAGCGCGAGCACGAAATATTCTTCGGTGCCTGCGAGGAATCCTCCGGAGTGGCGGCGTCCCCGCCCAGAGGGCTTGATCCGCTCTCGCTCTTGATCGCTCTGGGGCGGGGGGCGTGGGCTGCCGCGGGCCACGCTGTGGAGATACTCCAGCTGTTCGGGCAGTTGCTCATCGATGCGGTGGCCGTGACGAGGCAACCGCTGCTCCGGCCGTGGCGCGAATTCTCCGCGGGCGTCTACCGCATCGGGGCGCAGGCCCTGGGGATCACCGCGCTGGTCGGATTTCTCATCGGGGTCGTGCTCAGCTATCTTTCGGCCGAGCAGCTGCGCCTGGTCGGGGCGGACGTCTTCATCGTCAACATCCTCGGCATCGGCATCATCCGCGAGCTGGGGCCCGTTATCTGCTCGGTGCTCGTCGCGGGGCGCTCCGGGTCCGCGATAACCGCGCAGCTCGGCGTCATGAGAGTCACCGAGGAGCTGGACGCGCTTTCGGTGATGGGCATCTCGAACACGATGAGGTTGATCCTGCCCAAGGTGGCGGCTATCGCTGTGGCACTGCCCCTGCTCGTGCTGTGGACCTCCGGCGTTGCGCTGGTCGGGGGCGCGGTGTCGGCCAAGGTCGAGCTGGGCATGAGCTTTCTGCAGTTCTTCTCCGCCCTGCCGGCCGCGGTTCCCGAAGTCAATTTGTGGCTCGGGGTCGGCAAGGGCGTGGTTTTCGGCGTGCTCATCGCCCTGATCGCCTGCCACTTCGGGCTGCGCATCCAACCCAACACCGAAAGCCTCGCAGCGGGCACGACGCGCTCGGTGGTGACTTCGATCACCGCAGTCATTGTCGCCGACGCGATCCTGGCGGTGGTCTTCTCGGACGTGGGCTGGAGCTGAAGATGAGCGCCGATACCATAGTCCAGGTCGAGGGCCTCTGGACGGTCTTCGGAGACCTCGTCGTCCACCGCGATCTGGACATCTCAGTCATGCGGGGCGAAGTCGTGTCTCTGGTGGGAGGATCCGGAAGCGGCAAGACGACGCTGCTGCGGCAGATGCTGGGGCTGGAGCGGCCGCACCGCGGCAGCATCCGTGTCTTCGGCGTTCCGCTGCACTCCTGCGACCCGGACCTGTTCAAGAAGATTCGCAAGCGCTGGGGCGTCCTGTTCCAGCACGGCGCCCTCTACAGCGCGCTGAGCGTTTTCGGCAACATCGCGCTGCCCCTGCGCGAGCTGCACGCCTTCGACGAGGATTTCATCCAGGATATCGTCATGCTCAAGCTCGACGCGGTGGGAATCGACCATCGGCACGCGTCGACGATGCCTTCGGACTTGTCCGGCGGCATGATCAAGCGCGTCGCGCTTGCCCGCGCGCTCGTTCTCGAGCCCGAACTCGTGTTCCTCGACGAACCGACCGCGGGGCTCGATCCGGATCGCAGCGAGGCTTTCGTGAAGCTCGTGCGTGATCTCCACGTCAAACTCAATTTCACCGTGGTCATGGCGACGCACGACCTCGACACGCTGGTATCGGTTTCCGATCGCATCGCCGTGCTCGCCGACCAGAAGGTGGTGGTGTGCGGCACCCTGAACGAGGTGGTGCAGCACGACCATCCGTTCATCCGGAACTTTTTTCTCGGAGAGCGCGGTCGGCGGGCGCTCTCCGCGGCGCCGGCGCTGCAGACACCCTGAGGAGGAACCGTGGAAAATCGAGCTTACGCACTTGCAGCGGGATCGTTTACCTTGCTCCTCGCCGCCGCCCTGGTGGCGGCGGGACTCTGGTTCCGCCGCGACGACGTCAGATTCGCGCAATACCTGGTCACGACGACGAGCTCGGTCTCCGGCCTGAAAACGGAGGCCCCGGTGCGCTACCGTGGAGTCGACGTGGGGCGCGTGGAGGCGATCAGGATCGAGCCCGGTGTTTCCGGTCGCATCCACATTCGCATCGGCGTGCAGGAGGAAACCCCGATCACGAAGAGCACCTATGCGCAGCTGGGTTATCAGGGCGTCACCGGCCTTGCCTATGTGTCCCTGAACGACGACGGCTCCTCCAGCGAGCTGCTGAAAGCGGGCGGCAGAGAGCCGCCGCGCATCGACCTGCGGCCGTCGGTCTTCGACTCGAGCCTAGATCTCGTCGCCGCCGTGAACGAGCTCTCCGGGCGCATGAATGACCTGCTGAACGAAGAGAACCGCAGGCTCGTCACGCGGGTTCTCGGCGGTATCGAGCGAGCCTCGCGCCAGACCGCCGAACTCGCCGAGCACCTTCAGCCGGGCGCGGAGAAGCTGTTTGTCGAGATCGGTGCGCTCTCGCGCAAGCTGGAGGAGCGCTCTCAGGCCTTTGACCGGATGGCCGCGAGCCTCGAAGACGTGGGAGTTGCCGCGCGCTCGTTCAACGACGAGACCCTGCCGCGCTTCAACGCGCTGGTCGAACAGCTCAATCGCGACACGCGCGCCCTCGACCGCGTTCTCAACGCGGTGGGCGAGAATCCCCAGAGCTTCGTGTTCGGCGCGCCGCGAGGAAGGCCCGGACCGGGCGAGCACGGATTCAGGGACGGAGCGCGTTAAGGCGATGTTGCGGGGATCGCGAAGACTCGCCACGCTCACGCTGTTTCTCGGCTGTGCAGGATGCAGCGTGGCTCCGTCACCGGGAGCGGTGACCGCGAGCTACGATTTTGGTCCCCCGCCTGAGGGGCGCCCGGCAACGGGCCTGCGCCAAGCCTTGCTCGTCCACGAGGTCAGCGCTCCGGCCTGGCTGGATTCGCCGTTCATCTATTACCGCCTCGCGTACCAGGACGCCGCGCGCCCGCAAGCATACGCGGACAGCCGCTGGGTCAGCTCTCCGGCGGAGCTGTTTACGAATCGCCTGCGTCGCCAACTGGTCGCCTCGGGCGGCGGCATCATCCAGCCGGGCGACGACGCTCGCGCCAAGTACGCGTTGCGCATCGATCTGGAGGAGTTCATGCACGTATTCGATGCTCCGGGAAAGAGCAGGGCCGTCGTGCGCCTCCGGGCGTCGGTCATGGGGAACCGCAGCCTGACCGCGCAACGCAGCTTCAGCGTTGAACGCCCGGCAAAGACTCCCGACGCGGAAGGCGGCGTGCGCGCTCTGATCGGGGCAAGCGACGAAGCCGTCGACCAGCTCATAGGCTGGACCGCGCAGCAGCTGAAGGAATGAGCTGGCGCGAAGACGGTTGTGCGATAAAATAGGCGGAGTCGGGTTCGGGATCGGGAACATGGGGGGTCGGAAAAAGCCACTGTCCGCGACCGGGTTGGGCCCCTCGGGTTTGACTTGGTAGACGGGTTCTTTCGTCTTCCCGTCCGAGGGATCGATGGCGTGGGTGGCGCACAGCGCGAGGGCGTTCTCGCGCGCGTGCGGGCTGGGGTCGACGGAGATGAGGCGGCCAGGACCCGCCGCGCGCGCGACCATGAGGCAGAGCAGGCCGATG
>CAYQVE010000267.1:0-4130 GCA_964420785.1 uncultured Enterobacteriaceae bacterium | reverse complement strand
CGATCTCGGACATCGGCAGCAGCATCGCGAGCGTGAGCATCGCGTCGGTGAGGTACAGGCTGTCGAGCGTCTGGCGCAGGCGGTTGAGCAGGCCGCGCTTCTGCAGCAGCACGTAGCTGAACGCCGCCAGCACCGCGAGGCTGGCGAACGACTGCACGACGGCCTGCACGAGGGGCAGCGTCAGGCGATATTGCAGGAACCAGATCAGCGCGGTGAGCGGGACGATGGCGCGCGTCAGCGACTCCGAATACGGAAAGTCCTGCGGCCCGGACCGGAACAGCAGGATCCTGAGCGCCGTGGCGACGGCCTGGTTCGACATGGAGAAACCCGAAGAGAGGCGCTCATTTTATCTACAATCCCCGGATGACCGAAGAATCCCCCTTCCCGCTGGTCCAGACGCCGGGGCTGCTGGCCCGCCACCGCCCCGCGGGAAAGGGGAACAGGCCCCGGCGCAGGCTAATTCCGCGTGGATTCCGGCGGCGCGCGCGACCCTGGCCCATTTGTCGATCTCCGACCTGATGAACGCGGCGAACTCCTCGGGACTGCTGCCTACGGGCTCCGCGCCGTCCGCGGCCAGCCGCTGCATGACCTCGGGGGCGCGCAGGGCGCGCACGATCTCGCCGTGCAGGCGCGCGACGATCTCGCGCGCGGTTCCCGCCGGCGCGAGCACGCCGTACCATTGGGTCGAATCGTAGCCGGGAAGACCGGATTCGGCCATGGTCGGAACGTCCGGCAGGCCTTCGCTCCGTTTCGCGCTCGTCACCGCGAGCGCGCGCAGTTTCCCCGCCTTGATGTGCGGCAGCGCCGTGAGCAGGTTCGGCGCCATGACCGGCACCTGCCCCCCAAGGAGATCCACCACGCCGGGACTGGTTCCCTTATAGGGAATATGAACCATGTCGATTCCCGCCATGCTCTTCAGGAGCTCGATCGACATCTGCGGCGAGGTGCCGATGCCGGCCGATGCGAAATTGAGCTGGCCCGGGCGCTGTTTGGCGTATGCGATCAGTTCCGCGACCGATTTCACCGGCAGCGACGGGTGCACCACGAGCACGTTCGCGAGCGACGCCGCCTGCGTGATCGGAGCGAAGTGGCGCGGCGGGTGGTACGGGACCTTCTTGTACAGGTTCGGGTTGATCGCGAGCGGGCTCGCGGCCATCAGGATCGTGTGCCCGTCGGCGGAGGATTTGGCGGCCGTCTCGATGCCTATCATCTGGCCGGCGCCCGGGCGGTTGTCCACGACGAACTGCGCTCCGAGCGACTCGGAGAGCTTCTGCGCGAGGGCGCGCGCGATGATGTCGGTGCCGCCGCCGGCGGCGGAGGGCACGATGAAACGCACGGGCTTCGCCGGATATCCGTTTTGCGCCGCCGCTCCGGCGCAGACGAGGGTCAGCAGCAGAAGCGCGGCCGGCAGGAGGGGATTCGCCTTGATCACGGCAGCTCGATCTTTCTCGTTTCGACGACCCGTTTCCATTTTTCGATCTCGGCTCGGACGAGGCGGCCCATTTCTTCCGGGCTGCTTGCGCTCGGCGTGCCGCCCCACTCCGCGAAGCGCTGCGCGATCTCGGGGAGCGCAAGGGCGCGCCTCACCTCGCGGTTGATCCGCTCGATGATCGCGCCCGGCATGCGCGGCGGGCCGGCGATGCCGAGAAATGAGCTCGCTTCGTAGCCCGGCACGCTCTGAGCGACGGTCGGCACGTTGGGAAGCGAAGCCGAGCGCGCAAGCGACGTCACCGCGAGCGGCCTGAACTTGCCGCCCTGAATGTGCGGATAGGAGTTGGTGAGCGCGTCGATCAGCAGCTCCATGCGGCCGGAGAGGACCTCGGTGAGGGGCTCGGAGCCGCCGCGGAACGGCACGTGCTGCATACCGATTCCCGCCATGGAAACGAACATCTCGCCTGCGAGGTGGTAGAGAGTCCCCATCCCCGGCGAGGGATAGTTCACCTTCCCGGGATTGCTCTTCACGAAGCCGATGAATTCGTCCAGGGTCCGGAAACGCGAATCGGAGCGCACCGAGAAAACGAGCGGGTACGTCACCAGTGTCGAGATGAAGGAAAAATCCCGAACGGGATCGTAGGGAAGCTTCTTCATGGTCGCCGCCTGCGTCACGAAGGCGCCGCTCACGACCAGCAGCGTGTAGCCGTCCGCGGCGGATTTCGCGACGTGCTCGTTGGCGATGATCGAGCCCGCCCCGGTCCGGTTCTCCGGGAGAACCTGCTGGCCGAAACCTTCACTCATCTTCTGCGCGAGGATCCGGCCTACGACATCGACGTTGCCGCCTGGGGGGAAGCCGATCAGAAGCCTCACCGGCTTGCCGGGGTAATCCTGGGCAACCGCAGGCGCCGAAAACGCCCCCGCAAGGGCCACGGCCAAGAAAAACCGCTGCATCTCAGTCGGCTCGAATGTCGTTCTCGCGAACGACCTTGCCCCAGCGCTGCATCTGGGCATCCAGCCATTGCACCAGTCCCTCTGGGGAGCCGACGACGAGGTCTATCCCGAGCGTTTCGGTGAGCAGCTTGCGCACGTCGGGCAGGTTGAACGCCTTGACGAGCTCGGCGTGAAACTTGTCCATGATCGGCTTGGGCACGCCGGCGGGAGCGAAGACCGCCCACCACGCAAGCGCCGAAAATCCCGGCAGGCCCTGCTCGGCGAGCGCGGGCACGCCGGGCAACGCGCGCGAGCGCGTGTCGCCGGTGACCGCGACGGCGCGAAGCTTTCCGCCGTTCACGTGCGGGGTGATCACCGCCACCGAGCCGATGGCGAGATCGATCTGGCCGCCGACCGCGTCCGCCGTCATCGGTCCGCCGCCTTTGTAGGGTATGTGAATGAGCCTGATTCCGGAGGCCTTCTGCACCAGGACCATGGTCAGGTGCCCGAGGCTGCCGTTGCCCACCGAGCCTATGCTCACCGTGCCGGGCTTCGCTTTGGCCGCGGCCACCACATCGGTGAAGCTCTTGTAAGGCTTCGTAACGCTTGTCGCGATCGCCATCGGCGCGGTGCCGATCAGCATCACCGGCGCAAGATCCCTCACGGTATCGAACGGCAGGTTCGGGATCAGGAAAGGATTCACCGCGTGATAATCGAACACGAAGATGAACGTGTAGCCGTCGGCCGGCGACTTGGCGACGAAAGCGGTACCGATCGTTCCGGACGCGCCGGAACGGTTCTCGACGACGAACGGCTGGCCCAGGGAATCGGAGAGCTTTGCGCCGATCATGCGCGCCATGGGATCGGTCGAGCCGCCCGGCGGATACGGAACGACGAATTTCACCGGCTTGGCCGGCCAGGATTGTGCGAACGCGACCCGCGGCCCGGCCGCGCAAAGCGCCAGCGCTACGAGCGCGGCGATGCGAAAAACGAAGGCTTTCATGATTCCCCTTTGCCCCGGACGAGGCAGGTTACCATTCGGGCGATGAAGATCGCAATGATGGGCTCGGGCGGAGTGGGCGGCTTCTTCGGCGGGAGGCTCGCGCACGCCGGCTACGACGTGTGCTTCATCGCGCGCGGCGCGCATCTCGCCGCGATGCGCGAGCGCGGCCTCGCCATCGAAAGCGAAGCGCACGGTGACATCCGCATTCCCAAGGTTCGCGCCACCGACGATCCCGCGTCGCTCGGACCGGTCGATCTGGTCATCCTGTCGGTGAAGCTGTGGGACACCGAGGCCGCGATCCGGCAGATCACGCCGCTCCTCAAGCCCGGCACCGGAGTGCTCTCGCTGCAGAACGGCGTGATCAAGGACGACATCCTCCGCCGAGAGCTCGGCGATGCGCCCGTGATGGGCGGCGTGTGCTACGTCGGCACGACCCTCTTGCGCCCAGGCGTGATCCTCCAGACGGGAGCGATGCAGCGCGTGGTGCTCGGCGAATACGACGGCAGGCCCTCGGAGCGCGCGCGTTCTCTCCATGAAGCGCTGCTCAAGTCCGGCGTGAGCTCGGAGCTCTCAGGCGACGTGCGCCGCGCGATCTGGGAGAAATACGTGTTTCTGGTAGGACTGTCGGCGACCACCGCTTCGATGCGCGCGACCATAGGACCGATCCGGAAGAATCCGCGCACCCGCGCCTTTCTGCTCGACATCAAGCGCGAAGTCGTAGCGGTGGGCCGCCCGCGGGGCCTCCCGCCTCCCGCCGACTCCC
>CAYQVE010000266.1:0-4135 GCA_964420785.1 uncultured Enterobacteriaceae bacterium | reverse complement strand
GTGAAACGGCCAATCTCTACGCGGAGCAACACCAAGTAGGCAGACGACGACGTGGCCCACCGAGTCTGCGGGTAGGTGGCTCGAGGCGCGCGGCAACGCGCGTCCCAGAGGAATGACCGTCATAGCCCGCGAGGGCCGTAACAGAATCCCGCTTACCGGCCTGCTTCACATCTGTATCGCAGCTCACAGTTTTCGCTGCCCATCCGTGGCAGTTCTGTAACCGTCCGTCGCCCGGCGGTGACAAACCCCCGATATTTGCTCGTTTGTGATGCGGCTCACAGCGTCGCGCCACCCCCCGGTCCATCCTTTCGTTACAAGAGAAACACAGGGCGGAGAAAGGCATGACTCGGATGATGCGGATGCGCGCTGGGTCCCTGGTCACCGCGATGGCGCGGGACCGGACCACGACGAAAATGCCGGCGGCGGGACTCGCCGAGCGGCTCGCGACCGAATTCGCGCCCCTCGCCGGCGCACGCGAGAACGCGATCGCGCTGGTCGAGGCGCTGCGCAACGGCGACCTCGCGCCGACGGGCCCGATGGGCTGGATGGACGTGCGCATTTCGCTCGTTCTCGCGCAGGAATCGATCGCGCGCGCGAACGCCGACATTCCGCCGGCCGAGCGTTTCGACACCGCGCTGAAGGAAGTGCTGTGGATGCGCGCGGGCGGCATGGGTTGGGGTCGCATCGCTTTCATCACGGCGGGAAGAAACCGTCCGGGGGCGGGCGCTTCGCGCAAGGACAGAAGCTGAATGGTCTGCCTGCGTGAATCCCGCCCCCTGGTGCGGAGGACGATGCTCGCGGCGGGCTGGCGCATCCGGCATCAGCGCGACTTCGGCGATGAATTGCGCCTGCGGCAATGGCACCGCCTCCGGAGCCAGCGCCTCGTGAGCGGCCGCGATTGCCCGCGGGGGAAAAGCGGCTGATCGGTCGCGAGAGGCAGCGCGAAAAAAGAGGGCCCGCAAGGCCCTTTTTCTTCGCCTGCACTTCGCGCACTACTTTCAGTGTGTTTCGTAAGTCATTGATAATGCGTTCTTTCCAACTCCTAATTTTTCGGTTGCGAAAGCGCTCCTAACCCCTTGTCGCAGAAGAAAAATTTGTCTGCCGACCGCTTGACGTCCCTCTGGCATCTCACTACAGTGTGCGGACGTGGGAAAAAGTGGGAGCATCGGTGTTCCAAGGGGCGGCTCAGGTCAATCTGGACGCAAAGGGACGAATGTCGGTCCCGACGCGCGTCCGCGACCCCCTGACGCAGGGGGGCACGGTGAAGCTGGTGCTCACCGCCCACCCCGACGGCTGCCTGCTGCTTTATCCCACCCCCGCGTGGGAGCCGATCCGCGCGCAAGTGATGGCGTTTCCGAGCCTCGACCGGCGCTTCAGCGTCTGGAAGCGACTGCTCGTGGGCTTTGCGCAGGACGTGGAGCTCGATTCGGCGGGACGTCTTCTGCTTGCGCCGGAGCTGCGCGAATTCGCCCGCATCGAGCGCGCGGTGATGCTCGTCGGCCAGGGCAGTCACTACGAGATCTGGGATCGCGAGACGTGGATTCGCGAGCTCGAATCCCTGAAGTCCGGAGGCGGCGCGAGCCTGCCACCCGGCATGGAGAACTTCTCCCTGTGAGCGAGACAGGGAGCGCGGCAGAGGCAACGACTCCCTGTCCCCATGAGCGAGGTGATCCATGTCCCGGTCCTTGTCGAAGAAGCAGTTGACGCCCTCAACGTCCGTGAAGGCGAAACCTATGTCGATGGCACCTTTGGTCGCGGCGGGCACAGCAAGGCCATCCTCGCCCGCCTCGGTGTTCGCGGAAGACTTTTCGCTCTTGATCAGGACCCCGCGGCGATTGCGCATCGCGCGCTCGAAGATCCGCGTCTTGAGCTGATCCACGCGAGGTTCTCGACGATGCGTGAGGCGCTCGCCGCGCGCGGTGTCCGCGAGGTGGCCGGGATCCTGCTCGACCTCGGCGTCTCCTCGCCGCAGCTCGACGATCCCGCGCGCGGCTTCAGCTTCGCGCGCGAGGGCCCGCTCGACATGCGCATGGACACGACGCGGGGCGAGACCGCCGCGGAATACCTCGCGCGCGCCGACCGATCCGAACTGGCACAGGTGATCCGCACGTATGGCGAAGAACGGTTTGCTCAGGCAGTTGCAGCAGCGATTGTTGCGGCTCGGGGGCGAGAGCCACTGCGGACCACGCGCCAGCTTGCCGCGGTCGTGGCTGCCGCGGTCCGCACGCGCGAGCCGGGGCAGCATCCGGCGACGCGCACTTTCCAGGCTCTTCGGATTTTCCTCAATCGGGAGCTTGAAGAGCTCGAGGTGACGCTCCCCCGGGCGGCCGGCCTCCTCGCCCGCGGAGGACGGCTCGCGGTCTTGAGCTTCCATTCGCTCGAGGACCGCATCGTCAAGAACTTCATCCGCGAGAAGTCGACGCGCGACGCGTTGCCCAGAGGCATTCCCGTGCGCGAGCGCGACCTGCCGCGCCCGGCGCTGCGTGCGATCGGCAGGGCGGTGAAGCCTTCGGCGGCCGAGGTGAAGCGCAATCCGCGCGCGCGAAGCGCGGTGCTGCGGGTCGCGGAGAAGACGTCGTGATCCGGCTCAACGCGCTGCTCCTCCTGCTCGTCGTCGCCTGCGCGCTCGCGGTCGTCACTTCCCAGCACCAGGCGCGCAAGCTCTTCATCGACCTCGAGAGCGAGCAGGCCGCGGCCAAGCGCCTCGAGGAGGAATTCACGCAGCTGCAGCTCGAGCAGGGCACGTGGGCGACCAACAAGCGCGTCGAGGCGGTCGCCTCGAAGAGCCTCGGCATGCGCCTGCCCGACGCCTCGACCACCGTCGTCGTCACCGTTCCGGGGGCGGCCCGATGAAATTCCACGAGCGCGCGCCGCAGCTGCGCCTGAAGCTCGAGGGCTGGCGCTCGCGCTTCGTATTCGTGCTGGTCGCCGCGGGCTTCACCGTCGTCGCCGGGCGCGCTTTCTACCTTCAGGGCATGCACACCGACTTCCTGCAGGCGAAGGGCGAGGCGCGCTACACGCGCGTGCTCGACATGCCGGCCTCGCGGGGACCGGTGAAGGACCGCAACGGCCAGCCGCTCGCGATCTCCACGCCGGTGGAGTCGATCTGGGCCAGCCCCGAGGACCTCGAGCTCGGCGAGCGCGAGGCGGCGACGCTGGCGCAGGCCCTGGAGATGGACCCGCGCGAGCTGCGCCAGAAAATTGCCAACAAGGATCGCCAGTTCGTCTATCTCAGGCGCCAGATTCCGCCCGAGCAGGCGGCGAGAGTGATGGCGTTGCGGATCCCGGGCGTGTTCGAGCAGCGCGAGTTCCGCCGCTATTACCCCGCGGGCGAAGTGATGGCGCACGTCGTCGGATTCACCGGCATCGAGGACAACGGCCAGGAGGGCATCGAGCTCGCCGCCGACGACCGGCTTGCGGGTATCCCGGGCAGCCGCAAGGTGATCCGCGACCGCAAGGGCCGCATCGTCGAGGACGTGGAGAGCGTGAAGGCGCCGCGCGACGGCGACGAGGTCACGCTCGCGATCGACCAGCGGCTGCAATTCCTCGCGCACCGCAGCCTCAAGGCCGCGGTGCAGGCGCAGCGCGCGAAGGCGGGCTCGCTCGTCGTGCTCGACGCGAAGACGGGCGAAGTGCTCGCGCTCGTGAACCAGCCCGACTACAACCCGAACAACCGCTCGGCGATCACCTTCCGGCACCTGCGCAATCGCGCCGTCACCGATCTCTTCGAGCCGGGCTCGACGATGAAGCCGTTCACCGTCGCCGCCGCGCTCGAGGCCGGCATCGTCACGCCCGAGACGCAGATCCAGACCGCGCCGGGCAGCATGACCATCGGCGGCTGGACCATCAGCGACTCGAGCCCGCACGGCCTTCTCTCGGTCGCGCAGGTGATCCAGAAATCCTCCAACGTCGGCGCGGCGAAGATCATGCTCGCGATGCCGCCCGAGCGCATGGGCACGTTCTATCGCGAGCTCGGCTTCGGGCTCGCGCCGCGCACCGGCTTTCCCGGCGAGGCGCGCGGCACGGTCCGCCCGTGGAGCACGTGGCGCCCGATCGAGCAGGCGACGATGGCGTACGGCCACGGACTTTCGGTGTCGCTGCTGCAACTCGCGCGCGCCTACACGATCTTCACCAA
>CAYQVE010000265.1:0-4152 GCA_964420785.1 uncultured Enterobacteriaceae bacterium | reverse complement strand
TCATCACCTCGAACAACGAGAAGGAGCTGCCCGACGCGTTCCTGCGCCGCTGCTTTTTCCACTACATCCGCTTCCCCGACAAGGAAACGATGGAGAAGATCGTCGACGTGCACTTTCCGGGGCTCAAGAAATCGCTCCTTCGCGAGGCGCTCGAGGTGTTCTTCGAGGTGCGCGAGGTGCCGGGCCTGAAGAAAAAGCCCTCGACCTCCGAGCTGCTCGACTGGCTGAAGCTCCTGCTCGCGGAGGACATCCCGCCCGACGCCCTGAGGGCCAAGGACCGCAAGACCATCATCCCGCCCCTCCATGGGGCACTGCTGAAAAACGAACAGGACGTCCACCTGTTCGAACGCCTCATCTTCATGTCGCGGCAGAGCCGCTGAAGGACGCCCGCCACCGAGCCGCCTCGATTCGCATGCTAAGCAAACTTCTCGTCGACCTGTTCCGCCGGCCCGCGCACGAAAAAGCGGCGTTCGCGGGCGAAACCGCGTCCACGGAAAAAGACAACCCGTTCGAGGAATACTTTTACCGCAATCCCGGCCGCACGATTGAAAAGTGGGTTCATTACTTCGAGATCTATCATAGGCATTTCGCCGGCTTCCGCCGGCGCTCGCCGGTGGTGGTCGAAATCGGCGTAGGGGACGGAGGATCGCTGCCGATGTGGCACGAGTATTTTGGCCCCGGGACGCTCGTTATCGGCATCGACGTCGATCCGCAAACCCTGGAATTTCAGGACGAGGTGACCGAAATCCTTATCGGCGACCAAGCCGACCGGAATTTCCTCGCCGGCGTGCGCGAGCACGTGCCGCATATCGATATCCTCATCGACGACGGCGGGCATACCATGACGCAGCAGATCACCGCCTTCGAGGAGCTCTACCCTCACATTCAGCCGAACGGCATCTACCTGTGCGAGGACATACACACCTCGCTCTGGCCGGAGTACGGCGGCGGCTATCGACGCGAAGGCACTTTCCTCGAATACGGCAAGGCGCTGGTGGACCGGCTGTACGCTTGGCACTCGCGCGACCCGGAGGCCCTGGCGATAGATAAGCTTACGACGAGCACTCATTCGCTTCATTTCTACGACAGCGTGCTTGTGCTCGAAAGGCGCCCCATGGAACCGCCGCGCTACCTCCGCAGCGAACCCTCGGGCTGAGAATCGCCGGTGCTGTCCGGCTTTTTCCTCAAGCTCAAGGACCGCAAGATCCCGGTCTCGATCAAGGAGTGGCTGACGCTCCTGGAAGCGATGCAGAAGGACGTGATCTCGCCCTCGATCGACGAGTTCTACTATCTGTCGCGCACGACGCTCGTGAAGGACGAGCAGAATTTCGACAAGTTCGACCGCGCCTTCGGCGAATACTTCAAGGGGATCGAGTCGGTCGCCGGGGTCGAGTTCGACGTGCCGCTCGAATGGCTGCTCAAGCAGGCCGAGCTGAAGCTTTCGCCCGAAGAGAAAGCGATGATCGAAGCGATGGGCGGCTGGGAAAAGCTCATGGAGGCGCTGAAAAAACGGTTGGAAGAGCAAAAAGGCCGGCATCAGGGCGGGAACAAATGGATCGGCACCGCGGGCACCTCCCCTTTCGGCGCCTATGGCTACAACCCGGAGGGCGTGCGCATCGGCCAGGACCAGTCGCGCAACCGCAGCGCGGTGAAGGTGTGGGATGCGCGCGAGTACCGCAACCTCGACGACTCGGTGGAGCTGGGCACGCGCAACATCAAGGTGGCGCTCCGAAGGCTGCGCAAGTTCGCGCGCGAAGGCGCGCCGGAGGAGCTCGACCTCGACACCACCATCGACAAGACCGCGCGCAACGCCGGGGTTCTCGACCTCAGCATGCGCCCGGAGCGCCACAACGCCGTCAAGGTGCTGATGTTCCTCGACATCGGCGGCTCGATGGACGACCACGTGAAGCTGTGCGAGGAGCTCTTCTCGGCGGCGAAGACCGAGTTCAAGCATCTGGAATATTTCTACTTCCACAATTGCCTCTACGACTACGTGTGGAAGGACAACCGCCGCAGGCACTCCGAGCGCACCCGGACCTTCGATATCATGCACAAGTACGGGCATGACTATAAGCTCGTCTTCGTCGGGGACGCGACCATGAGCCCCTACGAGATCCTCCAGCCGGGGGGCTCGATCGAATACTCCAACGACGAAGCGGGCGCGTTGTGGCTGAAGCGCATGCTCGAGCTCTACCCCAGGGCGGTCTGGCTCAATCCCGAACCGGAGGAGATCTGGCCCTACCGCCAGTCGATCGGCATAATCAGGGAGATCATGGGAGGGCGCATGTACGCCACCACCATCCAGGGACTGGAGCGCGCGATGCGCGCCCTGGTCAAATAGGTCGACCCATGCAACGGATCGCCGTCGTCGGACTGCTCGTCACCCTCGCCTTCTTCTCGATTGACGCCTCCGCCGCGCGCCAGGGCAAGCGGCAGCTTTGGGGCTCTATCGCTTACAGCTCCAAGTCGGGCTCCTACGGATACGCCGTCGACCGGAAGACTAAGCGCGAAGCCGAGACGGAAGCCTTCCGCCAGTGCGGCTCGAACTGCGAACTGATCCGCACCTTTCGGGACGCGTGCGCGGCGGTCGCGGCCAAGCCGACCCGCACGTCTTCCGACACTGGCGCGTCCCGGCAGATCGCCGAGATGAAGGCGCTCAAGAAGTGCGGCGGCGATTGCGCGATCAAAGTGTGGGCGTGCACCAGCGAGAAATAACCGTTTCAGCGCGTAACGCCCTGCGCGCGAACCAGGGCCAGCTCCTCCCGGGTCGCCAGCTTCTCGTCCCAGCGACGCAGCGCCCGCGCCATCACCCGGATCCAGACCGGCGGCACCATCGCGAGCAGGATCGCAGCCATGTAGCCGGACTTGAGCGCCAAGGCGCCGGAATCGGGCCTGAGGTCCCAGAACGGATCGCCCGCGCGCAGATGATGATAGGCGTGCCTCGGCAAATTGAAGAGGAAGCAGCTGCTGAACAGGTTGACGCAATCCCAGGAGTGGCGTGACTCGATCGGCGCACCCTCTGAGCGCACCAGCCCGTAGTGTTGAATGTAATTGACCGCTTCGAAGAGGAACTTCGAGTACGCGGCGCACACGAGAAAGAGACCGACGCCTGTCCAGCCCGCCGCCAGAAAAAAGAGCACAACGACCGCCAGGGTCATCGCCAGGCCGGTGAGAAACCGGTTGCCGGCCGACCAGAACGCCAGCCCCGATTGCCTCAAGCGGCTCCCCTCGATCTCGCAGGAGCTGCGCAACTGCCCGAGCACCGAGCGGATGACGAAGGAGTAAAGGACTTCGCCGCGGCGCGCCGTCGCCGCATCCCGCGCCGTGCCGACCCAGCGATGATGGACCTGGACATGCGAAATCGAGAACTGGGCGTCGCCCACCATCGCCAGCAGCCAGCGTCCGGCGATCATCGACGGAAGGCTGCGCGGGCGGTGAACGAACTCGTGGGCTACTACCGTATTGGTGCTCAACAGGAACCCCGTGGACCACGCCGCGCCCAGCTTGTTCAAAGCCGAGAGCTCGGAATGCCGCTGGAGCAGCGGCCAGTCCGTCCATCTCTGCAGGAATGCGCCCAAGCCGCCCAGATCTCCGGGTGCGGCGCTCCACGCGAGCAGGAAGAGCGCGGCGCAGGATAAGGGCACCTGGCCGAAGAGAAACAGATCGAACGGCCACGTCCGCGGCGAATCGGGAACGGAGAGATCGTTCCGCCAGAGAAGATCACCCAGGAGCAATACCGCCATGATCGCGATCGGGGCGCTCCAGACCCAGTACCCTCCGAGGACGATTCCGAGAAAGGTGAGCGGCGCCGAAAACAGCAGGAGCGGCGCGAATCGGAGGCTGGCTGCCATTTCGCGTCCCTCGGGCTTCAGGCCTTTCCGGGCGGCGGCGCGACCTTGAGAACCTCTTCCAGCGTCGTCAGTCCCATCGCGACTTTCATCGCGCCGCTGATGCGCAGCGGCTTCATGCCTTCCTTGTACGCCTGGTCCCTGATCTTCGCGACGTCCGCCTCCGAATTGACCAGCCGCCTCACCTCCGGGGAGAGCAGCAGGATCTCGTAGAGGCCGATGCGGCCGCTGTAGCCGGTGTTGCGGCATTCGAGGCAGCCCCCCGGCCGGTAGACGTTCGCGGGACGCTTCGCCTTCCAGGGCC
>CAYQVE010000264.1:0-4180 GCA_964420785.1 uncultured Enterobacteriaceae bacterium | reverse complement strand
GCATGTGGCAAAGCGAATCGGCACGATAGTTAGCTAGCTGCGCCGGCTCTAGCGCCGCTTCGCTTTTGGGCTCGCGATGCGCCAAGGCGCGTGCGCGAAGCTTTCGACGAGAAAGTTGAGCATGGCCTTCACCCGCGGCAGGCGATGCCGGTCTTGCGAGTAGGACGCATTCATCGCGAGCAGCTCGGCGCAGTGGTAATCGGCGAGGACAGGGACGAGCCTGCCTTCGCGGAACTCTTCGCCAACGATGAATTCGTTCATGCGAACGATGCCGACTCCCATGAGGGCGAGCTGCAAGAGGCATTCGGTATTGTTGGCGGTGACGCTACCCGCGACCTCTATCATGCGGCGGCCCGACGGCGTCTCGAATGGCCATGGCGCGAGCGCGGGCGGTAACCCCGTGAGGGTGATGCAATTGTGCTCTGCCAGATCGTCCGGCGTGCCCGGCACGCCGTGGCGACCCAGGTATTCAGGCGAAGCGCAGACGACGCGCTCGAACTCGCAGACCTTGCGCACGACGAGCGTCGTATCGCGCGGCGGCCCCGGGCGCACCGATATGTCGACGCCCTCCCTCACCAAGTCCGCCGTCCGGTCTTCGACGATCAGGTCGACCTGGACCTCGGGATAGCGCTCGAGAAAGCGCGGCAGCGCCGGCACCAGCTGACGCGTACCGAATCCCACTCCGACGTGCAGCCGCAACTTGCCGCGGGGCCGCTCGCGCGCGCGGCCGACCTCGTTCTCTGCGTTCTCCATTTCGGCGAGGATTCTGCGGCAGCGCACCAGGAACTGCGCGCCCTCTGCGGTGGGCGTGAGCTTGCGCGTGGTGCGGTTGAGAAGCCGCGCTCCAAGGGTACTCTCCAGCCGGCTGACGAGCTTCGACACTGCCGACGGCGTAAGCCGCAGTTCGCGCGCCGCCGCCGAGAAGCCGCCCAGCTCGACCGAACGCACAAAAGCCTCTATCTCACCGCGGTCGCCGATTCGGGTCATTTATGACTCCCGGTCACAGGTGCTGTGCCGGCGCGCGGGATTGTATCTCGAGCGGGTTCGGATCACAGTGGCGCCGACTTGCTGAACAACGGAGACCCGATGAGAAAAGCCAGAGCCGTGCTACTCGCCGCCATCGTGACCGCCGGTGCCGCGGCGGCACAAGAATTTGCCGACAAGCCGATCCGACTGGTGGTTCCCAACCCGGCGGGCGGAACCGTCGACATCGTCGCGCGCACGCTGGCGCAGTCGATGAGGGCGAGCCTCGGGCACAACGTGATCGTCGATATCCGCCCTGGCGGCAACACTATCATTGGCTCCGAAATCGTCGCGCGCGCGCCGGCCGACGGACACACGATCCTCATGATCGGGACACCTTTTGCGATGAACGCGCTGGTCCAGCAAATGCCCTACGACACATTGAAGGATTTCGCGCCTGTCGCTCGAATCGCGTCTTTTCCGTTTGTCTTTGCAGTGCATCCGTCCGTGCCCGCGAAATCGCTGAAGGAGCTGGTGGTGCTCGCGAAAGCCAGGCCGGGCGAGCTCAACTATGCGGGTTTTGCGACCGGCCAGTTACTCGGTGAGACCTTCAAGTCCCTCGCCGGAATCGACATGAATTTCGTGCCGTACCAAGGCGGAGTGCAGGCCACGATCTCGGTGGTCGGCGGACATGCCCCCGTTTTGGTAGCGCCGCTGTCCGACGCGACCCCTCATATCGCATCAGGCAGGCTCCGCGCACTCGCGGTGAGTTCACGCGAGCGCTCCAACACGTTCAAGGAGGTGCCAACGGTCGCCGAATCCGGCTATCCAGGTTTCGAGTGGATCAACTGGATCGGCGCGGCGGTACCGGCGGCAACGCCGAAACCGGTGATCGCAAGGCTGAGCGCGGAAATGCTGCGCGCGTTGCAAACTCCGGAAGCGACTGCCGGGTTCGTCAGGCGGAGCGTTTCTCCCGCCCCGATGACTCCGGAGCAATTCGACGGCTTCATCCGCGCCGAGATGCATCGCTACGGCACGATAATAAGACAGGCCAAGCTCAAGGTCGAATAGAGCGCCAGGCAAGGCGTGCCCATGGTTGCCCGCTTTGAAGAGGTGGTGACGTCCCAAGAGCAACTCCGGGACGTCCTGGGAAGTCCCCTGCCTCGCGCAATCGACAAAGAGATCGCCAGCCTGGATGCCCACTGCCGTGCGTTCATTTCCCGATCGCCGTTTGTCCTCGTTTCGTCCTGCGACGCGGAGGGCAGGATGGACGTTTCCCCCAAAGGCGACCCCGCGGGATTCGTCCAGGTGCTCGACGACTCGACGCTGGTGATTCCCGACCGACCGGGCAATCGGCGCGCCGACACCTTCAGCAACGTGCTGCAGAACCCCCGCGTCGGGCTCCTGTTTCTCATTCCGGGCAAGCGGGAGACATTGAGGGTGAGCGGCCGGGCGATGATCGTCCGCGATCTCGCGCTGCGCGAACGCATGGCGGTTGGAGGAAAGCTCCCGCAGCTCGCTCTCGTGGTGTCGGTCGAGCAGGCCTTCGTTCATTGCGCGAAGTGCGTGATCCGCTCGCATCTCTGGGACAGGGACTTCTGGCCGGACTTGGCGGGCCTTGCATCTCACGCTCGGTGCCTGATCGACCAAGCTGAGCTGACCGAGACGGTAGAAGAGATACAGGCGTCCATCGAGCAAAGTTACGAGACTCGCCTCTACTGAGCGGCCCGACGCAATACGCGCCGTCGCTCAATCTGCCTGCGCGCCGGAATGTTTGACCGCCAGCGCCCAGCGCCGGATTTCCGCGCCGAGAAATTCGCCGAATTCGCGCGCCGGCGAAGCTCACGCTCATGCCGGGCTTCTCGAACGCGGCGATCAGCTCGCGGTCGGAGAGGATCCTGCGCAGCTCGGCTTCCAGGCGCGCGACGACGGCCGCAGGCGTGCCGCCGGTCGCCATGACGCCGGTCCAGCCGCTCACCTCGAAACCGGGAAAGCCGGATTCGGCGAGCGTCGGAACTTCGGGCATGAGAGCGACGCGCTTCGCGCTCGTCACCGCCAGCACTCTCACCTTCCCGCCTCGAGCCTGCGGCAGAGTGGTATTGACGACGTCGAACTTGTAGTCGATGTTGCCGGCGAGCAGCGCCGCCAGGGCGGGCGCGCCGCCCTGGAACGGCACGGCGTCGAAGCCGGCGAGCTTCTTGAAAAGCTCCGCCGTGAGGTGCACGTGCGTGCCGACGCCCGCTGCGCCGTAGTTGAGCGCGCCGGGTTTCGCCTTCGCAAGTGCAACGAGGTCCGCGATCGAGTTAGCGGGCAGCGTGGTCCGGGCGATCACCGTGAGCGGGCTGCTCAGGATCGGCGCGATCGCCGCGAAATTGTCGTCATGACGCGGTTTAGTTTTTGCGGGTTCGCTCCCTACGAATTGACACAGGGCGCCTCATGCTCGTGTTCCGCCGACTGCGGCTAGGACGGACGAGCGCGAGCGCTCCCAGCACGAGCCACTCGGCTAAACGCGCGGCGGCGCGGCGGATGCGATGTCGCGGCCGCTCCTCCCCGATGCCGAGCGCGATCAGGCGGTCCGCCGAGCGCAGCACGCGCCGGCTCCTTTCGAGGTCGAGCGCGTCGATCGCTTCGTCGAAGCCGAGCCAGCGGGTCCTCCTCTTTTCGAGCGGCGTGGCGCGGCCGGCGTAGGCCATGAGAAAGTACGCGATGGAGATCCATTCCCCTCCCTGCTTCTGTTCGACGCGCGGCAGGCGCCGGATCGGCCGCGCGCGCACACCCGCCTCCTCGGTGACCTCGCGAAGCGCGGTGTCGGCAGCGGTTTCTCCATCCTCGACGTGTCCCTTCGGAAAGACCCACCGGTCGCGCGTTCCGCTCGCTTCGACGAGAAGGTAGCGGGGTCCTTCGCCCGTCAGCTTGAAGACGACAGCCCCTCCGTGCGTCGAGCGGTTCAAGGCGACGGCCCCTCGACCGCGCGCTGCGCCTCGTCCCAGAGAGGCTCGAGCTTGTCAGCGAGCGAGAGCGCCTTGCGCAACGCGACGCGGCGCCCGCGGATCACCTTCACGGAGAGGCCCTCCCACGCGCGTCGCTCGACCTGGAACGCGGTGGCCATCGAGGTCTCGAGCAGCACCGCCATCGAATCCGCGTCGTGGACATCGCCGAGCGCGTCGTGGAATCGCGACGCGCTCCGGTAGAGCCGCCGGACCTCCTTGCCGAGCAT
>CAYQVE010000263.1:0-4190 GCA_964420785.1 uncultured Enterobacteriaceae bacterium | reverse complement strand
ATCCGGTTAAGATGGAACTCGCCGGGGACGCCGGGAAGGCGGTGTTCGACAAGCTGGCGAAGGCGAATCCGCCGCCGGCGGGCTACGGTAGCAGCAGCAAGTCGGGACCGAAGGCGCTCGGGGCGTAGCGATCTCTCGCTGCGCGAGCTGCTCGCGATAGAGGCGTTGTCCGCGCTGTCCTTGAATCAACTTGCCCTGTCGTGTCGTTGGATTTTGTGATCTTGCGAACCACCATGCGCTCTGCCCTAAACAAGTCGCGCTTGTGCGATCTTTTCTTTAACCACCTAAACTCTTTTATTGTTGAAAATCAGATAGTTATGTATACTTAGGATGTATCAAAGCGAAGGCCACGAGAGCTCTAACTCCCGTGACCTTCTAACCAGTCAACCGACCTAATGGCTACAAGGACTTTAGCGGGCTTCAGGCCCCTCAGCAACAGAAGCGCTCCACTCAATCCCGACGACGACGTCATCGCAGCAGCGCTGCAGATTCTCGAGAAACGCGCTCGTACCGACAACGCTCTGTCTAGTCCTGCCGCGGTACGAGATTTCCTGCGCTTGCGCCTGCATGGCTTGGAGCGAGAAATCTTTACCGCGTTGTTCCTGGATGCGCAGCATCACGTGGCTGCCGTCGAGGATCTCTTCGCCGGTACGCTGACCCAGACCTCGGTCTACCCACGGGAAGTCGTCAAGGCCGCTCTCAGGCACAACGCCGCCGCGGTCATCTTTGCGCACAACCACCCCTCCGGGGTAGCCGAACCCAGCCATGCGGACGAGATTCTTACCCGGAGCTTGAAACAGGCTTTGGCGCTCGTCGATATTCAGGTCCTCGATCATTTCGTCATCGCCGGAACCCGATCGCTGAGTTTCGCGGAAAGGGGGCTACTGTGAGGGACGGAATGCCGTTCGCCGGAAGCCCGAGTCCGAATGAGCTTGCTGAGCCTGAGGACGGCGCGGCATGAAAACCGCCTCATTCTTTTCCTACCCGGGCCCGGGCAAGATCTCGATCGCGAGACGGGCCCCGCCCGGATTCGCCGACTTCAAAGTGTGCCGTGAACTCGCACCGAATTTCGCCAACTGGAACACGATCTCATACGCGCGCTACTTGATGCTATTCGAGAAGCAGCTGGCCAAACTCGACCCGCAGCAGATGTACGACAGGCTCTGCCGCCTGGCCGAGCCCGCCGAGCCGGTGCTGCTCTGTTGGGAGAGGCCTCCCCTGTCACCCGCGAACTGGTGCCACCGCCGCATGGTCGCCGAGTGGTTCGAGCGCAACCTCAAAATCCAGGTGCCGGAAGTCGGCTCCAAACAGGGCAAGCTGCTATGAGCGCCTACTTCCAGTTGACTCCATCATCCCCAACCCCGAGCAGCCGCGCAAACGCTTCGACGAAGCGGCGCTCCGCGAGCTGGCCGAATCCATCAAGCAGAACGGCCTCGCGCAGTCCATCCGCGTCACGCCGATCGAGCCGCGCGGCAAGGCCCGCTACATGATCGTCGCCGGCGAGCGCCGCTGGCGCGCTCACCAGCTGGCGGGCCCGTCCGAAATCCGCGCCGAGGTCGAGGCGGTGAACGCGACGACCCGGGACGTTCTGGCGATCGTCGAGAACCTCCAACGCGCCGACATCACGCCCCTCGAAGAGGGCCGCGCGTTCCAGCGCATGCTCGACCAGGGCATGACCGTGGATGAACTCGCGCAGCGGCTCGGCCTGAAACAGCCGCACCGCATCACTGATCGCACGCAGCTGCTTCGCTTGCTCCCCGAGTACCTCGCGCTCTGCGAGCAGGGCATTTGACACCGTCCCAGGCCTTCGAGCTGTCGCGGCTTGGGCCCGCTGGCCAGCGCAGCCTGTTTTCGATTTTATCGGCCGGCCGGTGCGACACCTACGCCAAGCTGCGCGCCACGGCCGACGGTCTGCTCGCGGCGGAATCGCAGTCCGCGCTGTTCGATCTACCTGTCCCGACCCGCGAGGAAGCCGCCGCGCTGAGCGCGTTCGAGCGGAAGCTGGAGCAGCTGACCAAGCTGATCGGCTCGGGCTTCCAGGATAACGAGATCGTCGTGCTCAAGAAGATCAACGCGGCCCGCGCAGCGAACGTCGTCGTCGAAGTCGACTTGATGGCGCGCCACTTGGCGATGCTCCAGCGCGAGCTACAGAAATCTGCCGCCCAGGCCGAGCTCCTCAAGCAGTCCGGGTAGCCGGTCTTTCCCTCCCCTGTTTTGGCACGGCGCGAACGGAGCGCAGCAAGGGGTGAGTGAAGCCAATTTTAGAGCCCGAGATCAGAACATCAGCGAGAGAGCTGACACCCCCCTGGGAATTTCGCGGCGTTGCGTGTGTACCTTCCACGCCCACCTTCGTGACGCCGGATGTATGCGCCAACGCCCAGTTGCAGATCGAGAGCGTGAAGAACGCGTCGATCTTCTACTTCCTCAACTTCCATTGTCCGCATCTGCTGGACTTCATCATGCAAGGGCTGTGGATCAAGACGCAAAGCAGCCCGTTTGAAGCACCGTACTTTAGTTGTGTGCCATATTTGCTGGGCGAAGGCCAAGCGATGCAGTACTCCGTCTGGCCGAAGACAACGCGGTGCACGCCAATACCGCGCCTGCCATTCCGCCCGCCGGACGATTACTTGCGCAACGCGATGGTCGCCGCACTGGATTCCGGCGACGTGGAACTCGACGTTCGCTTGCAACTGCAAACCGATCCTCACCTCATGCCGATCGAGAACGCGGCAGTGCTGTGGCCCGAGAAGCTCTCTCCCCGCGTTTCGGTGGCGACCCTGCGCATCCCCCGACAGAAATTCGACTCCCCGGCACAGCTCGACTTCGCCAAGCGCCTCTCCTACAACCCCTGGCACTGCATCCCCGAACACCGCCCTCTGGGAAACCAAAGCCGTGCCCGGCGTCGTATGTATTGGGAACTCTCAAAACTGCGGCATACCATGAATGCCGTGGCCCACTACGAGCCGACGGGAGACGAGGTGTTCGAATAGATCGGCTCGGAGGCCAATCAGTCTCGAGGAGACTACCAGCTATTACGGCAAATCAGTTCCTGGTCTTCTGATAAAGAATTCTGCTCCGATTCCTCAATATTGGCGCGCGAAGACCGTGGCGGCTTAACGGATCGAACACGCTCGAACTGAAACCCCAATAGGTCGGATGCCTAAAGCCAGAGCGCGTTGTCAGGGTGATTAGGAGTGCATCCTCTGCTTCATATACTCCGCGCCCGCAGCGATAACCAAAGCCGTCGTATTGGATACCCAGTCTTTGCTCGTCTTTGGCCAGGTTTGCCACCCGTTGGGAAACCGTTTGTCTTTGAACATCGCAGTCAAATCGGTGACCGAAACAGCTGGTTCTCTATCGACTTGCTGACCCCCCGGCTTGTTCGCGAGGAACGCGAGCATCAGCCCGAACTCTCCTGCAGAACCAACTAGATTGTCTTCCCCTGCTGTTTTCGTTAGGAACTCGAAGAGCTTGCGCTCTTCGGCTGACGCGTCTGTTCCCTCGATCTTGTTTTCGATTTTTTCGAGTAAGCTCGGACCGATTTGGCGAATGAACCCACCCAGATCCGTGGCGAGCAACTCGACGACGCGCGCCCCAAACACTTTCGAGTCTGGGTCCTTAACCAGGTTCTCTGCGATGAATTTGCCGATATCCGACCTTTTGATGTAACCGTTTTTGGCGCGTCCGGCTAACCGTGCGAAATCGGAATCGCTGAATCTGCCCGAGTCGAGCGCACCAGGGTCTCCCTGCAGAATGCCACTGTGCCCCGGGTGAGAGCCTTGAGAACCCGGAAAGTCCAAGCTGAACTGTCCCGCGGGGACCGGCTGATCGAGCTTGCCCCTGGGCCCGAGCATGAATGCATGGTTCCCTTGCGCGAAGACCTTAAGCACTCCTCCGAGGTCGCCGCCTCCGGAATTCCCCAACCTCACCACGTCCTCTATGCTCGCAAGCGGGCTGTTGGGATCATTTCGAACCGGAAGATTTCCGGTTGCGACCGCCGTACCAATGAAGGGGCAAGTCGCTTTCTTTCGAACGAGCGCGGCATTTTGGTCGGGCGTGAGCGGAATAGGATCTGTGCTCATGGGGGAAGTAGGTCAATCCGTGCTGACGTCACCTCTACCCAATCCCTGGAAGCATAGAGGCGGCTAGGTACCGGCCGACGCGAGCACTATTATGGGCACGAATTCACT
>CAYQVE010000262.1:0-4213 GCA_964420785.1 uncultured Enterobacteriaceae bacterium | reverse complement strand
GGGGCGGAACTCAGCGCTGTCCAGATGGATCTAGGCACCCGGCGGACTGGCGTCCGGTGCGTTGCCTGGTTAGGCGTCACCGGAGCGACCCACGAACTGCTGCCATTCTTTGATTTCGGTGATGTGCGCTTCGTCATGCTGATGCAAGAACGTAGGCATATCGCAAAGGGACACCCCACCTACACCCTCTTGCGTGCCGCTCCGACCCCAAGCTTCGGGCGGCAGCGCCCGAAGGATGTCGATGTTCGCCTCACGTGCAACCTCGAATGCACGTAAGCCCTCGGTGAGTGAGAGCGAGCGGTAGTCGCGTTCTTTCGCGATCTTTGTTCCGTCGAAGTCCGGAAGATGAGGATTTGACTCCGTTTGCAGTCGCTGGATGCGAACACCAAATCCCTCGCGTTCTAGGTCGGCAAGGTGCCAGACTTGCTCGACAGGCGAGAAGGAACCACCGGGGCCGGGCGTTTGCGCCTCCTCCGGAGTGAGCGAGTCAAACGCCTCGCGAAGGAACCTTTTCATTCCCGCAAGCGCCTCCATCAGTTCGTGTTGCTGAACTTCAGTGAGCTTCATGTACTGCATGCGATCTTCCTCGATTGTGGATGATGCCTAACGTTGGAGGTCAGCGGCGGGCCAGCACAGCAATTCCTTTGGCACGATGCTGGCGGCCCGTCCGCGCTGGGCCGCGCTGTTAGATGGCAAACGCCCTTGCTTCAGCGATTGAGTCTCTGCAGGCGCTGTTATGCCTAAGCTGCCTGGTTTTTGCGCGCCGAGAAGATCGCCCACCAGAAGAGCAGGATCGAAACCAGCACCACAACCGAAGCAACACCGGCGACCGACTCGGCTTTCTCGTAGCCCGAGTAGATGGCGAAGACCGCGAGCAGCATCACCGGCGCGGCCAGCTGGTAGAGCCAGAAGTGCCAGGTCGCGAGGGCGGACTGCGCCGCCGCGGGAAAGGACCGGTACAGCACCCCGGTGAGGCCCATCGAGGCCCAGCCGACGAGGCTGATATGCGCGTGCGCGGGAAACAGCGAGTGGTTGCCGCTCGCTCCCATGAATACCCCCAGGCCGACGCCGATCACGAAATAGGTGATCGCGCACAGGAACCATCGACGCGACAGCGTTTCTGCGTTCATTGCTCCTCCCCTTTGGTGAAAATCGGTCAAGTGGCCGAGAAAATTGAAGCGCAACAAACCCTGGCCCGAGGGTAAGTCGAGTCTCTTCGCGCCGGGGCGCTCCGGCATACCAATGTATTGCCATCTAACGAATGAGTTCAGTGGCCGCTGACGGCGGTCCGCTGGAGCCACGTGTTCGGCCGCATATCGCACAATACTTTGACTAGCTCTCCGTTGGAACGCGCTCCAGCACCCGCGCTTGAGGCGCCCCCGCGAGGCCCGGCGACGCGTCCCGCGATGACCAGATGTTCGACTCCAGGAACTTTTTGAATCGGACGGCGCCATCAACCGCGTCGAAATCCAGGTCGACGACGATATAATTGCTGTCATCTATGGGCTGGTAGACACGTTGACTGCGAACGCCAGCTTTTTGCCTGGCTTCGGCGAACTTGCCAAACGCCGTCAGCCAAGTCTTTAGGTCACTGATCGGATGTTCGATGTGAAGTGTTACCATTTTTCTCCCGTGCCCTCGGGCGCTAGTTGTCATTCCGGCGCGGCGTATGCGGCCTAACTTGTTAATGAACTGCGTACGGGGGATGCTAATACGATCTATGCGTGGATACAACGATCTACGGGCAGATCGTGCGATATGCCGGCAGATGGCTATTGCTATGTCGAGGCATCCGGTGTTTGTCCGGAACCCACGCGGTCGGCGATGCCCAGGCGACGGGCGTCGGCCCAGCTGAGCTCCCAGACTTTCTGCGCCGGGCGCCAGATCGCGCCCAGGCGTTTGGCTCGTTCGCGCAATTCGGTTTCGTGGTAGCGGATGCGCACGGCGACGATATCTTCGTCGCGCCGCCGCGGCGCTCGCGCCCGCGGTCGCCACGGGACGGTTTCGACGACGAGCTCGACGGTCTTCAGACGCCGGCCGCCGGCGGCGTCGTAGAGGTAACGCACGCACACCAGCCGTTCGCCAACGGTACGGCGGCCGCGGGGTTGACAGCCGCTGCGCGCGTCCTCCGCCTGGTTTCCCGGATGCGCTTCGAGACCGAAAGTGGTATTTTCACGCCATGGGTTTGGTGAGCAGTGATTTCCCGCCGGCGCGCCGCATCCGCGCATTTCCGATCGAGCTGACTGCACTTCATGGCGCAGTCGTTTGACGTCGTCGTCATCGGCGGCGGCCCGGGCGGCTACGTCGCCGCGATCCGCGCCGCGCAGCTCGGGCTGAAGACCGCCTGCATCGACGACTGGAAGACGGCCGACGGCAAGCCCGCGTTGGGCGGCACCTGCACCAACATCGGCTGCATTCCCTCCAAGGCGCTGCTGCAGTCCTCGGAGAACTTCGAGCAGGCCGGGCACGGCCTCGCCGAGCACGGCGTGCGCGTGAAGGGCCTCGAGCTCGACCTCGTCCAGATGCTCAAGCGCAAGGACCAGGTCGTGAAGGCGAGCAACGACGGCGTTGTCTATCTCTTCAAGAAGAACAGGATCGCGTTCTTTCACGGCCGCGGCAGCTTCGTCAAAGCCGGGACCGAGGGCTGCGAGATCGCCGTGGGCGGTGAGTCCCTCGCGGCGCGCAACGTCATCATCGCCACCGGCTCGAGTCCCCGCGCCCTGTCGGGGGCGGCGTTCGACGAGAAGCTGGTTCTCAGCAACGACGGGGCGCTCGCCATTCCCGAGGTGCCGAAACGCCTCGGCGTCATCGGCGCCGGGGTCATCGGCCTGGAGATGGGCAGCGTCTGGCGCAGGCTAGGGTCCGAGGTGACGATCCTCGAGGCGCTGCCGGTCTTTCTCGGGGCCGCCGACGAACAGATCGCCCGGGAAGCGTGGAAGGTCTTCGCGAAGCAGGGTCTGAAGATCGAGCTCGGGGTGAAGATCACCGGCGTGAAGTCGAAGAAGGATGTGGCGGTCGAATACGCCGACGCGCAGGGCAAGGCGCAGAGCGCGACCTTCGATCGGCTCATCGTCTCGATCGGCCGGATCGCGAACACGGAAGGCCTCAACGCGGAAGGCCTAGGCATCAAGCTCGACCGCGGCTTCATCGCGGTCGACGACGAGTGCCGCTCGAGCGTCGCCGGCGTCTGGGCGATCGGCGACGTGGTGCGCGGACCCATGCTCGCGCACAAGGCGGAAGAAGAGGGCGTCGCGGTGGCCGAGCGCATCGCAGGCCAGAAGCCGCACGTCGATCTCAACACGATTCCCTGGGTCATTTACACGACGCCGGAGATCGCCTGGGTGGGCAGGACCGAGCAGCAGCTGAAGGAGGAAGGGATCGAATACCGCGCCGGCACGTTCCCCTTCATGGCGAACGCCAGGGCGCGGGCGCTCGGGGACACGAGCGGCCTCGTCAAGGTCCTGGCCGACGCGAAGACCGACGCCATCCTCGGCGTGCACATCATCGGGGCGTTCGCCTCCGAGCTGATCGCCGAGGCCGTGGTCGCGATGGAGTTCCGCGCGGCGAGCGAGGACATCGGCATGATCGTCCACGCCCATCCCTCGCTCTCGGAGGCGATGAAGGACGCGGCGCTCGCGGTGGACAAGCGCGCGCTCAACATCTGACGATGCGGGAGGGCGCGCTGGAAGCGGGGGAGGATCAGCGGCGCGCGATGGGCGGGCCGGTCGAGCTCTATCACCGCGCGCTCGAGCGGCGCGGCTTCAAGAGCGACTCCTCGCAGCAGCGCGCGGTCGAGCGGCTGCAGCAGCTCTACGAGGAATGGACCGCGTACAAGGCGAAGCGCTCGAACGCGCTGTGGCGCCTGGTCGTGCATCCGCCGCTGCCCCGCGGCGTCTATCTCTGGGGGGCCGTAGGCCGCGGCAAGAGCTTCCTCATGGACAGCTTCTACCTGTGCCTGCCGCTCGTGAGGAAGCGCCGCGTGCACTTCCACCACTTCATGCGCGACGTCCACCGCGAGCTCGAGGAGCTGAAGGCCGGGGAGGACCCGCTCGGGGCGCTCGCCGAGCGCATCGCCAAGCGCTACCGCCTGATCTGCTTCGACGAGATGCACGTGAACGACATCGCCGACGCGATGATCGTCGGGCGGCTCCTCGGCCGCGTCATGGACCTGGGCCTGGTGCTGTGCATGCCCTCGAACTACCGGCCCGACGAG
>CAYQVE010000261.1:0-4220 GCA_964420785.1 uncultured Enterobacteriaceae bacterium | reverse complement strand
ATCGCCACCAAGTTCTTCGAGCACTTCCTGCAGATCGCCGAGGCCATGACCAGCATCGGCGGCGAGCAGGGCATGGGGCTGTGGCACGACGAGGACAAGTTCTTCTACGACGTGCTGCACCTGCCCGACGGAAGGATGACGGCGCTTAAGGTGCGCTCGATGGTGGGACTCATTCCGCTCTTCGCGGTGGAGACCCTGGAGCCGGAGCTGCTCGCGCGCGTGCCGGAGTTCAGGGAGCGCCTCGAATGGTTCCTGAGGTATCGCCCCGATCTCTGCAACCTCGTCTCGCACTGGAACGAAGAGGGCCGCGGCCACCGCCGGCTGCTCTCTCTCCTGCGCGGCCATCGCATCAAGCGGCTGCTGCGGCGCATGCTGGACGAGCGCGAATTCCTCTCCGCCTATGGCGTGCGCGCAATCTCGCGGGCGCACGCCGACGACCCCTATCGGTATCACGTGAACGGCATGGAGCTCGCGGTACGCTACCAGCCGGCCGAGTCCGACTCGGGCCTCTTTGGCGGCAATTCTAACTGGCGCGGACCGATCTGGTTTCCCGTGAACTTCCTGATCATCGAGTCGCTGCAGAAGTTTCATCACTACTACGGCGACGACTTCAGGGTCGAATGCCCCACCGGCTCCGGACGCTTCCTGACATTCGATGAGATTGCCAACGAGCTCGCCATGCGGCTCGCGCGCATTTTCCTGCGTGATGCGACCGGACGCCGCCCGCTCTACGGACATTACCCGGCACGGCTGCAGGACGATCCACACTTCCGCGACCACATTCTTTTCTATGAGTACTTTCACGGCGACAGCGGCCGCGGCGTCGGCGCCTCACATCAGACCGGGTGGACCGGCTTGATCGCGAAGCTCCTGATGCCGCGCTACGCGCATGAGCTCTGGTCCCATGAGGGGTTTCGTCCCGAAGTCGCTCGCCGGGCCGACTCGCCCCGCGCCGCTCCGTCACCTGTGTGAGGAATGGTCCATGAGCACATCCGCCGCTTACAGTCATCTTCCCGAGCCGGTCATGCCGAGCGTGCCGCCGCAAAAGCTGCTGCTCGGCCAGAAGGCGCTGGTGACCGGGGCGAGCTCCGGTATCGGACGCGCGATTGCCTTGAGCCTCGGTGAGGCGGGAGCCGACGTCGCCGTGAATTACGTGACCGATGCCGACAAGGCCGAGGCGCTGGCAGCGGAGATCCGCGCCAGGGGCGTGCGCGCGCTCGCGATCCAGGCCGACGTGTCGGACGAGGCACAGGTGCAGACCATGTTCGCGCGCGTTCTCGGCGCACTCGGTACGCTCGACATCCTGGTCAACAATGCGGGTCTGCAGCAGGACGCACCCTTCCACGAGATGACGCTCGCGCAGTGGAACCGGGTGCTCGGTGTGAACCTCACCGGGCAGTTCCTGTGCTCGCGCGAGGCCGTGCGGGAGTTCCGCCGCCGCGGCGTGTGCAAGGAGGTCTCCTGCTCGGCGGGCAAGATTCTCTGCATCAGCTCAGTGCACGAAGTCATCCCCTGGGCCGGGCACGTCAACTATGCCGCATCGAAAGGCGGCGTGATGCTGATGATGAAAAGCATCGCCCAGGAAGTCGCGCCCTATCGCATCCGCGTGAATTCCATCTGCCCGGGAGCGATCCGCACTCCGATCAACATCCAGGCGTGGGACACGCCGGAGGCGTATGCCGAGCTCATGAGACTCATCCCCTACAAGCGCATCGGCGAAGCCGACGAGATCGGCCGGGCAGCGGTGTGGCTCTGCTCGGACTATGCCGACTATGTCCACGGCGTGAGCCTGTTCGTCGACGGCGGCATGACCTTGTACCCGGGCTTCGAGACGGGGGGCTGAATGGATGGCAGCGTGACACCGGCACCAACGTCGCACTGGCCGGAGTACCTGATCGAAGCCTGGGCGCTCGGCACATTCATGATTGCGGCGGGGGTGTGCGCCACCCTCCTCGAGTCTCCGGGGTCAGCGCTGCACCGGAGGCTGACGGATCCTGGATTGCGCCGGGGGCTTGCGGGCGTCGCGATGGGGCTGACGGCGATCGCCATCATCTATTCGCCGTGGGGCAAGCGCTCCGGCGCCCATATGAACCCGTGCGTCACGCTGGCTTTCCTGAGTCTCGGCAAGGTCCATGGCGTCGACGCGCTGTTTTTCGTTCTGGCCCAATTCGTCGGCGGCGTCGCCGGGGTGCTGGTGGTGCTGGCGCTCTTCGGTGCCGCCTTCAGCGCTCCGCCGGTGAGCTACGCCGCCACGGTGCCGGGAGGGGGCGGCGCGGGTATCGCTTTCGCCGCCGAGTTTCTCATCTCGGCGGGATTGATCTTGGTGATATTGCGGATGCAGGCCTCGAGGCGAGCCGCTCCATTCACGGGCGTCGTCGCCGGCTGTCTCGTGGCAACCTATATCAGCCTCGAGGCACCGCTCTCCGGCATGAGCATGAATCCGGCGCGCAGCTTCGCCTCCGCTGCCGCCGGGCTCACGTGGGAACACCTCTGGATCTACTTCACCGCGCCCGTCGCCGGCATGCTCGCCGGGGCTCAGCTCTATCGGTTGCTCTTTCACCGCGTGGCGTGCGCCAAGCTCGTTCACCCCAACGACGTACGCTGCATCCACTGCGGCTACGAGCCACGGCCCGGCGGACCCGTGGCCCGCTGAATCTGGAGACCGCGAGCATGGTCCCGCAACGCCTTGACGCCATCATCGTTGGATCCGGCGCCGGTGGCGCGGCCGCCGCCTATCGCCTGGTGCAGGGCGGGCTGCGCGTTGTGCTTCTGGAGAAGGGCGATCACCTGCCGACCGACGGCAGCACGCTCGATGTCCGGCGGGTCGTGCACGAGGGGAAATTCCTGAGCCGCGAGGAATGGCTCGATGCAAATGGCCGAATCTTCAAGCCCGAGGAGCACTTCAACGTCGGTGGCAAGACCAAATGGTACGGGGCGGCGCTGGTGCGATTCTCCGAGCGTGAATTTCGGGCCGACGAAGGGCACGGCTGCCGCGCCTGGCCCATTGGCCTCGCGGCGCTCGAACCCTACTACGGTGAGGCGGAGCGCTTGCTGCGCGTGCGCGCTTTCGACCAGGAGCCGGATCTCGCTCGCATCCTCGGCCGCATCGTCCGCCCTGGCGGGCGGTGGCTGCAGGCGCCACTGCCCCTGGCGCTCGACCCCCGGATCATCGCGGAGCGCACCGAGGCGATGCGCTTCGATGGCTTTGCCTCCGCACGCGGCCTCAAGGCCGATGCAGACACCTCATTCCTCTCAAAGCTGCGAGGCAATGCGCTCTTCACCCTCGTCACCTGCGCGGAAGTCCGCACCCTGCTCGGGAGCTCGGGTTCCAAAACGGCGATCGCAGGCGTGCAGCTGAGCGACGGCCGTAACTATCACGCTCCGCTGGTCCTCCTGGCGGCGGGCGCGCTGCATTCGCCGCGCTTGCTCGAGCGCTATTTCGATGCCGCAGGCCTGCGGGAGGAGCTACCGGCGGCCGCCCACATCGGCCGCTACCTGAAGCTGCATCTGCTCACGGCGATGGTCGCCCCATCGCTGCGCCGCATGAGCGACATCCTCCGCAAGACCACACTGCTCACTAGCGCCCGTTACCCGCACTCGAGCGTGCAACCTTTGGGCTTCGATGCCGAGCTCATCAGCTCCCTCCTGCCCGGATGGGTCCCACGGCTCCTGCGCAGCGAAATCGGTGTCCGCTCGTACGGTTTCTTTCTCCAGACCGAAGACGGTTCCAGCGCAGAGAACCGCGTCCGCGACCGCAGCCTCGGTCTCCCACCCGTGATGGACTACGCCGAGCGGCGGCTCGTCGAGGCGCGGCGCGAGCATCGTGCCTTGACGCGCGGATTCCAACTGGCCCTCGCCCGCGCGGGCCTCTTAGGTCTCACGCGCCGCATCGGGTTAAGCGGCACGGCCCATGCCTGCGGCACGCTCGTGTGTGGCTCGAGTCCCTCGGATTCGGTCGTGGACGCCGAGGGTCGCGTGCATGGCTTGACCGGGCTGTACGTAGTCGATGGCAGCATCCTTCCGCGCTCGAGCCGCGTAAACCCCTCGCTCACGATCTTTGCCTGGGCACTGCGCGTGAGCGACCTGATCGTGGGGCGGCGCGCGCCTGACGCCGCGCACGCCGTTCCCGCTCCGGAAAGCATCCATGCGGGCTAGGTGGGAGCGCAGCAACCTCGGCGGTGCAGCCCGCACCGGCGGCATGGCCCCGAGCCGCGCCCGGC
>CAYQVE010000260.1:0-4232 GCA_964420785.1 uncultured Enterobacteriaceae bacterium | reverse complement strand
CGGAGCCGCTGACCGGTGCTCTAGGATCTCGACGCGATGCGATGGAGCCACGCGTGGACAACCGTGCCCATGTGCCGCGCCGTTTCTCCGACCCAGGAGAACTCAATCTGCTCTTCTTTTCTTCCTTCCTCCGGCGACTTCCAATCCGTCGCGTTCGGTGCGGCAGGCATTTCAAAATTGGCCGGCAACCTCCGAATGTCTCCGGGCGGCAAAGACTTTCGCTCGTCGGACTCCGGTTGCGCCGGCGCGGGCAACCTCACCGCATTCTCGAACGCGCGCCAGGCAATCCCGAGCAAACTCCGCTTGAACGGCATTTTGATCACGCCATGTTCATCCACCTTCAGGCACGCCAGCAAATGCAGCCGCGACTTCGCGCGCGTAGCTGCCACATACAGCAAGCGGCCCGCCTCGATGTCCTCCGCTTCTCTGTCCAGGTCCCGCACATACCGGTAAAGCGGTTCCTTGTCCCCGCCGGTCTCGTCGATCGGCGCAAGCAATAGCCGCCCGCCCGGAAGGCTCCTCCACGCGAACAGCGGCCTGCGCCCGCTCCGTGGTGGACGATCCAGACCGGGCACGATCACGGTGTCGAATTCCAGGCCCTTCGCCTTGTGTATGGTCATGATCTCGACCGCGTCCACGCCGGCATTCACGTCGGGCAGTGCATAGAGCTTCTTGAGGCTGTCGCCGAGCGCGGAGAAATCGGTCAGCTCACCCGCCTCCTCCAGGCGCTCGAGTTCATCGAGGAAGATCTCGGCGTCTTCGAGTTCGGTGGCGTCCTCGACGCAAGCCGGTCCGCCCAAGGCGACCCAGACGCTCTCGACGCGATCGCGCAGCGTGCCGCGCATCCGGTCTTCGAGAGCGGGAGCAAGCACTTCGCGGATGCGAGCGAGGCGAGACAGACCGCTCTCTTCCCGACCCACTGAAAGGGCGCTCCGGGCCTCGCCAGGGTATCCCGCCGAGGGAGGGGAGAATTCGAATCCCAACTGAAAACTTCCTGCCGCCGACCGCGCCTCCTGCATCAGTTCCCAGATCGTGCGATCGTTTCTGGCTTCGAATAGGGCGGACAGGTCAGTGAGCGACAATCCGCACCAGGGCGCGCGCAGTATGGCGAGCCAGGCGACGCGGTCGGCGAGATGAGTCAGCGCTCGCGTGAGCGCGAACAGGTCCTGCACGACTTGTTTTTCGCCCAGTTGCTCGATCTCCACCGCGCGGAAGCGGACGCCCGCATCGTTGAGTGCCGGGACGATGGCATCGAGATGGCTGCGATTGCGCACCAGGATCGCGGTCTTGCCTTTCGCCGTCCTAACAAGTTCGACCACACGCCGCGCCTCGCCTTCCCTATCGGCGAAAGTATCGAGGGTTGGATCTCCCTCCTGATCGAAGGGGTGTGACGGCACAGATCGTGCGTAAGGTACGGCGCCGGAAGCCTCATCCTCTGCCTCGGGCAGAACGCGCGGAAAAACCTCGTTCACCCACTCCACGACTTTCGCCTGCGAACGGAAATTGGTGGAAAGCGTCAAGGGATCGAGCCTGACGCTCGGCAGCCCTGCGCGGCGCGCGTGCAGGAACAACCCGACCTGAGCATCCCTAAAACGATAGATGGACTGCATCGGATCGCCGACGACGAACACCGTGCGCCCGTCGCCCGCCTCCCATCCCGCGGTCAGGCGTTCGAGCAGTTCCCACTGCGAGTTGGACGTGTCCTGGAACTCGTCGACAAGAAGATGGCGTACGCGCACGTCCATCGACAGCAACAGGTCGGTCGGCTCCTCGGGAGTGCCGAGCGCCTGCAGCGCACCGTGCGCGATTTGGGTGAAATCCACTTCGCCGCGCTCGCCGAACAGGGCCAGCAACTGCGCCATGGCAGGATCGAGCAGCGCGAGTATCGCCTCCAGCGCTTCCCACTGAGTGTCGGTGTACTTGGGCGGCGGGCCCGAGCACAGCGAAAACAGCGCTTCGCGCAAGCCGGGAATGGCAACGAGTTCCGGCGGTGGGGCCGGACGTCTGCGCCACTGACCCTCTTTCGTGAGCCAGACGTTCGCCAGTTCGACCGACGCCCGCGGATAGAGCGCCTGCGCATTGCGGGTCAGACGTTCGCACTCCGATACGAGCGTCGCTTCCAGTTCTTCGCGGGTCGGCGCATCGCCGGTCTTGCGCAGCCATTGGTCGCGCCGCTCGAGCATCCCGGCAAGCAGGCTCGTGGCGTCGGCAAAGTTGTTGTCCAGGTGCGCGAGCAACCGCGCCACCGGCGGCGTGAGATCGGCAAGCGTGCGCGCCGCCGCTTCCTGGTACAGCTCCCGTGCGTCCTCTTTCACCGCCGGCTGCGCGCCGAACCTGGCGAGCACCGGCATCTGCCGCGTGAGCGCCGCGCACAGCGCGTCGATGGTCTGGATGCGAAGCCGCGGCGCAAGCTCGGGCGAGAGCTTCTCGATCACGCGCTTGCGCATCTCTGCCGCGGCCTTCTTGGTAAAGGTGATGGCGACGATCTCCTCTGGCTTTTCCACCGTCTCGAGCAGCTTCAGGTAGCGCTGCACCAGCAGCTCGGTCTTCCCTGAGCCCGCCGGCGCCTGCACGATGAAGGAGCGGGTGACGTCGAGCGCCCGCTGGCGTTCCGAGAAATCAGGCGAATCCGACATCGAATTCCTCGTCGTCTTCTTTGAGCGCATTCACGCGTTCGTACACTCTGCACAGAGCCTGCAGGTCGCAATAGCGGCAGGTTTGCAGCAGTTCCTTCGGATCGACACGGGCATCCCCCGAAGCGAAGCCCGTTCCAAGCGCCTCGAGTTCCTTCTTCCACCCTTCGATCAGCGCATCCCAGTTCTTCGCCTGCTTTACCTCGGGAATGACGTGCTTTCCCTTCGAGAAGCCCATGTACCGCATTTCGCCGGTCTTGAGCTTGGCAAAAGCGACGGCGGCGATGTCTTCACGGGCGTTTAACACATAGAGCGGCAATTGCGGATCGTCGGGACGCTCACCGATCCATTCGTTCGGCGTCGGCCGGCCGGTCTTGTAGTCGATGAGCGCGTGGCCGCCGGATTCGAGCTTGTCCATGCGGTCGATGCGTCCGTTTAGTTCGAGGCCGGCAACTGCGAGCTTGCGCTTTTCCTCATTGGCGACGACTTCGAACGGCGGACGCTCGCGTTCGACTGCCAGCCATGCGCGGGCGAGCTTCGCCAGGCGCTTGCGTTCGAGGCCGGCGAAGGGCTCCTCGACATACGCTTCGCGAACCGCAACTGCGGCCGCGCGCTCGATAGCCGGACCGACGTCGCCTTGAAGTCCCTCGCTTCCCTTTAATTCGCTCCACAACTCTTTCATCAACGTGTGCAACAGCAGGCCGCGAGCACGGGCGTCGAGGCCGGCGACAGGTTCTTCCAGTCTCTCGGCACCCAGGCGATAGCGAGCGAACGCTCGAAACGGGCAGGCCGCCTGGTCGGACAGAATCCGAGTTCCGCCTCGCGGTGTTTTCGTAGCCAGTGCGGGCGCCTGGCCATCGAGAATGATTTCGGTCCTGCGAGAGGCAAAGATCAGGTCGCGATAACGCTCGAAAGGCCTGCCCTCCGGAGTCCCCAAAGGAACGGTAGCAATCAATGGCGAGGCGGGCAGCACCCTATCCTCATCCATCGCAGGATGCGAGACGACGACCTCGTCCGCCGCGGCCATCCAGCCTTCGGTGATGCGCCGGCCGCGCGCAAGGGTCGCTTCGGCGGACGACTCGGGAATCCCCGCCTTGCGCTGCAAGGCGGGAGGGATGAAGGGATTGGGCGATGCGGCAAGCGGCCACGCTTCGTCAGTCAGCCCGCTCACCCATAACGCGTCGAACTCGAGTCCCGCCGACTCGAGCACGCCGAGCACCTGGATCGGCGCGTCCGGCGTCTCGGGCTGAAACAGCGTGTCGGTGCAAAGCTGCCGCAGGCGCGCAAGCGCCTGCGCGAAAGACATCCTCGGCGCGACGCGTTCCAGTTTGGCGAACTCGGCGAGCGTTTCGTTGAACTTGGCCCGGGTCTGGAATTCGTCGGAGTCGAGACCGCGCTCGCCGGGAAAGCCCGCCGCTTCGAGCAGCGTCGAGAAATGCCGAGCCCATTCGTGCGGTGAGCGCTCGCCGCCGGGTTGCTCGCGCACCAGCGCGAAAAGCGCCGCGAGTTGCCGGCGCAGAACCGGCGCACCGTCGATCAGCGCCACCAGCTTGCCCAAGGTCACGCGCATGGGTCCCTGCTTGCGTAGCTCCGCGTCGA
>CAYQVE010000259.1:0-4258 GCA_964420785.1 uncultured Enterobacteriaceae bacterium | reverse complement strand
CGCGTAGAGGTCCCCCACCCGGATCGCGCGTCGCGCGACTTTGTCCTCGTACGCAGGCCCTATGCCGCGACCGGTGGTGCCGATTTTAGCGGCGCCCTGCGCCGATTCGCGCGCGATGTCGATCGCCGCGTGGTACGGGAGGATCAGAGGGCAGGCTTCGGAGATCCGCAGGCGGGCTGCGACGTCCGCACCCGCGCGAACGAGCTCGTCGATCTCCTCGATCAGCGCCTGCGGCGAAAGGACCACGCCGTTGCCGATATAGCAGGTCACGCCGTTCCTGAAGATGCCCGAAGGAACGAGGTGCAGCACGGTCTTCTTGCCTCCGATCACCAGGGTATGCCCGGCGTTGTGCCCGCCCTGGAAGCGCACCACGCCCTGAGCGTGGTCGGTGAGCCAGTCCACCACTTTCCCCTTGCCCTCGTCACCCCACTGGGTTCCGATGACTACGACGTTCTTTGCCACCGCTCAACTCTTGCCCATTTTGCGCACGGTCCACTCGCCGGCGCGCTTGACGAGCTCTCGGTCGCAGTCGGGCTGACCGTCCTCGTGTCCAGGCAGCCCGACCACTACGATCTCCCCGGCGGTTCGCAGCTTGCGGATCGCGGTGGCGAGCTCCGAATCGCTCGAGTACGGTGCTCGAATCGCGGCCGCTTCCGCCTCGTGCGGCGCGGTGCGCGCAAGATCGCGCAGGTCCATGCTGAATCCCGTTGCCGGGCGCGCGCGGCCGAATGCTTTTCCGACCTCGTCGTAACGCCCGCCAAGAGCGACCGCGTTGGCCGCGCCCGGCGCATAAGCCGCAAACACCACTCCGCTGTGGTAGTGATAGCCGCGAAGATCCGCTAGATCCACCGAGACGGGGATGCTCCCGCTTCGGGAGAGAACCTCGAGGTCCTTGAGCGCCGCGTCGATTTCGGGATACTTGGGCAGCACGCGCCGGGCGCGCTCGAGCACGGTGCCGTCTCCATAGAGCTCCGGAAGGGCGATCAATGCCTTGCGCGTCGCTTTCGGCATGGATTGAGTCACTGCGCGCAGCGCCGGCAGATCCTTGCCGTCCAGCGCCTCATACAGTTCCGACTCGAGCCCGGCATCGACCCGGCCGTGGCGGCAAATCGCGCGGAACACGGCGACGTGGCCGATGTCTAGGCGCGCCCCGGAAATGCCGCACGCGGCCAGCGAGTCGACAAGAAGCTGCTGGATCTCGAGGTCGCTCTCGATTCCCGGGTGACCGTAGATTTCTGCCCCGATCTGCAAGGGCTCCCGAGTCGAGTCGAGACCCCGCGGCCGGGTGAGCAAAACGCTACCTGCATAACACAGCCGCGTAACGCCTTTCCTGTTCAGGAGGTGCGCGTCGACCCGCGCGACCTGGGGCGCGATGTCAGCGCGCACGCCCATCATCCTCCCCGAAAGCTGGTCGACGAGCTTGAAAGTGCGAAGATCCAAATCATGTCCGGTGCCGGTCAGCAACGATTCGAGATATTCGAGCATCGGGGGAATCACCAGCTCGTACCCGTGCACGCGGAACAGTTCGAGGAGCCTTGCCCGCATCCGGTCGATGCGCCGCGCCTGCGGCGGCAGGATGTCCTCGAATTTTTCCGGAAGGAGCCAGTTGCGCATCAGGTTCCTTCGGGCGAGCGCGTCTAGCGGATGAAAAACAGGATCAACAAGCCGACCAGCATCGAGGAGAGCCCGAAAAAACGGATCTGTCCGTCAGTGAACTCCGTGATGCGGCGGAAAGTATCGCGCCACAAGGTCGGAAGAAGGAACGGCAGCAAGCCCTCGATGACCAGCATGAGGGCAAATGCCATGAGGAACGTCGTGCCCATTCACTTGCCGCCCTTTCCCGCGTTTCTGAAATACTTGAAGAACTCGGAATTGGGATCGAGCACGATCACGTCGCTCTTGTTCTTGAAGCTCGCTCGGTAGGCGTCGAGGCTGCGGTAGAAGGCGTAGAACTCGGGATTCTCGTTGAAGGCGCGCGCGTAGATGGCGGCCGCCCTCGCGTCGCCCTCGCCCTTGACGCGCTGGGCGTCGCGGTAAGCTTCGGCGATAATGATCTGGCGCGTACGGTCGGCTTCGGCGCGGATTTTCTCCGCCGCGGAGAAACCCTGCGAGCGGAGCTCGGCTGCAACGCTCTTGCGCTCCGCGTCCATGCGTCGATAGACGGCCTCGCTTACCTCCTGCGGCAGCTCGATGCGCTTGAGCCGCACGTCGACGATCTGTACCCCGATCTTGGCGACATCGTCCTCCACCTTGTCGCGCACGATGCGCATGATGTCGTCTCGCTCGCCCGATACGACGTCGTGCACGGTACGCTTGCCGAACTCTTCGCGCAGCGCCGCGTTCACTGTCTGCGACAGTCGCGTCTGAGCGCGCTGCTCGTCCCCCTGCACGCTGATGTAGTACTGCCGCATGTCCTGGATGCGCCACTTGACGAAGGAGTCGACCAGCACGTTCTTCTTCTCCGAGGTGATGAAGCGTTCGGTGTCGGGCGTATCCAGCGTCAGGATCCGCTTGTCGAAATAGCGCACGTTCTGGATCAGCGGAACCTTGAAATACAGGCCCGGCTCGTCGATCAGATCCTTGATCTCGCCGAGCTGGAACACGATGGCCCGCTGGCGCTGATCTACGGTGAACGCGGAGAGGGCGGCGAGTCCGATCGCGCCTGCGCCGATCGCGAGAAGGATTCCGGAGCGGCTGTTCATGGCCGCTCCCCTCTCTCGCGCCCGCGCAGCGCGTCGCGGGAGCGGGCTCCGGTATCCGGCGCCGGAGGCGGCTCGGTGACCCGGGACGGAGCCGACGACGCCTGCCCCTCCGGCTGCGCGCTCGCGGCGGTCATCTGGATGATCTTGTCGAGGGGAAGATAGAGAAGATTGCTCCCCGCCTTGGCGTCGATCAGGATCTTGGCGACGCTCGACAGGATTTGTTGGACGGTATCGAGGTAAAGACGCTCGCGAGTCACTCCCGGCGCCTTGTTGTACTCGACAAGAATCTGTCTGAAACGCGCCGCTTCACCCTCGGCATTCGCGATCACGCTCTGGCGGTAACCATTGGCCTCCTCCGTCAACCGCGAGGCGGTGCCGCGCGCCTTCGGGACGACGTCGTTGAAATACGCCTGTCCCTCGTTCTTTTGCCGCTCGAGGTCCTGCTTGGCGCGGACCGCATCGTCGAAGGCGGCTTGCACCTGCTCGGGCGGCTGCGCGTTCTGCATGGTCACCTTGCTGATCGAGATGCCCGTCTTGTAGCGGTCGAGGATCTGCTGCATCAGGGTCTGCGCTGCGACCGCGATCTGCTCGCGGCCCTCGTAGAGCACGAAGTCCATTTTGCTCTTGCCGACGATCTCCCGGAACGCGCTTTCCGCAGCCTGCAGCACCGTGTCCTCGGGACGGCGGTTGGTAAACAGGTAGTCCACCGGGTCCTTCAGAATGTACTGGACCGCGAACTGGATATCGGTGATGTTTTCGTCGTCCGTCAGCATGAGCGATTCGCGCAGCACCTTGGTCTTGACATTGTTGCGATAGCCCACTTCGACGGTGCGCACTCCGGTCAGATCGACGATCTCGTTGCTCTGAAAGGGATACGGCACTCGCCAGTGCAGTCCCGCAGTGGTCACCTCGGAGAACTTGCCGAAGGTAAGAATGACTCCCCGCTGGCCTTCCACCACGATGTAGAAACCGCTCGCGAGCCAAGCGACGAGCACAGCAAGCGCGATCAGGCCCGCTCCGCCGCTCAGCTGCCGGGCGCTCGGTGGTTCACCGGGATCCGCGTCCCCGCCACGGCCCCTGCCGAACAGGCCGTTCAGCTTCTGGTTGAACCTGCGCCACATCTCGTCGAGGTCGGGCGGCCCCTCGTTGCCTCCGCCTCGCTTGCCCCATTGCGGGTCGTTCAATGACATGAGAATCCTACGTTGTGGCCGCTTGGCCCAGTTTCTGCGGATCTGTCGATTTTGGCGGGCTCGCCGGAGATGTCCTCGAGGCAGTCGCCTCGACCAGGGCCCGACGCAGGCCGTCCACGCCATCGCCCGTTTTTGCGCTTAGACGAACGCGGCAGATTCTATCATATTCGTCGCGGTCGACTCCCGGCCCGACGCCGTTCCGGTCGATCTTGTTCCACACGAGAACTCGGGGAATCGCGCTCGCCCCGATCTCGACGAGGACCTTTCCCACCTCCTCGATTTGCGCTTCGCGCGCGTCGCTCGCCGCATCGACCACGTGCAAGAGCAGATCGGCGTGTATAGTCTCCTCGAGCGTCGCGCGGAACA
>CAYQVE010000258.1:0-4273 GCA_964420785.1 uncultured Enterobacteriaceae bacterium | reverse complement strand
CCGATGGTGTCCTCCGTTCGAGATGCGCGACGAGCCGCTCGCCGCCTGGCTCCAAGGGCATGAGCTCAATTCGCGAGGTACTCACCCTGTGTCGCCTAACGAGCCAGTCGAGGGGCCGACCACGACCGCCATTGCGCGCCGCCGAGCACGCAATTCATTGCGCGGACGGCGAGCCCACCATGGACCACGGTCCGCTCGCTGAGAGGCCCCGAAGAGCGTCATTCACCGCTTCTGACGTCGGGAATGCCGCTGCGACGTCGGGGCTGAGAAGAACGAGATTAGTCCCCTTCGAGTAGGCCGCGTAGTACTTCCCTCGCACGCCCTTGCCCAGATCTTCGCGCTTGTACTGTTTTCGCATAGTTGAGTGGGCCTGCCAGTCCTCTCCGTCACATTTAGAGGTTCGCGTCGCCCCAACGGCGCATGTACTTCTTCAGCTCGGAAGGGTCGCCTATAGCGCCAATTGCTTCGACGTCGCTCGGCTTCACGCGCTCATAGCCCGTGACTCCGGTCGCAACGCAGAAGACATTCATCCAGGGCGCCGCGCAACGCCCACAGCGCCCCAGCACGAACTCGAACCCGCCTGCGCTCGCAAGGTCCCGGTCCGCCACCCACGCTGAGTCTTTGCAGCAGGTGAGCTTGTCCACGGCTGAAGCTAACGACCCAGTTGAGCGGCCGACCACCGCCGCTGTTCCGCACCGGCCCGCGCACACAGCGCCACGGCGCGCACGGTGCGGCCACTCTGCACCACGGTCCGCTCTAACGTGTTGTTGTTAGGCATCTCGATGCACCCTTCGGTACAGGAGATAGAACGGTAGAGCAGCAACTTCGTACGAGAAAGGATCGATGAGGATAATCCACCACCCAACGAAGGACAGCACATTCAACCCGGATAGATTGGCTCCGAGCCAGATCAGCAGAGATCCCGGCCCAATCATCGAGGAGTGTTTGATCGGCTTTCGATTGGCTCGTGCGTATAGGTACCGACCGACGACGACCCAACAGAGAACCAGGCACCACGCTCCGAAAGCAAGGATGACTAAGCCTGCACCGAGTCTCAGAATGTCCGAGGCCCCGTCCATCGAGATGCCTAACGACTCAGTTGAGCGGCCGACCACCGCCGCTGTTGCGCCCTGGCGAGCACGCAATTCATTGCGAGCACAGGGCGCCCACGATGCATCACGGTCCGCTCAAACGTGTTGTTAGGCATCTCGTCTCTCACAGATCTTCGGGCTTGAGGCCGGTGTGCTTGGCGATTCGCGCGAGCATCTTCGGACCGATCTCGTCCGAATCGTGGAATGCGAAGACGAAATCGGGATAGCCGGCCCGTGACAACGTGCGATGGGACCCGGATTGTCGCTTGAGCTGCCACCCGACGCTCAGCAGCGCCGCATACAAGCGGCGCGCCTTCGTCGAAGGCCACTGCGTCACGCAGCGATGCTGAAGGTGATTGCCTGGGGTCCGGTCTCATTGTTCTCGAGACGTTCAGCCAGGACGCGGAGGGCGAGGATTTGAGCTTTGGCCATGGCGTCATTGGCCGAGTCGCCGTACGCAAGAACGCCCGGCAGCTGCGGTACTTCCGCCAGCCACCGGCCGTCGTCTTCGCGCTCGCACTCGATCTCAAAATTCATGGCACATCCATTTTACGCCGCGCGCCAACGAGATGCCTAACGATCCCGTTGAACGGCCGCACGCGACCGCATTTCCGCACCGGCCCGCGCACACAGTGCCACGGCGCGCACGGTGCGGCCACGCTTACACACGGTCTGTTCCAACGATTTGTTAGCCGGCGATTCGGTCATATTCCGCGTGCGTTCCGATCCAGAACCACTTCACGCCACCAGGCACTTCGTGGGCCAGTGCACGGTGATGCTCGCCCACACGGACGGACCAAAGGTTCCCGAGGCGTTTGAAATGAAGCGAGGGATGCTTCGGATCTGACTTCAGGAGCTCGAAGTTCTTGTCGGCGACGGCTCGCGCGGCCTTCGGTAGCGCGTTGTAGAGCGCCCAGAAGCGCACCGACGCGAAGTGCTTCAAAGCGGCCGCGACTTGTTTGCCCTGTGCTCGGCCATCGATTCGTCGATGAGGCGGTCAAGTTTCCCCGCTGCCGCGTCGGCTTCAATTTGACGATCCCAAATTTGGGCGTCGAACTCCGCGAACCACTCTCGGAACTTCGCCAGTTCATCAGGAGAGAGGCTCTTAACCAGAAGTTCAAGCTTTTCGACGGCGCCCATATTGGAATTGTACGCCCGCCACCTGATCGCCGGCTAACGACCTAGTTGAGCGGGCGGCCACTGCCGCCATTGCGAGGACGGCGCGCCCACCATGAACCCCGGTCCGCTCAAACGCGTTGTTAGATGGCAGCTTTGATTGCCCTGCGGATGGGTGCCGGCAATTCAATGGGCTTGAAGTAGCTCGCCGGGAATAGATAGTCGTCCCCTGACTCGTCGACAACTCGAACGAGCTTGTGCTTCTCGGCGCCGCGATCGGCGAGGAGACGATAGATCTTCAGCGGCTCGAGAGATGCTTCGTAGCCCTTGTTGCGGAGACAAAGCACGAATTTCGTGGGATGCGAGGCCATAGTCCTTAGTCGATAAGCCGCTTGATCTTCAGTTCGCGCCGGCCGATGCCTGTCGCTTCATACCAGTGTACTTCCGCGCGACAAACTGTTCCATCGGCGAGCCGCACCTGGGCCAAGCCCTTCCGCTTTCTCCATCGTCCGCGACCGTAGAGCTTTCGCAGCCGCGCGACCTCGCGGATGGATGAACCGACGGCGAACGTTTCGACATGCGTGATTTCGCCGATCAGCTCGAAATACATTAGACGGCTAATTCGGCGAGACAGTTCTTAGCTGCCATCTAACGACTCAGTTGAGCGACCGGCCACCGCCGCCATTGCGCGCCGCCGAGCACGCAATCCATTGCGAGGACGGCGCGCCCACGGTCCACCACGGTCCGCTCAAACGTGTTGTTAGAGGGCATCCTTGCCTCGCTTTTTCCACAAGCGCGGATCCCGAGCGGCATGCAGTACCGCGAACACCACGATGCGGCCACCGTGAATCGCGTAGAAGACTGAGTAGGGAAACCGACGCGTGAGATCGCGACGAAACTCGCGATAGAGCTTCCGGTTCGCTTCGGGATGCTCGACGATCGATTTGAGCGCGCGATCGAGCTCGGCGAGGAACTCCTGGCCGAGGCCGGGAACCTGCTCGTTGTACCACCGGAATGCTTCAAGTACGTCGGCCTCCGCCTGGGGCCGAATGATGAGCTCAAGGCTCATCCATTCCGCAGGATGCGGGCGCGGACCTCAGACCAGGGAGAGCCGACCGAGGGATCGCGCTGAAACTCCTCCCAGCGGCGATCAAGCTCCTCGCGCTCGGCGTCGGACAGCTCGAGCGATTCGGGAGCTGCCGCAATACTGTCCCAAAGCGCTTCCACGATGCGGATTCTCTCCGCGACGGGGAGCTTCAGCAGCTCGGAAATCGACATTTGTCCCATGCGATTACTCTAGCACTACCGCGTTTCGGATGCCCTCTAACGACTCAGTTGAGCGGCCGACCACCGCCGCTGTTGCGCGCCGCCGAGCACGCATTTCAACGCGAGGACGGCGCGCCCACGATGAATCACGGTCCGCTCAAACGTGCTGTTAGGGCGAGGCATCCTTGAATGCTCGAAGAACTGCATTGATACGAGTTTGGTACCCGGGACCCTGCGCCTTGAACCATTCGAGAACATCGGCGTCGACGCGAAGAGAGATCGACGTCTTCGACGTGACCGGCTTAAGGCCGTGGCGCACGATGCCGCGAACGATGTGCTTCAGCTCGGCCTCGGGATGCTCCGGAGAGCGTTTGATGTCGCGATCGCGCATGGCGCGGATACGCGGCCAATCAGTCTTGGAGATTCTTGAAGAGGATCGTTTCTTCATTTCGCGTCGCCTTTCGAAAGGAGATCACATGTATCCGCGATGACGTCTCGGTATGCACGACGGAAACAGCGATTCCATCGAGTAGCCCAAGCGTGACGAAGCGCTGCTCGTCATACGCAAAGCGATCATCCTCGAAAGTGAAAGTAGGTCCCTCGAACACTCTGGGTGCATCCACGAAGTCCAGCCCATGCTCCTTCAGGTTGAGACGACGCTTCCTTTCATCCCAGGAAAACCGCATAGGCATATTGTATATACAATGCGCCTATGCGTCAACTCGGTGCCTTCGCCCTAACGACTCAGTTGAGCGGCCGACCACCGCCGCCATTGCGCGCCGCCGAGCACGCAATCCATT
>CAYQVE010000257.1:0-4274 GCA_964420785.1 uncultured Enterobacteriaceae bacterium | reverse complement strand
TCGAGACGTACCGCTTCTCCGAAGACCTCGATTTCACGTTGCTCGATGGTGCGCATGTTTCGGAGGACTTCCTTCGCGCTACGTTCAACAAGGTCTCCGAGTGGCTATATGAAGAAGCCGGGATTGAGCTCCCGGAGGCGGATCGACAGTTCGAGGTCTACCTGAATCCGCGCGGAAAGCCCTCGGCCCAGGGCCGTGTCGGATACCGCGGTCCGCTGATGAGGCAAGGCGCCATACCGCGCATTCGGTTCGACCTGACTGCTGACGAGCGCCTCGTAAGAGAAGGGGAGCGAAGGCCCGTTCATCATCCGTATTCCGATGCGCCCGACGACGGCATCCACGTTCTCGCGTATTCATTCGAGGAAGTATTCGCAGAAAAGTTGCGAGCATTGTCGGAGAGAGAACGGCCGCGCGATCTTTACGACGTGATCCACCTTCATCGTCACGAATCCGGCTGTGACGCCAATGTCGTTCGGCAGGTGCTCGCTGCGAAGTGTGAATTCAAAGGCATCGTCGTTCCGACTTACGCTGCGCTCGAAGCGAGTCCCAATCACGGCGCGTTGCGGGCCGACTGGGAGGCAATGCTGCGTCATCAACTGCCGGAGCTGCCCCCCTTCGACGCCTTCTGGACCGAACTTCCGAGACTCTTTGATTGGCTGCATGCGGCGCCGCTGGAAGTCGCACCTTTGCAGCCTATGCGGCCCGGAGGCTACGACATCGACACGAGTTGGCGGGCGCCTGCAATGGCGACTTCGTGGCGGCGAGAAGGAATTGGTGCGCCACTCGAGATGATTCGTTTTGCGGCGGCGAACCGCCTTACTGTCGATCTCGACTACGAGGACGAGAGGGGAAGGCGAGCCACTCGGACGATCGAGCCCTACTCCTTGCGTCGGACGAAGGATGGTGAGCTACTCTTGTATGCCGTGAGGAGCCAGGATGGCCAAGATCGGTCGTATCGCGTCGACCGTATCCTCGGCGCGCGTGCGACGCGCGAGACTTTCCGCCCGCGGTACCAAATCGAGCTGACCACGAACGAGCCGCTATACGCGCCGGAAGTATCGAGGGCCTCGACTGGCGTTGCGGTACGCGCACCGAAGCGAGCAAGGAGTCGCACGAAATCCGCATTCGAGCTGAAGTACGTCTTCAAGTGCTCCCTTTGCGGAAAGCGATTCGAGCGAAATCGCTTCGATAGCGAACTGAATCCCCACAAGGGGAAAAATGGTTATCCCTGCCCGGGAAGGGTTGGGTTGTACCAGGGAACAAGATGACGCGGCGTCATCGGCGCCGCGGGACCACGCCCAATCCGGACCTGTTGCAGCTACCGAGGGCTGCGGCCGGCGCAATCGTCGAGAGCGGGTCGATTATCGCGTGCCCGGTGCTGGGCATTGGGCGATTCGTGGATTACTGCAAGGCGCGCGGGCCAAACATTAGACCCTTGGCGTCAGGAGCGACGATCCCGGGCGGTCGCTCTCTATGCCGGATTGAATCGTCGCTCTGACTGCTTGCGTCCGTATTGTTGTACGGACTTATGCTGTGGAACGACACATTGAATAATTCCTGGATAGCCAATGGAACCTCTCACCATCGGAGCTTTGGCGAGACGCGCCGGAGTAGGCGTCGAGACGGTGCGGTTTTACGAGCGCGAAGGTCTGCTCGCGCGGCCGATTCGTCCAGGTCGCGGTTATCGCAAGTATCCGGAATCCGCCATCGAGCGGATTCACTTCATTCGGCATGCGCAATCCTTGGGCTTCTCTTTGGAAGATATCGCAGGACTGCTCGCGCTGAGACTGACAGCCGGAGCAAGTTGTGCAGCTGTTCGCGGGAGGGCCGCAGCAAAGCTCGCCGATGTCGAAGCGAGAATCGCCAAGCTCGAAGAAATCCGCTGCGCGCTGGAGAAGCTGGTGGCCGCCTGCCCGGGGCGCGGAGCGCTGGCCACCTGCACGATCCTTGAAGCGCTAGAAGCCTCCGCTCCGACGACTTTGTCAGCGCAGGGTCCAAGACATCGTTCGAAGGGAAACACGAATATGAAATCATTGGAAGTAAAGGTCGAAGGCATGCACTGCACCGGGTGTGCCAGCACGATACAGGCGCTGCTCAAGCACGAAGCGGGCGTCAAGTCGGCCAACGTCTCATTCGACCGAGGGGTCGCGTCGGTCTACTACGATCCCAAGGAAACCGATCCGGAGCGCCTCAGGAAGGCGATCGAAAGGGCGGGCTACCGCGCGGCCGGAATGGGATCGTCGAGTTCATGACGGAGGCGGCATCGGCGTTTCTCCTGCCAGTCGGACTCGGACTCCTCGGCTTCGTCGAGCCGTGCTCGATCGGCACGACGCTCCTCTTCATCAAGCTAATGGAGGATAAGCCGGCGACGACTAGGATCGGTCAAGTCATGGCGTTCGCTGCTTCGCGAGCAATCTTCACGGGGCTTCTGGGGGTTACGGCCGCTCTCATCGGCAGGTCGTTTCTGGACTTTCAGAAGACCGGTTGGATCGTGATGGGGCTCGTGTATGGCGGGATCGGATTTCTCTACTTGACTGGCCGTGCAGGGTGGCTGATGCGACGGATCGGACCGGCAATCGGCGACATGGGTTCAATGCGATCGTCCATCGCATTCGGCGTGGTGTTTGGCGTCAGCATTCCCGCTTGCGCGGGTCCGCTTCTTCTCGCCTTGCTCGCCACGACAGCATCCGGGGTTACCGGAGGAAGCTTTATCTTCGGCTTTGTTTCCTTGGCTCTCTTCGGGCTCGCCTTGTCGCTTCCATTGGTTGTCGCCGTGCTGTTTGCTGGTGCCCGCCGCGGCATGGATTGGCTTGCCGTCCTGTCCGGAAACATGTCCCTGTGGACCCGCGTTTTCCTGACCGGAATTGGCGCCTGGTCCATCTGGTTCGGTCTGTTCGTGGCGATCGCGTGAGCCTATTGACAGCCGTATAGGGGTACGGCGGTAAGGTTGCCTTCATGACCATCGGCAGGAAACGATCATGACCTCGCAAACCGCAACCGCTTTTGATCTTTGGACTCGCGAGCCGGCGAGCCGACCCGATCGCGTGCGCATTCGCGCTCGCATCGCCGGCATGCACTGCTCCCTTTGCACCGGCACGATCGAGAAGGCGTTGAAGCGCCACGATGGTGTGGAGAAGGTGGCGGTGAGCCTCACCCACGAGCAGGCGCTCGTCGAGTACGACCCGAAGCGAACGCAGCCCGACGATCTGCTCGAGACCCTGCGGCAGATGGGCTATGCGATTTCGGATCCACGCAAGGTGCGGCCGTTCGAGGAGGATGAAGCGCTTCTCGTGAAGGAGGGCCGCCGCTTCCTCTGGGCGACGATCTTCAGCCTCGGATCGCTCACGCTGATCTCCCGGCCTGGCGAGCTGTGGTACGCGGTGCTGGAGGCGTTCGTTGCACTAACCCTTCTCAGCTTTGTCTTTCTCGTCCTGCGGCCAGGCGGCCTGGCGAGGGCCGTTGGCGGCACTCTCGCGGCGCTCGTCTACACGGCGGTGCTCATGGGGTTGAGACAAGCTGGATATCTCGGCGGGCTCGTCCCGTGGATTGCGGCTGGCCTCGCCGTCGGTGTCGTGTTTTTCCTCGCGAGGCAGATCCTCGTCTGGGCGTGGCACGCGCTGCGGCGCGGAATCATCAATCAACACGTGCTGCTCGAAGCGGCGGCGTTTGCCGGTCTTTCCGGAGGTGTCTACGGCATCGTCGCTGGGGGTGCGGATTTTCCGACCGCGCCTTTCTTCTGCGTCGCGGTAATGGTCTGCAACTACCACATCTTCTCGGAGTGGTTGTCGCTGATTGTCAAGACGCGCAGCTCCCAAGCGGTGAGGCGCCTCCTCGAGCTCCAGCCGGACGTGGCGCGCGTGGTTCGCGACGGCAAGGAGTCGGAGATCCGCGTCGAGGAAGTCGCTCTCGGTGATCTCGTTCGCATTCGCCCCGGTGAGCGCATTCCGCTCGATGGCACTGTTGTTGAAGGCCACTCGTCGGTCGATCAGTCGCTCGTGACCGGCGAGCCGATCCCGGTCGAGCGCAAACCGGGCGATGCGGTGATCGGCGGTTCGATGAATGGCCTCGGCACTCTTCTCATCAAGGGGAGCGCGATCGGCAGCGACAGCTTCCTGCAACGCGTAGCGCGGGAAGTTGAGGATGCCCGCGCTCTAAAACCGGGGATGCTGCATCTCGTGGACCGCGTTCTGAAAGTGTATGCCCCCGCGGTTCTCAGCCTTTCGGTGCTGGCCGTCGTGGGCTGGATCGTTGGGCCGGCGCTTTTTGGCGCGGCG
>CAYQVE010000256.1:0-4297 GCA_964420785.1 uncultured Enterobacteriaceae bacterium | reverse complement strand
CCTTGTGCAGCCACCGCGTGCCAAACAGGAACAGCAGAATGCCGACGACGAGCTGGAGTGTCGGCAGCGGTGCGCGCTCGAGGACTGGACCCAAGGTGAGCACGACGAGCGCCAGGGCCGCGAGGCCGCCGAGCGCGCCGGTTCCTGCCGAGCGCCAGCCGCGGACCGTACCGACGGCCAGCACGATGGTGACGGCCTCGACCGCCTCAACGAGGGATGCGAGAAATGCCGCCGAAATGGCCGGCGCCGCTGAAGTCCAGGTCATCAAGCGGTTCGCCTGCGAGAGTTCGCGCGACCGGCACCTGTGCCGGGGTCCGGCCGCCGCCGAGGGCGCGGACCACGTCGAGGTAGCTCACCGCGCCCTCGCGGTACTGGGTCAACGCGATGGCGAGTGAGCCGCTCGAGCAGGGTTGACGACGCCCCCACGGGAACATCCTGCAGCGCGAGCTCGACGGGTCGCGGCGCGATCGAGAACCCGGAAGCCGATTCGCCTGTCCGCGCGGCGATGGCGTGCTCGGACAGCGCCGAGGACCAGTGGCGGAAACAGTCCGGAGCGCAGCTGATCGCTGAAAGCCTTCGCCTGGGTGTAGCGCGCTTGGCGGCGAGGTCGCCGTTCTTCATGTCAACTTCCTGGCGGGAAACCGCACCAGACTTTACCAGCTGTTGCCAGCGCTTGGCCGTGGTGCGTGCGAGCGCGGCGTTTGCCTGCGCGCTCACGAGACGGGCATCCCGCGCGCCGTGCTGGAAAGGACGTTCGATCTGTTCTTTAATCACCAAGGGCGTCGGCAGCGGCACCGGCCGCGGGCTGTCGCTCGCGCACGGCATCGTTACCGAGCGCGGCGCGGGCTATTGCTTCAATTGCGCGGTGCAAGTCCTGTGCTGAGCTGATGTCCCGACGGGGATCGCTCAGCTCGCTCCTCGAGCGACCGCGAATCGGATCGGGGCAGCCTAGGCCGGATAGATCAGCTTTCTATTGCTCAGCCGGCGAGCACTCGGGGTGAGCTTGGCCGGGTCGATCTTGTGGGCCCCCATGATATGCAGCACCTCGATTCCCTGCGCCAGCAGGTAGTCGCTGATGATACGGCGATGGCAACGCCACCATAGCGCTTCGGAGCACATGATGGCGCAACACCAGCGATGCGCCAGATCCTGCAATGTGGCGAGGCCGGCACGGAACGCATCGGTCGCCGCGTAGTCCGCATAACTGCGAAATGCCTCATTGAGCCAGAAGGTGTTGGGAGAGGGTGGGGCATTCCGCGGGCGGTGGCGCCGGCCGCCCAGGTCCGGGATGTGCTGATAGCCGACTCCGAACTCAGCCAGTGATCCGGGCAGCGCGTCGATATTGAACTGGGGATTCGTACGCGAACGAGGGATCGACCTCACGTCGACCACCATCTCGACTTTGACTTCAGTCAACACGGCCCCGAACTCGGCGAGGGTGCGCGTCGAGTGGCCGATGGTGAAAACGGTCAGGTTCTCGACTTGAGGCTGCGGAATCGAGTTCACCGGAATCTAGCTGATCTTAAGCGCCCGCTAAGAGAACGCAAAGGACGCCCCCGTACACTACACCTCGGGAGCTGCTCGACACGTCCATTGCGCAGCTTTGGACGCTCGTGGCTCTTCTGGGCGAACAGCTCGGTGAGGGCAACGCCAGATCAGATTGCGCTACAGCGGAGACCCGCGCGTGCAACGAGATCCTTCGCTCTCTCAAGGTGCTGATCCTGAGGTTTCAATTAACGGGTCCCGACGGTACCCCTACAGGTAGTTAATCGTAACCGTCAGATCCATTCGCCCACCCGGAAACCGAAACGCCGCAGCGGCGAATTTGGGCGGCCCAAAATGACCCTTTGCGTCGTTGGAGGCCCCCACGCCCTCGATGGGCATTCCCAGAGTGTTCGCATCGAGCTTGCCGTTGGAATTTTCGTCGTGGAAGACCGAGACTGCGTACGTCCCGGAAGCCATGCCATGGAATTCGCAGACTGCATGCCGACCCGTGATCGCGGACCGCGCCTGGGCCACGGCCTTGTCGGCTGTCTTGGGGAAGTCGTCAGCAGAAGAAAACAACGCGCACAGAACCTGACCCTTGTCGCTGCGGAATCCGGAGATCTCAACGTGGATTAGACTCTGCTGCGCCGGCGCCTCTTGAGCGAGGGCGGAAGTCGCAAAGCAAATTCCGAGCAGCGCGGTGGGCAACGAGAGGCTCATTGGCGGTTGACGACTACCGAATCGATATCGATTAGGACATCATTCTGCGATGGAACATCATCCCACCAGTGCGCAGGTTGTGCGCACGCAATCTGCCGCGCCTGTCTGGACCTGCCTGGCTGCACTGCTATGCACGGCTTCCACGGCGCACGGTGCTGGATCGCCCCGGCCTTCCGAGAGCCCCGTCGCGCCGCCGGATTCCGCGGATGCGGGGTCCTACATTCACTGGCTCGAAGAGCGTTCGATGTTGCATCAGGCGCAGCTGGTCGCGCGGCGCTACTCGGGCAACTCCATCCAGTGGCAGCACCCCTACGGTCAGCCGCAACCGCGCGCGGCGGTGTCCCGCGCGTCGGTGTGGTTCACGGCGTATCCCCCTTCCACCATCGGCTCCTCGCCCGGCACCTCGGTGCTCGCCACGCTGGCCGATGAGCGGCTGTGGCGCGTGTTCCAGGCCATTGGAATCCAGGGCATACACACGGGCCCGATGAAGCGCTCAGGAGGGATCCATCACCACAACTACACACCGTCCATCGACGGCAACTTCGACCGCATCAGCTTCGAGATCGACCCCGCCTTTGGTACCGAGGCGCAGTACAAGGCGATGGTGGCGGCCGCCTGCAGCCACGGCGCCATCGTGATCGGCGACATCGTCCCGGGGCACACCGGCAAGGGGCCGGACTTCCGCCTGGCGGAGCGAGCATACGCCGACTATCCGGGCCTCTACCACATGGTGCGCATCGAGCCCGGCGACTGGGGCGTGCTGCCGCCGGTGCCCGCGGGTCACGATGCCGTCAACCTGAGTCCTGACACGGTGGATGCCCTGCAGAGGAAGGGCTACATCGTGGGACAGCTTCACTCCGGGATTTTTTACGAGCCCGGGGTCAAGAACACGGACTGGAGCGCTACCGACGTGGTTCGTGGGGCGGACGGCGTGCAGCGCCGCTGGGTCTACTTGCACTACTTCAAGCAGGGGCAGCCCACGCTCGACTGGCTCGACCCCTCATTCGCCGCCGAGCGCCTGGTCATCGGCGATGCCGTACACGAACTCGGCGTGCTCGGGGACGGCATGCTGCGGCTGGATGCCAACGGGCTGCTCGGCATCGAGCGCGATCCCACCGGGCGCGTCTGGTGGGCCGGTCATCCCCTGTCGCTGACCGCGAATCAGCTGATCGCGGACATGGTGCGCAAGCTCGACGGGTTCACCTTCGAGGAGCTCGCGCTGCCACTCGATGTCATGCGCGAGATGTCGCGCGGCGGCCCGGATCTGTCCTACGACTTCGTGACGCGGCCGGCCTACGATCATGCGCTGCTGACCGGGGATGCGGAGTTCCTGCGCCTCGTCTTCCAGCTCATGCGCGAGTACGGCATCGACCCGGGGCGTCTGATTCATGCGCTGCAGAATCACGACGAGTTGACCATGGGAATTTCCCACTTCGCAGTACACGCGGGTGAGACGTTCCCGTTTCGCGGCGGCAGGATGACCGGCAAGGAGCTGCGCGAGCTCGTGCGCCGCGAGATGTACGACCGGTTGATCGGCGAGCGCGCACCCTACAACCTCAAGTTCGGCGAAGGCGTCGCGAGCACGACGGCCATGGTCGTAACCGCCACGCTCGGCATCCGGGATGTCGCAACGCTCGGTCCGGGGGATGTGGAGAAGATCAGGCGGCTGCACCTGCTGCTCGCGTTCTACAACGCCATGCAGCCCGGCGTATTCGCCCTGTCCGGGTGGGATCTCGTCGGCGCGCTCACTCTGCCCGCGGCCGCGGTGCGCGAACGGCTCGCCGACGGCGACACGCGCTGGATCAACCGCGGGGCCTATGACCTGCTCGGCACGAACCCGAAGGCGTTGCAGTCCGCGGCGGGACTGCCGCGTGCCGTGGCCCTCTACGGCCCGCTACCCGAGCAGCTGAAGAGCCCCGACTCCTTCGCCTCGCAACTCGCGCGGCTGCTGAAGGCGCGTGCGGACCTGCATCTGCAGGCGGCCCGGCTGACCGACGTGCCGGCCGTGCAGGCCAAAGGGCTGTTCGTGCTGGTGCACGAGCTGCCCGGCAGCATGGGGCTCGAGATCACGGCCATCAACTTCGGGGATCGG
>CAYQVE010000255.1:0-4327 GCA_964420785.1 uncultured Enterobacteriaceae bacterium | reverse complement strand
CGGCTCCAACAACCTCTACATCGACGACCGGCGCCGCGGCTCGTCCGAGGCCGAAACCCAAGCCAGCGCGCTCATCTACGGCACCTTCGCCAACTCCCCGGTCAACCAGCAGTTGACGATCAACGGCCAGTTGAACGTCAGCGGCGGCTCGGTCACCGCCTCGGCCTTCTTCGGCAACTTCGTCGGCAACGGCTCGGGCCTGACGAGCCTGCCCTCCACGGCCCTGCCCGCCGAGATCTCGGTCTCGACCATCGACGCCACGGCGACGACGCCTTACGGCGGGGTCAACATCACGACCAACGCCTACGTCGCGGGCAAGATGAGGAAGCATCGAATCACCATCCTCGCGGGAGACAGGGTCAGCCTCGAGCTGACACCCTACGATCTGACAAAGGGACGCATCAACTTCCGGCACAAGGACGAGACCCCGGCGGTGCGGCTGCCCCCGCGCCGGCCGCAGTACCGGCGGCGCTAGGCGGCCCGCCGTTTCTCGGTGAGCCCGCGAACGGCTCTCAGCCGGTCAGCTTGCTGAAAGCTCCAAACCCGCAGCATATGCTGTCGCGGCAAACGCGTTCTGCGTTTGGCTCGACATAATAATCTCAGCGCAGGGGGAATACAAATGAAACGACAATCTACGCTTCGCTCATCGGGCCTGCTGCTCGCGCTTGCCGCCTGCTCCGCAAGCGCATGGGGCGATCAGCCCGTCGGAACCATCCGGAACTTCGGCCCCAACCTGCAGCAAACGGTGTGCCGGCAACCCGAGGGCATCGCCGTGGACCCGCGGGGCAATGTGTACGCCTCTTCGAATTCGGATACGGCGACGATCGGTCACGTGTGCGTCTTCAACCGTCATGGAACGCTCGTCGATATCATCGAGGTTCCGACCGGAACTTCTCCGGTTATCGGGCTGCTCGGTGAGTTGTTCGACGAGGATGACGGCCTGTACGTCGTCGATCAGGCCGACAACGTCGCGCCGAACGGGCGACTGCTCAAAATCAACCCGCGCACGCATGCCGTGGCCGTCCTCGCCGCGGGCTTTTCGTTCCCCAACGCCATCGCGCAGGACCGGCACCGCAACCTGTACGTGTCGGACTCGCTCACCGGTCAGATCGCGCGAGTCGCCCCGGATGGCTCGAGCAACACGGTGTGGATCGACAGTCCGCTGCTCAGGACGAACAACCCAGACCAGCCCGTCGGAGCGAACGGCCTCGCCTTCGACCGGGATCATCGCTTCTTGTACGTAGCCAACACGGGGGACCGCCGGATTCTCCGAATTCCGGTGCGGCGGGACGGCGGCGCGGGCCCTATCGAGATCTTTGCCGACGGCGCGACCATCGATAGCCAGCTGGGCATCACGCAGGCGCTCTTCGGCGCGGACGGCATCCAGTTCGACGTGCGGGGAAACCTCTACGTTCTCGCCAACCAGGCCGAAGAGATCCAGGTGCTCTCTCCGGCCGGCGGGCTGATCGCCCGTTACGCCGGCTCGGGCGCCGATGTCCTGGATTTTCCGGCGAGCCTGGTCTTCAAGGGCGACGATCTCTACATCACCAACATGTCGGCGCAGGACGGCGGAATCAACTCGAAGCTCTCGGTGTTCGAGGCGCCTCATCCGGGGCTGCCTCTGGACCCCAGGTGATTCGGGAACAAACGGGAGTGAGAAGAATGGAGACTCGAACGTTCGCCTTGTGGGTCCAGGTGCTCGCGCTTGGCGCTCTGCTCGCGGCGCCCTTGTCCTTCTCCGCCGAGCCCTCGGGCGGAAAAACCACGGCAAAGGATGTCTCGCGGAAAGCCGGCGAGACGGGCCGCGCGATCAAGGACTACACGGTGGCTCAGCGGGACGAAGCCCTCAAGCAGGCCAAGGCCGCGCTGGATGACGTGGACGCGCGCATCCGCCGCATGGAAAGGAAGCTGGACAACGAATGGGACAAGATGGATCAGGTCGCCCGGAGGAAGTCCCGCGCGGCGCTGAACGCGCTGCGCAGGGAACGCGGCGAGCTCGCCGAATGGTACGGCGGCCTCAAGCACGGCTCCGCAGAATCGTGGGAGGAGGTCAAGGCCGGCTTCGTGAAAAGCTACGAAGTGCTGAGGCAATCGTTCGTCAAGGCGAGGAAGGGACTCTAGCCAGACTGCGCTGAGGATCGTTTCTCGTAGTCTACGAAAGACCGAGCATCGGACCGAGCGCCGCCGCTCCATCCCCGAGCAAGGCCAACGCGAGCAGGCCGACGATCCAGAAAGCGGGGTATTCCCACCCGCCGTCCTTGTTGGTGAAGAGCCAGCCGGCCTTGCCGTGAACCAGCACGATTGTGCCGAGCATGAGCGGCACCAGCGCCAACGCCACCCAGCGAGTTTCGATGCCGAGGATGAGCAGGATGCCGCCACCGATTTCCGCAGCCATCGTGAGATACGCGAGCTCGCCCGGAAGGCCGAGCGATTTGAAATACTGGGCGGTGCCTGAAGGCGTAAATACCTTGACCTTTACCCAGGCGTGGGCAAGAAACATCGCGCCCAGCGCGAGGCGCAGGAGCAAGGCCGCAACCGCTGCCTGTTCGGGGTTCGTCATCGGAATTCCTCCTCTGGGGTGGAAGCGCGACTATCTTATGCCTATCCGTCGGGGCCTTGCGAAGCCGAGAGAACTGCTATCCACGATCCAACGTCATCCATGCCACCCTTGAATTCGCCTCCGCCAGCGCGTCTTCCGCCGTAGCGAACACCCGGTGCGAGTAGCGGTGCAGCGAGAACCAACCTCTCCCGTCTTCCGGATCCCTGCGATATTCCTCGAAACCGAATGTGCCGTCGATACGCACAAAAATATCGACGCAGTGATCGCCCGCGGAGTTTTCGAGAGAGTTCAGGACCTTGAGGGACGCGGGCATTCCGAAAATCGACTCTGCCCCGCTACCCGCACACTCCCACCCAGCCGCAGGCGCTGCAGAAATCGCAGCCGTCCTTCCTGATCAGCGCGTAATTGCCGCATTCGGGGCAGCGCATGCCCTTCATCTTCGGCGCGGCCCCGGGCGCAGGGGGCTCCAGCACGCCCATCGCCTGCACCGGGTAGCCTTGTTCGTCGAGGATGCCGAGCATGGCGTAGCGGTGGATGATGAGGCGCGCGACGTACGACACCGTCGAGGGCCAGTTCTGCTGCTTGCGCGAGCCCGGGGTGAATGCCATGAAGTCGCCGAGCGGTTCGGGGTAGTTCAACAACTTGCGCAATTTCATCCCGATCCACGCCGGATCGACGACGCGCATGTCGAGCGACAGGATCTTGCAAAGGCCGTCGAGCGAGCGCGGGTATTCGCCCGAAAGCCACATCGAGTAGGGGCGCGTGACGCCGTCGGGGAGAGTGATCTCCTTCAAGCCGAGCACGAAGTCGTCGCGGCCGGCGGGATTGAGCACGTCCACCGTCCACGACATCGTGCCGTCGGCGCCGGTCTTCGGCTCCTTCAGGCTGAACATCGCGTCGAGCACCGGGCCGTGCTTTTCCTCGGGTAGCGCGCTCAGCTGCTCGCACTGCCAGCGCACCAGCTGCGCGACCGCCGAGCACAGGCTCGGCATGCGCCTCTTTTCGCCGTGCGGCGGGAAGGGCATGTCGAAGGCGTCGTCGCCCGAGGTCTTGGCGAGCGTTTCGAGCTTAAGACGCAGCCACCCCGGGTCGTTCGCGCGCATGTCCATCGAGAGCGTCTTTGCGACGGCCCCGAGGCCGCGCGGCTGCTCGGCCCCGTTCACCCACGCTTCGAACGGATGCGCGCGCGTCTCTGTCTCCACGTGTCCGACGAAGAGCGCGAATTGCCCGTGCGGGTGCTCGATCATGTAAGTCCAGGCCGGGTTTCCTCCTGCGAGCTTGGGCCGGCCCGGCCAGCGCAAGGACGCGAGCACCGGCTCGGGCACCGCCTTGATCTCGATGCGGCGGTTGCGATCGCTGCTGACGAAGTCCTGCGGCCGGGACTCCCGCCCTGCCGAAAGCACCGACCCGATGATGTTGTTCGGCCGATAAGTCGCGAGCCCCTTCAGCCCCGACTTCCACGCCTCGAAGTAGAGGCCCTGGAAATCTTCGTAAGGGTAGGTCTCAGGCACGTTCACAGTCTTGGAGATGCTCGAATCGACATAGGGCGCGACCGCGGCGACCATCCGCTCGTGCGCGGAGGCCGAGAGCTCGAGCGCGGTGACGAAGTACGGGGGCAGGGCGCTCACGTCCCCGCCGCCGTGCTTGTACAGGCGCCAGGCGTAGTCCTCGACCGGGAATTCCTTCAGCGTCCCGTCGGCCATGCGCTTCTTCCTCGTGTAAGTCCAGGAGAAGGGCGGCTCGATGCCGTTCGAGGCGTTGTCCGCG
>CAYQVE010000254.1:0-4331 GCA_964420785.1 uncultured Enterobacteriaceae bacterium | reverse complement strand
CAAGGGCCGGGGCGAGTTCGAGCGCATTTCCTGGAACGAGGCGCTCGATACGATCGCTGAAAAGTTCCGCGCGATCGAGGCCGAGGATCCACAGGGCATCCTCCCCTACGACTACGCGGGCACCATGGGCTACGTGCAGTGGCACTCGATGGGCAGGCGTTTCTTCAACCGGCTGGGCGCGTCGCGGCTGGACCGTACCATCTGTTCCTCCGCGGGCAAGGCGGGGCTGCTGATCACGCTCGGCGGCTCGCTCGGCATGGACCCGGAGAGGTTCGACGAGGCGAAGCTCATCCTCATCTGGGGCTCCAACCCCATCGTCTCGAACCTCCACCTGTGGTCGCGCGTGCAGGAGGCGAAGCGCCGCGGCGCGAAGCTCGTGGCGATCGACCCCTACCGCAGCCTTTCGGCCGAAAAATGCCACGAGCACCTCGCGCTGCTGCCCGGCACCGACGCGGCGCTCGCGCTCGGGATGATGCACGTCATCATCGATGAGGGCCGCCACGACGTGGATTACGTGGAGAAATACACGATCGGTTTCGAGGCGCTCGCCCGGCGCGTGAAGGAGTATCCGCCGCGCAGGGTCGCCGAGATCACAGGCTTGCCCGCCGAGAAAGTAATCTCGCTCGCCCGCGAGTACGCCGCGACGCGTCCCGCCGCGATCCGGCTGAACTACGGGCTGCAGCGGCACGCCGGCGGCGGCATGGCCGTGAGGAACATCCTGTGCCTTCCCGCGCTCACGGGAGACTGGCGCCATCCCGCGGGCGGGGCGGTGCTCTCCACCTCCGGATTCTTCGGAATGAACAACGCCAACCTCGAGCGGGCGGATCTGCTGCGGAAGGCGAAGAACCCCAACCCGCGCACGATCAACATGGCGGCGATCGGGGATGCGCTGCTCGAAGCTAAACCGCCGATCCGCGCTCTGTACGTGTACAACTCCAACCCGGTCGCGGTCGCGCCCGACTCGGCGAACGTAGTGAAGGGGTTTTCCCGGGAGGACCTCTTCACCGTGGTGCACGAGCAATTCCTCACCGACACCTGCGACTACGCAGACATCGTCCTGCCGGCGACCACGCAGCTCGAGCACTACGACGTGCACACCGCCTACGGGCACCTGTACGTCGTCGCGAACAGCCCCGCGATCGCGCCCGTGGGCGAGTCCCTCCCGAACAGCGAGGCGTTCAGGCGCCTCGCCGAGCGCATGGGTTTCGCCGAGGAGTGCTTCAGGGACTCCGACGAGGACATCTGCCGCCAGGCGCTCGAATCGTCGAACCCGCACATGCAGGGGATCAAGTGGGATTCGCTCAAGGAGAAGGGCTGGCAGCGCTTGAACCTGCCCGAGCGCTTCGCCCCGTTCGCGCAAGGCAATTTCGGCACGCCCTCCGGGAAGTGCGAGTTCTACAGCGAGACGGCGATGAGCCTGGGCATGGATCCGCTCCCGACCTACATCCCTCCGCGCGAGTCGGCGCAGTCGAACCCGGCGCTCGCGGGCAGGTACCCGCTTGCGATCATCTCGCCGCCGAACCGGCACTTCCTGAATTCGTCCTTCGCCAACATGCCCTTCGCGATCGCCGAGGCCGGGGAGCCGAGCCTCGAAATCAACCCCAGGGACGCCGCCGCGCGGGGGATAACGAACGGCGACGCGGTGCGCATCTTCAACGACCGCGGTTCTCTCAAAGCCAGGGCGCGCGTCAGCGACAAGGCGCGGGAGGGAGTCGTCGTGGCGCTCTCGGTGTGGTGGAAAAAACTCACCGCAGATCGCCGCAACGCCAACGACCTGACTTCGCAGGCGCTCACCGACATCGGTGGGGGCGCGACCTTCTACGACTGCTTGGTCGACGTTGCACGAATCCTATAGAGGAAAACCCTCAGAATGGCGTCGGCTCCGCAGACCAAGCCCGGAATCAGGGATGCCTTGATCGTCGTCGACGTGCAGAACGATTTTTGCCCCGGCGGCCGGCTCGCCGTGCAGAAAGGCGACGAGGTGGTGCCGCTCGTGAATGCGTTCGCCGGACGCTTCGAGAACGTCGTCCTGACGCAGGACTGGCATCCGCCCGGCCATCGATCGTTTGCAACCTCGCACCCGGGCAGCAAGCCCTTCGATTCGGTGAAGCTCGCCTACGGCGAGCAGGTGCTGTGGCCCGATCACTGCGTGCAGGGGAGCGACGGCGCGGCCCTGCACAAGGACCTTTGCGTTCCCCACGCGCAGCTCGTCCTGCGCAAGGGCTACCACAGGGACGTGGACAGCTACTCGGCCTTTCTCGAGGCCGACCGCAAGACGCGCACCGGGCTCGAGAGCTACCTCGAGGAGCGCGGCATCAAGCGCGTGTTCGTCTGCGGGCTCGCGACCGACTTTTGCGTGGCATGGACGGCGCTCGACGCTCGCAAGCTCGGTTTCGCCGCGCTCGTCGTCGAGGACGCCTGCCGCGCGATCGACATGCAGGGCTCGCTTGCCGCTGCCTGGGAAAAGATGAACAAAGCCGGCGTGAAGCGCATCCAGTCCGACGACATCGCATAGGAGGCCTCGTGGGGCGATCCAGGGAATGAATCACTTCAACGTGCTCATCGACAAGCTCGCGGCAGCGCGGGCGCTCTACGTCGGGGTTCTCGGCTTCACAGAGGGACCGCGGCCCCCGGAGCCCGCACCCGCGGACGCATGAACTTAGGATCTGATCTGGAGAAAACAGCGATGGACGAGCAGCGCAGAAGCTTCTTGAAGAAAACGGGTGCGGCGGGCGTGGTCGCGCTCGCCGCAGGCGCGTCGGCGCCTGAATCCTCCCTCGCGCAGGGCGCCGGGCCGGGCGCGAGCCCCGTCTCGCCAGCGGCGCCGAAAAGGATGACCTTCGTCACGCTGCACAGCGGCGACGTCTACGGCCTGGGCGTGAAGACCGACCTGGGGATACTCGACGTCGCCAAGACGGCGAAATTCATCCGCAGCCCCGCGCCGACCACGATCGACGATCTCATCCGCCGCGGCGACCGGGGACTCACCGAGCTCGTCAAGGTGGCGCTCGCGCGCAAGACCCCCGGGTTTTTCGTCGCCGAGGATCGCGCCGAGTTCGGACCGTGCGTGACCAACCCGGAGAAGATCCTATGCGTCGGCGTGAACTACGCGAGGCACGCGCGCGAGATGGGCGCAACGCCACCGAAGCAGCCCGTGTTCTTCAACAAGTTCAACAATGCGCTCAACGCCCATCAGGGTACGGTGCGCGTGTCGGCCGTGCCCGCCGAGCGCTTCGACTACGAGTCCGAGCTGGTGATCGTGATGGGAAGGAAGGCGCGCAATGTCAGCGAAGCCGAGGCGCTCTCCTACGTGTTCGGCTACTGCATCGGCCACGACTTCACCGCGCGCGACCTGCAGTCGCGCAGCAGCCAGTGGATGATCGGCAAGACCTGCGACGGATTCGGGCTGCTCGGGCCCTACCTCGTGACGGCCGACCAGATTCCCGATCCGAACAACCTCAAGATAGAAGGCACGGTGAATGGGGAAGTGCGCCAGTCCTCGAACACGAGCGACATGGTGCACAACTGCGCGACGATCATCAGTTACGCCTCGACGCTGATGACGCTTCTGCCCGGCGACGTCATTTACACGGGCACTCCCGAGGGCGTGATCGCGGGCTATCCCAAGGAGAAGCAGGTGTGGCTCAAGGCCGGGGACCGGCTGACCACGACGATCGAGAAACTGGGCACTCTGCGGTTTTCGCTCACGTGATTTTTTGACGACCGACCAATGGAGGAGACAAACATGAAGAAACTGACGATACTAGCGGCCCTCGCCACCGCGGCGCTGGGAACCGGAATCGGCCTGCTGAATGCGCAGCAGCCCGGCTTTACGCGCACCGTCCTGCAGGACCAAGATCTCACGGCCCAGGGCCGGCACGCGGTCGTGGCTCGCGCGGAATTCATTCCCGGCGGGCAGGCCGGACGGCACACGCATCCCGGCGAGGAGCTCGGCTATGTGGTGGAGGGCACGCTGCAGCTCCTGGTGGACGGCCAGCCGCCTAAGACGCTCAAGGCGGGCGAGGTGTTCTTCGTCCCGGCCGGCGTGGTCCACGACGGCAAGAACATCGGTAAAGGCAAGGCGGTCGTGCTCGCGACCTACGTCGTCGAGAAAGGCAAGCCGGTCGCGACCGCGATCAAGTGACCCCTAGGAGCCCAGGGACGGCGTGCGCCGTTCGCACGCCGAATTCGCTCGCGCCGGTACGCGCGCGCGGCGCGCGCCGCGCCTGACCCGCGGCAAACCGATGGCGGCGCTCGCCCCCGACCCCGTCGCATTCCGCGCGCTCGAGCACGCGGGCTGGCAGGGCGCCGCGCGCCACTACGACGACGCC
>CAYQVE010000253.1:0-4344 GCA_964420785.1 uncultured Enterobacteriaceae bacterium | reverse complement strand
AACCGTCTCGAATGCGGCGTGCGGTCCATAGCGCCGCGAACGCGTCCAAGAGATCGTCCACTTCGCATCCGAGGTGACGCCGATCTCTCATCGCGATTTCCACGCTCGGCCCAAATGCGGCGTTCAGTAGTTCCAACCGCTCGTTTCGCATGTGCGCAAACCCAGATCGGGCAGCCCAATTGGAATGTCGATCGCGAGAATCAAGGGAGTCGCAGACCCCGCGAATAGCACCTCAGGTGATGGGACCACCTCCCACGATAGGGTTGCGCTTGGACCGGCCTCGCGTACAACGACCCAGCCGTTGCGGCACCCATCCGCTCCCGCGATGCAGTCGCCCACGCCGCGCCTTACGCCCGGCGACGGACGCGAGATTGTCCTGTCGCCCGAAGTCGGCTCGAAACCGATTTCGGGCGTTCCAATTTGCTCGAAGCGCGAATGCGATCGAGTAGAACGGAGGCCGGCTCGTACTCCCGCCCCTCGGCACGCGCCAACGCCGCCTCGGTCCGGACGAGTTCGCCACGGAACGCCTTTGCGAGCAGCGATGGGATGAGGTCATTAACCTTCGCCGCGGCCATTTCATGACGCGCCTCGATCTGATCAATCACCGCGAGTAAGGCCTCCGCGCGTCGGACAATCTCCTCTTGCTCAGGTCGGGGCGGACACGGCAGCAATGTCGCTTTCATGGACCCGACATTGAAGTGTCGCTGAGCGATTCCCACCTTGACGGAATTGACGTGAGACTGCCCCGCGTTCGAATTGAGGAACATGCAGGCGAACTGGGCGACAAGACTTGAAGCCGGTTTCAAGATCACCAGGTCGGCGCAGTTTGCTTCGCGAAGTGACTCCGGGATAACGCACGCGATGCCGGAGTTACCCGAGCGAACAATTGCGACGTCGCCGGGCTCAAGACGCGATTTGCTGATTCGTTCGTGGAACTTGCGACTGATGTACTTGAGACCGGTCGGGTCGAATCGAAAAGACCGGACGTTTTGGGAGCGAAGAAACGGCACCCCGCTCGAAACATATTCCTTCGCCATCGGCCCTACAAATCCAACTGTGATTCCGCGGCTGAGCCGTTGAAACGAACGCCAACTCCAAGACTGGGGAAGAGCGAACGGACCGTCACCGTCGACAAGATCACCTGTCGACGGCTGTTGATGTTGTTCCCGCCAATCCGCCGTCAACTTCCCCGAACACGCCGCCGCCAGCACGGACTGCCGGAACCGCTTCAACAAGCGAGAGACGCTTTCCAGCCGCTTTTGGCAGGCTGTTAACTTGTCCAGCAGTTGCTCGAGCTTGGCGACGATGCGGTGCTGCTCGGCGATGGGGGCGATGGGAACGTCAATATTCTCGAAGTGTTCATTTTTGAGGTTGTTGATGTTCGTGCCTGCGGCGAGATCGGAAATCTGCGAGCGGTATTCGCGAGTACGAAGAAACAACCCGAAGTAGCGCTTGTTGAGTTCGGGGCTTGGCCGAAGGGCGGCGCAAAATGCCCCGAAGGAACCGTCCCAACTCGTCAGCAGTTGTGCGGCTTTGCCCACCACCGTTCGGCTGCCGCTTGACATTGCTACGATGACGTCGCCAATTTGGAGCTCCTGCTGTCGCGACACACAACTCGCAGGCACCCACACAAGATCTTCAAAGGCAAGGCCATCTTCCTCAATGTTGTTTGCCCTGAGAATCGCTCTGTAGCCAGGCGAGCCAACGGAGCGCGCTTCACCATGCCCAAAGGACACGCCCCGCACTTTTTCGCACAGAGCCGCGATCGGTGCCTCGGCCCACCCTTCCGGAAGCTCGCCTCTCATGCGTTGACGCCCGCTTCCTTTTCAACCAGCGCGACGATCTCGCGCAGGGCGTCCACGGCGGCTTCCAGCTCGGTGATCGCCTCGGTTGCCAGGTCCTGAGGCTCGGGCAACTCATCACCGTCTTCGAGCGACTCGTCCTTCAGCCACGTGATGTCGAGTTTGCAGTCCCGCTCCTTGATCTGCGCCATTGAGAACCGGCGGAATCGCCCTTCCTCGCCGAGATCCTTTCGCTTGCTTGACCCGTTGGGGTCCGATCCGTAGCACTTTTCGAACTCGGCAAAATGCCGCGGAGTAAGCGGACGATCCTTCTTCGTGATGCCAAGCACGTTCGACCGCGCATCGAATATCCAGACGTTCTCCGTGGGACGGCCTTTCTGGAAGAACGCGACGTTCGCTTTCACGCCCTGGCTATAAGGCGTGAACGTCCCACGTGGCAACCGCAGGATTGTGTGCACGTTGCAGTCCTGCATCACGATCTCGAATACTTCGCCCGCCTTGCTTTCAAACAAGCAATTGTCCGGTAGCACGATGGCGGCACGGCCGCCCGGCTTGAGAACCGTCAGGACGTGCTGCACAAAATTCAACTGCTTGTTCGACGTCGAGATCGTGAAGTCTTCCCGGTCGGGGGCCTGGTTGGCGCCCTTCGTCCCGAACGGCGGATTCGTCAGGATCACGTCGAATCGCTCCGACGATGGGACCTCGGCGATGGTGTCCGCGAGGACGATGTGCGGCTCGATGCCGTGGAGATACAGGTTCATCAGCGCAAGCCGTCTTGGACGCGCGACAAGGTCCTGCCCGAAGTACGTCTTTGTCTTCACCCGCTTGGCGATGTCGCGGTCGAGTGCGCCACCGCCGGTTTGGGCGACTAGCCATTCATACGCTGCCACCAAGAATCCGCCCGTCCCGCACGCCGGGTCGCAGATCTTAAAGTCCGGGTAGACGCGGGGGTCGGGCTTCATGCACCGAACGATCGACTGAATCAGCACGCGCGGTGTGAAGTATTGGCCGGCTCCCTTCTTCCCTTCGCTCGCTGCCTTCTCCAGGAGCCCTTCGTAGGCCTCTGCCTTCACATCGACGCCGAGCGACGTCCACTCGGTTTCGTCGATCAGGTCGATCACGCGCTTGAGATTGACCGGATTGTTGAAGCGCGACTGCGCCTCTGTGTAGATGTCTCCGAGAATGCCCGTTGTCTTCCCGAGCGTCCGCAGGACATCGACATAGTGGTCGGTCAACGCGGTGCCGCTCTTGTCCCGGAGCTTCGGCCACTCGCACCCTTTCGGAAGGGCGATCGACTTCTCATCCGCCATCTTCAGAAAGAGAAGGAACGTGATCTGGTCGATGTAATCGCCGTAATCGATCCCATCGTGCCGGAGGGTATGAGAGAATCCCCAGAGCTTCTGGACGATATCGCTCATGCCGCGATCGCCTCGTTGAGAGATTGAATGAGCGGGGCCAGGCGCCCTTCAAACGCACGGTCAGCGGGGTTCCAGCCGCCGGCGCGGCTCAGAACGGGCGCCAGCTCAAAGTCCTCCCGGTCGATAGATAGGTTGACGACCAGGTGCTCGCGGATGCGATCGAGCCACGCCCGCTGTTCATCGGAGAACGTCTTCCCCCCGCCCAGCTTGTTCAGCGCCCGATCGACGCGCTCTTCGGCCGTCAGCAGCGGCTCGGCATCCTTCGCCGCGTGCTTCACCATGGAGATTATGTCCGCGAGCGCCTTGGCGTATTGGATGCGGTGCGCCTTCTGGAGATTCTCCACCGTGAAATGCTCCGGTGCAGCGGACAGTTTGGTTTTGAGCTCTGAGATCGCCGCTGTCCCCCAGCCCTTCGGGCGCTTGAGCAGAATCTTGATCGCCTCAACCTTGGCGGGATTCTCCAGGACGAAGCGGCTGAACGCGGCGAGGTAATCCTCCGGCTTCTGCTCGTGCCCCCGACCATCGCGTATCAACCATTGCGACGAGACTGCGTCCTCGTGCTCGACCGCCTTGTAGAACGGTTGCTTCGCCCGCGGGTAATCGACCAGGAGATCCTGAAGGGCATCGCGCCGGAGCAATTCTATCGTGGCCTTGAATTCCTTTCGCAGTTGCGCTGGAAGATGCTCGGCGAAGCGGCCCACGTCTCCGTCGGGAATCCCCTGCGCTTCGAACATCGCCCTCGCCTCTCCGGCCATTTCCTTGTCAATGCGTTGGAGCCGTCTGACGAGGCATCGGATGCTGTAATCGCGGTCTCGGTTCTGCCAGATGTCCTCGATAATCTCGCGAATCGTTCTGCCGGGCTTCAGGGGGGCGTCAGCCGTTATCGCCGTGGCTTCGCGGAAGTATCGGATCAGCGTTCCGTCGAAGCAGTCGAACACGGTGAAGTGCGACTTGTCAGGGAACTTCTCTCCCTTTCGGGTCCCCCGCCCCAAGATCTGCTCGAACAAGATGCGGGACTTGACCTGGCGCAGGAACACGATGAACTCAAGGTCCGGAATGTCCACGCCCGTCGAGAGAAGGTCGACGGTGACCGCGACGCCTGGGTTGGGCCGGTTCCGGAACTC
>CAYQVE010000252.1:0-4346 GCA_964420785.1 uncultured Enterobacteriaceae bacterium | reverse complement strand
AAACCCAGAAGGGTGGCACTGGCCAGGCACGCCCGGAGAACCGGGGACCAAAACGGCCGCAGGACAGATCCCAAGTTCGCAGCCAGACGGGCGGCGCTGCTGCCGCTCAGCAACGATGCGAGACGCTCCGAGGAAGGGCGCCAGGAGGCCCGCGAGAAGCAGCAGCAGCTGCCGAGGAACGCCTAGCCCGTGCGGCTGCGCAACCGTTGCAGGCTGACTGGCCGACCGCGCGGAGTGTTTCGCAAGTTCGGGCTCGGGCGCAACAAGCTCCGCGAAATCGCGCTGCGCGGCGAGATCCCGGGTCTCATCAAGGCGAGCTGGTAGGAGGCTTCCCGCATGAGCATGACCGATCCCATTGCCGACATGCTGACCCGCATCCGCAACGCACAGATGGTCGGAAAGACTGCGGTCGGCGTCCCGTCCTCCAAGCTGAAGATTTCCATCGCCCCGGTGCTGAAGGCGGAGGGGTACATCGACGGTTTACCCGTCCGCGAGAAGGAAGGGAAGCCGGAGCTCGAGATCGGCCTCAAGTACTACGCGGGGCACCCCGTGATCGAGAAAATCGAGCGCGTGTCCACTCCGGGGTTGCGGATCTACAAGGGGCGGGACGAACTGCCCCGCATCATGAACGGGCTCGGCGTCGCGATCGTTTCCACCTCCAAGGGCGTCATGACTGATCGCAAGGCGCGCGCCACCGGTGTCGGGGGCGAAGTGCTCTGCATCGTAGCCTAGGATCGGCCATGTCGCGGATCGCGAAATATCCCGTAACCCTGCCCAAAGGCGTCGAGGCGACGCTCGCAACCGAGGCACTTTCCATCAAGGGGCCTCTCGGTACGCTGTCGCAGCGGTTGCGCAGGGACGTCAGCATCGAGAAGGACGGCGACAAGCTGGTTTTCAAGGCTCTTGAGGATTCGGACGAGGCGAACGCCATGTCGGGAACCCTGCGGGCGCTCGCGGCCCACATGGTGCTCGGGGTGACCAAGGGTTGCGAGAAGCGGCTGACGCCGGTCGGGGTCGGCTATCGCGGGCAGGCGCAAAGGGACAAATTGAACCTCACGTTGGGTTTTTCGCACCCCGTGGTGCACCCCATGCCCAAAGGGGTGAAGGTCGAGACTCCCTCTCAAACCGAAATCGTAATCAAGGGCTTGGACAAGCAGCTCGTGGGACAAGTCGCCGCCGAGGTGCGCGCCTACCGGTCGCCCGAGCCCTACAAGGGCAAGGGTGTGCGCTATTCCAACGAGCGGGTGATCCTGAAAGAAACGAAGAAGAAGTAGAGATCGCGATGATCGATAAAAAAACGGCAAGGCTCCGGCGCGCTTCGCAGACGCGCCGAAAAATCCGTGAATTGGCGAAGGTGCGCCTGGCGGTGCATCGAACCAACACCCACATATACGCCCAGCTGCGCTCGGTGGACGGCAAGGTGTTGACCTCCGCCTCCACCACGGAGAAGGAAGTGCGCACCGCAGTACCGAACGGCGGCAACAAGGCGGCGGCGGTCGCGGTGGGCAAGCGCATTGCCGAGAAAGCGAAAGGTTTGGGCATCGAGGCCGTCGCGTTCGACCGCTCCGGCTACAAGTACCACGGTAGGGTCAAAGCGCTGGCAGACGCCGCGCGAGAGGCCGGTCTCAAGTTCTAGAATGGCGACGATGGGAGGCCTCCCTTCCAAGGTCCCGATTTAGGCGAGCACTCTAAAGGAATCACGATGGCGAGAATGCAACCCAGGATGCAGGGCGGCGAGCAACGCTCGGACGGCCTGAAGGAGAAGATGGTCTCCGTGAACCGCGTCACCAAAGTCGTGAAGGGCGGGCGGATTCTCGGTTTCGCCGCGCTCACCGTCGTCGGAGACGGCGACGGAGCAGTGGGCATGGGCAAGGGCAAGGCGCGCGAAGTGCCCGTGGCCGTCCAAAAAGCCCTGGAAGAAGCGCGCCGCAAGATGTTCCGCGTGTCTCTGAAGAACGGCACGCTGCAGCACGCGGTGATCGGCAAGCACGGCTCCTCTAAAGTGATCATGCAGCCGGCTTCGGAAGGGACGGGCATCATTGCCGGCGGCCCCATGCGCGCGGTGTTCGAGGTGATGGGCGTGACCAACGTGCTCGCCAAGTGCATCGGCTCGACCAATCCCTACAACGTGGTTCGCGCGACGCTCGACGGTCTGAAGAGGATGAATACTCCCGCGCAGATCGCGGCCAAGCGCGGCAAGTCGATCGAGGAAATCACCAGCTGAGGGATGGCGCAAATGGCCGACAAGAGAATCCGAGTGACGCTCGTGAAAAGCACCAACGGCTGCAAGAAGGAGCATTGCGCCACCGTGCGCGGCCTGGGGCTGCGGCGCCTGCGTCAAACCGTGGAGCTCAAGGACACGCCGCAAGTGCGCGGAATGATCAACAGCGTAATTTACCTGGTGCGCCTCGAGGGATAAATGGAACTCAATACGCTGAAACCCGCTCCCGGCTCGAAGCACGTGCGCAAGCGCGTTGCCCGCGGCATCGGGTCGGGGACGGGCAAAACGGGCGGCCGCGGGCACAAGGGCCAGAGGGCACGCTCCGGGGGCTTTCACAAGGTGGGCTTCGAGGGCGGACAGATGCCCCTGCAGCGCAGGCTGCCCAAGCGCGGATTCAGATCGACGACGCGGGAGGATACCGCCGAAGTGCTGCTGTCGGATCTCGAGCGCGTCAAAGCCGAGAAAGTCGACCTCGCGATGTTGAAGGAAGCAGGCATCGTTCCGGGATCGGCCAAGGGAGCCAAGGTGATTGTCTCCGGCAAGCTCACGCGCAAAGTGACGCTTACCGGTGTCGCGGTGAGCAAGGGCGCGCGCGCCGCGATCGAAGCGGCGGGCGGCAGCACCGATGCCCCGATTCCTCAACCCAAGCCGAAACGTGAGCCCAAGGCAGTGCCCGCGCCGCAGCCGCAGGCCGAGGGCCAATCGGCAAAAGGGGAAGGGAGACCCGAAAAGCGTGCAGGCGACGCGAAGGCGGCGGGCGAATCGAAAGGCGAACGCGGCGGCGCGAAAGACAAGGGCGAAGGGAAAGACAAGCGCGAAGCAAAGGAAACTCGGCCGGGACCTGACGGCAAGAAAGGCGGAAGAGCCTAGATGGCCACCCCGATCCCACAGCTGGGAAAGACCGGCAAATACGGCGACCTGAAGAAACGCCTGACGTTTCTGCTCCTGGCCTTGGTCGTTTTCCGGATCGGCGCGCACATTCCCGTGCCGGGCATCGATCCGATCAAGCTCGCGGAGTTGTTTCAGTCCCAGCAGGGCGGGATTCTCGGCCTGTTCAACATGTTCTCGGGCGGAGCGCTTTCGCGCTTCACCATCTTCGCGCTCGGCATCATGCCCTACATCTCGGCCTCGATCATCATGCAGCTCATGACGGCGGTGTCCCCGCAGCTCGAGCAGCTCAGGAAAGAAGGGCAGGCCGGCCAGCGCAAGATCACCCAGTACACGCGTTACGGGACGGTGTTCCTCGCGCTCTTCCAGGCAACCGGCATATCGATCGCGCTCGAGTCGCAGCCCGGCCTCGTGATCGACCCGGGGCTGATGTTCCGCTTCACCACCGTCGTCACGCTGGTGACCGGCACCATGTTCCTCATGTGGCTCGGCGAGCAGGTGACCGAGCGCGGCTTGGGCAACGGCATCTCGATCATCATTTTCGCCGGCATCGCGGCGGGATTGCCAAACGCAGTCGCCGGGATGCTCGAGCTGGTCCGCACCGGCGCCATGTTTCCGCTCACGGCGATCGCGATTACGATCGCCGTCGTTCTGGTGACGTGGGCCGTCTGCTTCGTCGAGCGCGGTCAGAGAAAGATCCTCGTCAACTACGCCAAGCGCCAGATCGGCAACAAGGTCTACGGCGGACAGGCCTCGCACCTGCCCTTCAAGCTCAACATGTCAGGCGTCATACCGCCGATTTTCGCCTCATCGATCATCCTGTTCCCCGCGACCATTGCCGGCTGGTTTACGAGCGGTGTCGCGGGCAGCAACACCTGGGAACTGCTGTCGAGGGGACAGGTCGGGGCGGCGTTCAGCCTGATGATCAGGGACCTTGCATCCACACTTACGCCGGGCCAACCCGTGTACGTCATGCTCTATGCAAGCGCTATCGTTTTCTTCTGCTTTTTCTATACAGCGCTGCAATACAATCCGAAGGAGACGGCGGACAATCTGAAGAAGTCGGGAGCCTTCGTTCCCGGCATTCGGCCCGGCGAGCAGACGGCGAAGTATCTCGAGAAGATCCTCTTGAGACTGACCCTCGCGGGAGCCATCTACGTGACCCTGGTCTGCCTGCTGCCCGAGTTCCTGATCCTGAAGTGGAACGTGCCGTTCTACTTCGGCGGCACCTCGCTCC
>CAYQVE010000251.1:0-4347 GCA_964420785.1 uncultured Enterobacteriaceae bacterium | reverse complement strand
GCTCCCCGAGAAGGCGCTCCAGCCTGCGGCCGGGCTCATCGTCCCCGATCACGGAGAGCAGGGTCACGCCCGCGCCGAGCGCTGCGGCGTTCACCGCGACGTTGGCCGCGCCGCCGGGACTCTCCCGGGTGCGATCGGCTTCGATCTTCACGATCGGCACCGGAGCTTCGGGAGAGATGCGGCTGACCTCCCCGAACCAGTAGCGGTCGAGCATCACGTCGCCCACGACGAGGACGCGCGCCTTGTGCAGCTGCGAGAAAGCCTCCGCCTTCACGGGCCCGCCTTCAGCGCCGCGCGTCCGATCGGATAGTACTCCAGACCCAGGCGCTTCAGCTGCGCCGGATCGTAGAGGTTGCGCCCGTCGAAGATCGCCGGCGTCTTGAGGCGCGTGCGGATCGCCTCGAAATCGGGGCTGCGGAACTCCTGCCACTCGGTGACGATCGCGAGCGCATCCGCGCCGTCGAGCGCCGCGAGCGGCGATTCGGCGTAGCGGATCCCCGGGAGCGCCGCGAGCAGCTGCTTCGCAGCGGGCATCGCCACCGGGTCGTAGGCGGTCACGCTCGCGCCGTTGGCCACGAGCTCTTCGATCAGGACGCGGCTCGAGGCTTCCCGCATGTCGTCGGTGTTCTGCTTGAAGGCGAGCCCCCAGACTGCGATGCGCCGCCCGGAGAGCTTTCCGGCGAATCGCGCGAGTATTTTCCTCGCGAGCACTCTTTTCTGCGCCGCGTTCACCTCCTCCACGGCCTCGAGAATCGGGAGGACGCCGCCGGCTTCCTCCGCCGTGCGGATCAGCGCTTTCACGTCTTTCGGGAAGCAGGAGCCGCCGTAACCGGCGCCGGCGTACAGGAAGTGAAAGCCGATGCGCGGGTCCGATCCGATTCCTCTGCGCACCTCCTCGATATCGGCGCCGAGGCGCTCGGCGAGATTGGCGAGCTCGTTCATGAACGAGATGCGCGTCGCGAGCATCGCGTTCGCCGCGTACTTGGTGAGCTCCGCCGAGCGCACGTCCATCAGGAAGAAGCGGTCGTGGTTGCGCTGGAACGGAGCGTAAAGCGCCCGCATGATCTGTATCGCCCGCTCGTCGTCCGCGCCGACCACGATGCGGTCCGGGCGCATGAAGTCCTCCACCGCGGCCCCTTCCTTGAGGAACTCGGGGTTGGACACCACCGCGAAGGGCGTGTCGGCGCCGCGCCTGCGGAGCTCCTCCGCAAGCGCGCCGCGCACCTTGTCGGCGGTGCCGACCGGCACGGTGGACTTGTCCACGATCACCCGGTACTCGGTCATGTGCCGACCGATCGCCCGAGCCGCGGCGACCACGTGCTGGAGATCCGCCGAACCGTCCTCGCCGGGCGGCGTCCCGACGGCGATGCACTGCACCGTCCCGAAGCGCACCGCGCTCTCGACGTCGGTGGTGAAGCGCAGGCGTCCCGCTGCCCTGTTGCGCCTGACCACTTCGAGCAGTCCCGGCTCGTAGATCGGGATTTCGCCCGCCTCGAGCTTGCGGATCTTTGCCGCGTCGAGATCCAGGCAAAGCACCTCGTTCCCGACTTCGGCGAAACAGGCGCCGCTGACGAGGCCGACGTAGCCCGTGCCGACGATGGTGATCTTCAAATTTTGCCTCCAGGTTTCACGGCGTCAGCTCGAATTCCTCGTTGCGCCTGGGCGGATAGGTCTCCCAGCCGCCGCAGGCGGGACAGTGCCAGTAGAACTGCCGCGCCTTGAATCCGCAGTTCTCGCAATGGTAGCGCGCCAGGCGCTGCGTATGGCTGTGTATGAGATTGCGGACGAGCTCCAGATCGTGGCGCCTTTCCGCGGGCGCGACCAGGAGCTGCGCTTCGAGCAGCTTGTCCAGGCCGAGCAGGGTCTGGTTGCGGCGCAGCTCGTCCTTCACGAGCTTGTACGCCGTCTCGGGGCCCTCCGAGTCGAGCGTCGACTGGAAGGCGACATCGAGCAGGTCGAGCGAAGGAAAGCTCGCCAGATAGCCCCGCAGCAGCGTGAGCCCCGCCTCGGTGCGCCCGATCGCACGATGGCTCTCGAGCAGGCGCTGCGCGACGAGCGCGAGATAGGCCGGGTTCTGGTGCTCGATCCGTTTCCAGGCCTGGATGGCGCCGTCGTGATCGCCCGCCGCCGCGGCGATGTCGCCCAGGATGATGTTGGCGCGGACGCATTTGCGGTGCGCGGCGAGGGCCGCCTCCAAGTGATGCCTCGCGCCTTCCGGGCGCGAATGCGTCGCTTCCGCGAGCGCGAGCTCGCAGTAGTAATTCGCGATCTCCTTTTGCGCGGACTGCCCCGAGTCCTTTTCCAGCTCGAGCGCGATCCCGACTGCCTTCATCCAGTCCTTTTCCTGCTGGTAGATCTCGAGCAGGAATTTCAGCGCCTCGGCGCGATGCGGCGAGCCCTTGAGCTTGAGAAACATCTCTTCCGCGCGATCGAGGAGCCCGGCCTTGAGATAGTCCTGCCCCAGCTCGACCATCGCGTGCAGCCGCTGCTCCCCGCCCAGGTCGGGGCGCTCGAGCAGGTTGCGGTGCATGCGGATCGCGCGCTCGGTCTCGCCGCGGCGGCGGAACAGGCTCCCCAGCGCGAAGTGCAGCTCGACGGTCTCCGGGTCGACCTTGACCACCTCGATGAACGCCTCGATCGCCTTGTCGGGCTGCTCGTTGAGCAGGAAGTTGAGGCCCTTGAAATACGAGCGCGGCAGCTGCCGCGATTCCGAGAGCAGCTGCTTGATGTCGACGCGCGCCGCGAGCCAGCCCAGCCCGAAGAACAGGGCGAATCCGAACAGCCACCAGAGCTCGAAGTCCATGGAGCGGACCTAGGCCTGCGGCGGCAGGCTACGATTGCCGGCCGCGCGCAGCTCGCGCTCGAGCTTCTGGATCTCGCGACGCTGCCCGAGCAGGCGCGACAGGCAGGCGAGAACCCCGATCCCGGCGCCGAAGGCGAAAAAGAGCAGCAGGACCACGATCATCGGGGGTTCCCAGCTCTGCCCGAGGAAGAAGCGCAGCTTCACCGGATCGGTATTCATGAGCGCGAAGGCGAATACGGCGAGGAACAGCAGCGCGCGCAGCAGCCACGACAGATGAGTGATGAATTTCATCTAACAGATCGTCGAAAAGGGGGCACGCCCCCTCTATATCCCCAAAATCCGAGGCTGCGGGAAAACGCTTCCCTCTCGGGAAGCGTTTTCAGCAGCCTGCCAACCACACGCTCCAAAGCAAACGGCGGCACCTCGACGATGCCGCCGTCCGCATGCCGCCGGCCCAGGCTCCTATTTTTGATCGACCCGCTCGCGCAGTTCCTTGCCGGCTTTGAAATGCGGCACGAATTTCTCGGGTACGTGGACCCTCTCGCCCGATTTCGGATTGCGGCCGACGCGCGCCGGCCTATGATTCAGCCCGAAACTCCCGAATCCGCGGATCTCGATGCGCTGCCCCTTCACCAGACTCTGCGTCATCGCATCCAGGATCATCTTGACCGTGAATTCGGCATCCTTGGCGACGAGTTGCGAATAACGCGTCGCAAGCCTCGCAATGAGTTCGGACTTGGTCATGCCGGTCCTCGATTACTGTTGAGCGTTCTTGTTGTCCAGTTTCGCCTTGAGGAGCGCGCCCAGGTTGGTGCTTCCCGTGCTGGCGGCGCTTTCGCTCTGGAGCTTGGCCATCGCCTCGTTCTCCTCGGCAAATTCCTTCTGCTTGACCGAAAGATTGATGGTTCGGTTCTTGCGGTCGACGTTGATGATCATCGCCGTGACGCTGTCGCCTTCCTTGAGATGGTTGCGGGCGTCCTCGACGCGGTCGCGGGAGATCTCGGAGGCGCGCAGGTAGCCCTCGAGGTCGCCGCCCATCGAGATGACCGCCCCCTTGGCGTCGACCGACTTGACGGTCCCCGAGATGAGCTTGCCCTTTTCGTGGCTCGCTACGAAGTTGTTGAAGGGATCGCCTTCGAGCTGCTTGATCCCGAGCGAGATCCGTTCGCGCTCGACGTCGATCGAAAGCACCTGGGCCTCGGTCTCCTCGCCCTTCTTGAAATTTCGCACCGCCTCCTCGCCGGGCAGCGTCCAGGAGAGGTCGGAAAGGTGCACCAGGCCGTCGATCCCGCCCTGGAGCCCGATGAAGATGCCGAAGTCGGTGATCGACTTGATCTGGCCGCGCACCTTGTCGCCCTTCTTGAAGTTCATCGAGAACTCTTCCCAGGGATTGGGAAGGCACTGCTTCATCCCGAGGGAGATGCGCCGCCGCTCCTCGTCGATCTCGAGGATCATGACCTCGACCTCGTCGCCGAGCGCGACTACCTTCGACGGATGCACGTTCTTGTTGGTCCAGTCCATCTCCGAGACGTGCACCAGGCCCT
>CAYQVE010000250.1:0-4413 GCA_964420785.1 uncultured Enterobacteriaceae bacterium | reverse complement strand
AGATGGTGGACTATGACCTCAGCGCCCAAACATCGGCCCGCGTGCAACCCGCGGAGGCCGCGGATCGCACGCAGCGCATCGGAGCCGCCGGCGGCCAGCGCATCGAGAAGCTCGAGCAGGGTCTCTTCTCCCTGGCTCCTCACGGCATAGTCGACGTAGGGCGTATTGACGGTCGCCTCGGGACAGACGGTCGGGAAGGCGCCCCCCCAGATGATCGGCACGTCGGGGGCTTTCGCCCGGATCGCCTTCGAGACGGCGAGCGCCGAGAGCAACTGTGGCCTGCCCATGACGGTGACACCCACGGCGGCGATGCCGCCGTCGCCGATCATGCTCACGGCGGTGGAGACGAAGTCCCGGTCGATGTTGCCATCGAGAATCATCGGCCGATACCGATCGCGTAGCGCGGCGGACAGACTCAGCACCGCCAGTGGAAAGCGCGCATGGCGCTTCGACGTGATGGTCGGATTGATGAGCAGAACCCGCCGTGCCTCGGTCATGAGAGCCTCTCCGCCGGAACCAGCCAGCGCATCAGCAGCATCTCCAGGGGCCATCGATACTCGTCCCGGCTGCAGCGATACCGTGCCAGCAGCTGCAGCACCCGGGTGGCCGCCGAGACGCGCTGCCACGCGAGCTCCTGGAAGAACTTGAAGCGCTCGATGAGCCTGAACTTCTCGACCGACACCCAGGGACCCGGCAGTCCCGCCACGTAGTCGAACTCCGACCACGCCTCGAGGGTCTCCGGCAGGCGAAAGCCACGGGCGACGGCTTCCTGTACCAGCTCGCTCCCGGGGTAGGGCTTGAAATAGTAGATCGGCGTCAGAAAGTCCGGACTGAAGGAGCGCAACCGCTTGGCGCAGTCAAGGGTGGCCTGAACACTCGCGTCACTCTCGTCCGGGAAGCCGACGATGAACGGGAAGTGGCCGGCAATGCGGTACTTGAGCATCCTCTCGACGGTGTGAAACACCTGCTCGATCTTGATGTCCTTGCGAATGCGCTTGAGCACCTCGTTGGAGCCGGACTCGACGCCGACCAGGAGGCGCCGCAATCCCGATTGCTTGCATTGTGCCCAGACCTCATCGGGCAGCCGCACCCCCTGGTCGGCCCGCATGGTGGCCGCCCAGGTGATCTTGAGGCCCGAGTCGACGACGCGGTCCGCGAATGCCTGAATGCGCTGGGCGCGCGTGAAAAACGTCTCATCCTGGAAGTTGACGTCGTCGAAACGGTAGCGGTCCCACAGCTCCTTCAATCTCAGCGCCATGCGCGTCGGCTCGAGTCCGACCCACTTGCGTCCATAAACGAACGGATCCGAGCAGAAGGCGCAGCGGAAGTTGCAGCCCTGAGATGAGATGTAATCGAGCTGCCGCTTGCCCTTCAGCTGGAAGTAGCGCTCGACGGGGATGAGTCCGTAATCGTGCGCGCGGAATTTCTCGACGGGGGCAAGAGGTCGCGGCGGGTTCTCCACGATGGTGCCGTCGGCGAGCCGCACCGTGCACCCCAGACACCCTTCCAGGGAGCGGCCCGCGGCGAGGCGCTGCACGATCTCGGAGAACGTCTCCTCGCCCTGTCCGCGCACGCTGATGTCCACGGATGGCTCGAGCAGACACTCGCGCGCGAACATCGAGGGGTGCCAGCCTCCCCATACGACGGGCACCTCGGGGTGGGTCTGCTTGGCGATCCGCGAGATCCGCAGCGCATCGGAGATCGGGGCACCGGTGAGGACGGTGACTCCGAAGCACAGTGCCCCCGGCAGGTGAGCCCGAACGGCGCGCTCGGGATCCGGCTCGAGGCGCCCATCGATGATGACGACCTCATAAAGGTCAGGGTCGAGCTCGGAGCCGATCGCGAGCAGCGCGAGCGGCATCGTGAAGAAGACGGCGCGCGGGTTGTACAGCACGACCTTGGCGCGGCGCGCGGTGCGCACCGTGGCTGTGGTGCCGCAGCAGCTGCCGGTCGCCGCGTCCGTCATGGCGTACTCCGCTGCCGCGGCGGCTCGAGCCTGAAAATCGCCAGGCGCTCGGTGATGAAGCGATGCTCGGCAAGTACCGAGACTGCAAGTCGCTGCCTGCGGAACGCCTCGAGGAAGGCTGCGGCGCCCCCGAACGTCGATAGGACTACGAGCGCCGATCCGCCGGGCCTTAGATGATCGGTAACGCCCGCGGCAAAACGCTCCGCAATGTCATTCGAGCGCCACGCGCGGTCGCGATCGTCGCGCGGTGTGCCGCGCAGGAACGGCGGGTTGAACAGGATCAAATCGAACCGCTCCCCCGCCACGGGCGCAAACAGATCACCGTGTCGCACCTCCAGCCTGTGCTCCACGTGGTTCAGCATGGCGTTGATCGTGGCACAGCGCACCGCTGCAGCGTTGAGGTCGACCGCGACCACGCGGCGCGCGTGCCGTGCGGCAAATACGGCGCACACGCCGGACCCTGTTCCCATGTCGAGCACGTCCGCATCGCCGGCAACGAGTTGCGAATCGAGGTGCACGGCCAGGAACGCGCCCGTGCGAGGCAACTTCGGATTGAACACGCTCGGCAGAACGACGAGCGGAACGCCGCGGACGCGCTCGAGCCGGAAGTCGTCGTAGCGATCCTTGCCGGCCAGCCGGTAGGCAAAGCTCATGGCTTTGCCGATCACTCGCGCGACGCGCGGAAAGCGTGGGGGCCGCACCGAATCGGCAGGCGGGCGCGCGGGCTGCGGCTGGGTCAGATCGAGCATGCGATCACCGGCCCATCAGGAAGTCCTGGACGCCGCGCTCCTCGGGTTCGCGCCACAGCGAGCACACACATCTCGCGCACTCGGGACGGCTACCCGCGCGGATCCCCTCGCGCAAGGTGATCATCGAGTCGCTGTTGAGGCGCTGCTCGAGCTGGCCCCGTCCCGCGGCTTGCGGAGGACCGGGAATGAAGAAGCAGGGACTGACACGGCCGGTCGCACCGATCACGGCGGAATAGTCGAAGACATTGCAGCGAACCGGGGGATATGCGCCCAGCCCGCAGACCGCAGAGAAATACTGATGCAGGCGCCGCAGCTTGCGCGGGCTTTCGCCGATCAGCCCGGAGCGGAAGTCTTCCCCCAGGTCGCGTTCCATGTCATCGAGAATCCGCGCGAGAACCGGCAGGTCCTGCGGCTGCAGCGCGAGGTCCGCGGCAAAGTCATCGACCCGGCCAAAGGCATGCGGGTTGGCAACATCCACGGCGACGAACGACACCTGTCGAGCTCCAAGCTCTCGCGCCAGAGCGACGAATGCGGCGAGCTGGCGGTAGTTGGCGCGCTGCACAGTGACGCGCACGCCGAGCGGCGCGCCCCCCGCAGCCGCCACGCGGATTCCCTGGCAGACCTTGTCAAAGGCATCCAGCCCGCGAATCGCCGCGTAGGTCTCGCGATCGGTCCCGTCCAGTGAGACCGTAATCGCGTCGAACAGCTGCGCCGCGCGCCGCGCATGCTTCGCCAAGGACAATCCCGAGGTGAGCAGCCACAGACGCAAGCCATTCGCCCGCAGCAGCTCGGCGATATCCGCCCATTCGGGGTTGAGCAACGGCTCGCCCCCTGAAATCAGGGCTACCTTGGTCTGCAGCTGCTTCAGATCCGGCAGCAGCCGAGCCACCGCGGCCAGGTCCATGTCGGCTCGGCCGTTGCGCCAGTAGTCACAGGTCACACAGCGCGAATTGCAGCGCTCGGTCAGGTACAGCGTCACCAGCGGCAGGTGTCGCAGCTGCGAACTGAAACGCCACGGCTGTGCAGACAACGCACGCCCCCCGGGGACAATGCGGGCGATATTAATCCCGCGGATCGACGACACCACTCTCCGGGTGAGTTGCCACACAGACACCGACGGTTCAGTGATCGCCGGGCGGGGAGCGCCGGGGTGCCGAGCATCCGGAGAGCGCACCTTTGGGCGGCAGCCGGGGACCGGATTCCGGATGGTGGGGGACCCCGGGTTCGAACCACCGGTCGCTGCCGCACCTGAGGGCAAGACGATCGCGCTTCGTGGCTCCCTCGCGTCCATGTAGGCTATTGAAATAACTAAACTTGGTTGGCTTTTGCCGGGAAGAGAGTTTTGCAAGTTGGTCGGGGTGACAGGATTTGAACCTGCGACATCTACGTCCCAAACGTAGCGCTCTACCAGTCTGAGCTACACCCCGGCAGGAAGGCGCGTAATTCTACACGCGGGCGGCGGCGGCGCCCGGAGCAGGGGCGCCCTCGAACCGCGCCGCCTCCAGCGCCGCGCGCGTGCTGAGCCAGCGTGCCGGCAGCATCTCCCGCTCCGCCTCGATGGCTGCCGCTGGCTATCGATCTGCCCTGGCAATTAAAGCCTTGACAATGACAGCCTAGGCAAGTATTATGCGCGCCAATCCCCGGGAAGGGACCTGAGTCCCCCGGAGGGGAGATGTTCAAGGAGCTTCGGAATGGGCG
>CAYQVE010000249.1:0-4418 GCA_964420785.1 uncultured Enterobacteriaceae bacterium | reverse complement strand
CCCGGCATCCAGATCAACGGGCGCATCGCCGGCGACCCCGAGGGACAGGCCCGGTTCCTCCTCCGCCTGCCCGACGACTGGAACGGACGCCTCGTGGTCGCGGGCGCCTCGGGGACCCGGAGCGAGTTCAACGGCGACTTCGCCTGGAGCGACTACGTCGTGCAGAAGGGGTACGCCTACGCCTCGCAGAACAAGGGCGTGCTGAACCTGTCCATCGTCACGCTGACGCCGCCGCCGCCGACGGACCCGCTCGCCTGCCGGCTCAACCCGGCTTCCCCGGTGTTCGTGCATTTTTTCGACAACGATCCCGGCCAGCCTTTCACCCGCTGGGCGGAATTCATGATCAAGGCGGCGCAGCTCGCGCGGGACGGCGTCAAGGCGGCCTACGGCCGCTTACCGCGCTTCACCTACGCGGTCGGCACGTCGAACGGCGGCTACCAGGTGCGCCGCGCGGTCGAGCTGGCGCCTGAGCTCTTCGACGGCGGCGTGGACTGGGAAGGCACCTTCGTCGACGAGCACGCGCCGAACCTGCTTACCGATTTGCCGCCGGCGATTCTCAACTTCCCCGACTATGTGGCTTCCAAGTTCGATCCCGCGAGCACCGCGGCCAAGAACATCCGAGGCGCCGGCTACCCACCCGACATCATCACGGGGACGCTTTCGCTCTGGCAGAGCTATTCGAATTCGTTCTGGGAGGTGACGCAATGCCAGTGGCAGAAGCGGCTCGATCCGACCTACGACACCTACGGCAGCGGCACCGGAACCTACAACTACGTGAGCCGTCTTTCGTTCTCGGACGTCGGCGCGCAGTTCGCCGCCTTCGCCACGACGGGGAGGATCCGGCGCCCCCTCATCACCGTCGCCGGCACCATGGACGCGTTGCTGCCGATCGACCACCATGCGCGCGCGTACGCGCGCAAGGTCGCGGCCGCGTCAAAGCACAAGCGGGATGATGATGAGCATCGCGGCGACAGGCATCGCGACGACGACCGCCCCGCGTACCGGCTGTACGAGATCCAGAACGGCAACCATATCGAAACGCTCCAGGACGCGTTTCCAAAGCTCGAGCTGATCGAGCCGCACGCGCAGCGCGCTTTCGATCTGCTCGTAAACCACGTCGAGCGCGACGTGCCGCTGCCGCCTGACCAGTGCATTCCGCGCGCGGGTAGCATCGCCGACTCGCCGGCGCAGGCGGGACATTGCGCGAGCCTGTTCGCCGAGCCCTGAGGCGACCTTATTCGACGCTGCCCGGCAGCCTGGCGCGCAGATCGCGCAGCTCCGCCTCGAGACCGCGGACGCGCTCGAGCAGCGTGAGCACCAGGGCGACCCCGTGCGCGTCGAGGTCGAAGTCCTCGCGCAAGCGGCGCGCGCTCCGCGCGACGACCAGCCGGTCCGCGCTGAAGCTCCAACGTCCTGCGTCTGAATCGATCGGCGCGAGCACGCCGTAATCCACCAGCTCGCGCAACTCCCTTTCGGACAGCCCCGACAGCTCGCAGAGCTCCTCGAGCAGGAGCTCGTGCCGCTCGTGCAGCCACATCGCTTGTTCGATTTTCACTTAGCCTCCTGCTCGAAATGTCCGCGCGGGTTGAACGTCGAGGCCTCGGCGAGCTCCTTGAACAGAGCGCGCTCGCGCTCGCTCGTCGCGGTCGGCACCGCGATCTGGACGATCGCGAAGAGGTCGCCTTCTCCCCCGTGCGGCTTGGGGAGGCCGCGCCCGGCGAGCCGCAGCTGCCCGCCGGCGCGCGTTCCCGGCGGGACCTTGAGGCGCACCGATCCGCCCAGCGTGGGCACCTGTACGCTCGTGCCGAGCACGGCTTCCCACGGCGCGAGCGGAAGATCGAGGAAGAGATCGTGGCCGCTCACGCGAAAGAGGCGATGCGGATGCAGCGCGATATTGAGATACAGGTCGCCGTCGCGTCCGCCGTTCAGCCCCTTGCCTCCCTTGCCGGGCAGTCGCAGGCGCTGGCCGTCCGTGGCGCCCCTGGGGATGCGCGCCTTGAAAGCGCGCCGCACACGGTGCGCGAAACCGCTCTCGTCGTACTCGGGGACGGCGAGCTCGAGATCCACCTCGGCGCCGCGGTAGGCTTCCTCGAGCGCGATGTGCGCCGTGACCTCGTAGTCCTCCCCGGGCACGGGAATCTTGCCGCCGCCGCGGCGTCCGGCGCGATGCATTCCGCCCGCCATTCCGGCGAACAGATCCCCAAGATCGATATCGTCGAACGAGAACGGTACGTCGCCGAATCGCCGCTCCCACCCCGGGGGCGGGCGGAAATCCTGTCCGGGACGATGGCTGCCCAACTGATCGTAGGCGGCGCGCTTCTCCGGGTCCCTCAGGGTTTCATAGGCTTCGCCGAGCTCTTTGAATTTCTCCTCGGCGTCGCGTTCCTTGGAAACGTCCGGATGATACTTTCTGGCGAGCTTCCGGTACGCGTTCTTGATCTCTTCGGCGCTCGCCTTGCGGTCGACGCCCATCACGCCGTAGTAGTCCTTGTATTTCATCCGCGGCCCGGAAAGACGGCAAGCTCATCCCGCAGGGACACGATGCGGACGCGAACGAGGACTCGATCGGGAATCGGTGCCTGACCGTCGGGCACGGACCTCGACAAGAATACTTCCGCCAGCTTGCTTTGCTCTAGCGCAGTCGTCCCTTGTACGACTTCGGCTGGGGCGCCTGAAAGACGTAACCCTTTTCTCTGGCATCGGCCAGGCACCCCTCGTAATTCTTGTAGGCCCGATGAGATTCCGAGACGACCGTCCGGTCTGCGGAAATCTGCTGCCATCTCCAGGCGTGAGCGGGGTCGCTGTAGAAGCGCCAAATGATGTTCATCTGCAGAAATTCTCCCCTGGTGCGACCGCGAGCGGTTACAACGCTTTCAGATTCTCGGCCGAGGTCTTGCCGTTCTTGCCCGTGACCAGCTCGTATCCCACCTTCTGGCCCTCGTTCAAGGTGGACAGGCCGGCCTTCTCCACCGCCGAGACATGCACGAACACGTCCTTCGAACCATCGTCTGCCTGGATGAAACCAAAACCCTTCGATGCGTTGAACCACTTCACTTTTCCGGTTGGCACAAGACTCTCCTGACGAAAGAAATTAGATTGAAGGCCCGCCCGGGCCGTCACCATGGCCCGGAGCGACGCAGGATAGTTTAGTCCAATTCGCCGCCGCTGCGCTCACCGACGCATGGGTCTGCCGTTATACTCGCCCCTTGCAACAGGAGTCCCCGGCGCACCGCGCCGCAACACCCGCTCAAGGAGGATGTCATGAAACGCCTGCTTTTCGGCCTGATGCTGCTTGCGTCGCCCGTATTGGCACAGGACTCTGTGCCCCAGATTCCGTTCGAAGGGACGGACCCGCTCAAGCTGCCGAAGGACCTGTATCTGGGCGAAGTCACCGGCGTCGCGGTGAACTCGAAGGGGCACGTCTTCGTCCTGTCGCGCGGCAACACCACGGGCCCGGCCTACTCCGCCGCCGCGACGCAGCTGCTCGAGTTCGATCCGGAAGGAAATTTCGTGCGGGAGATCGGCAAGAACCTGTACGCCTGGTCGTTCGGCCATACCGTCCGCGTCGACCCGAACGACAACATCTGGGTCACGGACAAGGGATCGGACATGGTGGTCAAGTTCAACTCCCGGGGCCGCGTCTCGATGGTGTTCGGACGCAAGCAGGAAGCGTCGGACAGGGAAACGGCACCGCTCGAGCGCCCCAATCCGCCGCTGCCCCATGAAGACGGGCGCTTCAGGCAGGTGACCGACGTCGCCTTCGATGCGGCCGGCAACGCCTACATCAGCGACGGGTACATCAATTCGCGCGTCGCCAAGGTGGACAGGGACGGCAAATGGCTGAAATCGTGGGGCAGCAAGGGCGCGAAGCCCGGTGAGTTCAACACGCCGCACTCGATCGCCGCCGACGCGAAGGGCAACATCTACGTCGCCGACCGCGGCAACCGGCGCATCCAGGTGTTCGACGGCGAGGGGACGTTCCAGCGCGAGTTCACGATCGACGTGCCGTACGATGCGAAGGCGCGCCCGGCGATCGGCAACCTGCCGGATCTCGCGAAGATCGAGGCGGGGGGCGGGCCGAAGACTCAGATGCCCGGCGCGCCCTGGGCGGTGTGCATCACGCCCGGGCCGAAGCAGGTGCTCTACGCCTCCGACGCATTCCCGGGCCGCGTGTTCAAGCTGTCGCTTGACGGAAAAGTGCTCGGCGTGCTGGGCGAATCCGGCAAGCAGCTGAAGCAGTTCGGCTGGATCCACGAGATCGCCTGCCCGTCTGAGAACGTGCTCTACGTCGCGGAGCTGCTCAACTGGCGTGTGCAGAAGCTGGTGCTGCGCCCGAAGAAATAGCGACTCGGACCCCGAGTTGTTCACAAAATCTGTGCATAGCTTGTGGACGGCTTGACAGGTCTCCGCAAGCTTTC
>CAYQVE010000248.1:0-4426 GCA_964420785.1 uncultured Enterobacteriaceae bacterium | reverse complement strand
AACTCGCGACCTCAACCTTGGCAAGGTTGCGCTCTACCAACTGAGCTACTCCCGCGGGCAAGGCGGAATCTTACGGGCCGCTCCCTCTGCGGTCAAGCCGGCGACGGTCCCCTACGGCACGGGGCGCAAGGGCGAGTTTCAGATAGTAGAACATCGACACCAGTGTCAGCATCGCGGCGATGTAGATGAGCCAGGTGCCGACGCGCTGCGGACTGAGCACGCCGATCCGCTCGTGATAGAGCAAAAGCGGCACGGCGATCATCTGCGAGATCGTTTTTATTTTTCCGAGGAAATTCACCGCAACGCTTTTCGACTGGCCGATTTTCGCCATCCATTCGCGCATCGCCGAAACGGCGATCTCCCGGCCGATGATGACCACGGCGATGATCGCGTCCACGCGCTGAAGCCAGACCAGCACGATCAGCGCCGCGGCGATCATCAGCTTGTCGGCGACCGGGTCGAGGAACGCGCCGAACGCCGACGTCTGGTTCAAGCGCCTCGCGAGATAGCCATCGAGCCAGTCTGTGATCGCGGCCGCGATGAATAACGAGGTCGCAAGCAAGTTTTGGTGCCAGCTCGAGAGCCACACTTCGGGGACATAGAAGACCCCGATCACCAGCGGGATCGTCAGGATGCGGAGCCAGGTGAGAAGGATCGGGACGTTAAGCGGCATGGAGCTCCTGGTAGATTTTTTCCGCGAGCTTGCGACTGATCCCCTCGACCTGCGTCAGGTCCTCGACGCTTGCGCCCATGACGCCCTTCAGCCCGCCGAACCGCGTCAGCAGCTGCTTGCGGCGTTTGGCGCCGATCCCGGCGATGCCCTCCAGCGTCGAAGTGATGCGCCGCTTGGAGCGTCGCGCTCGGTGCCCGGCAATGGCGAACCGGTGCGCTTCGTCGCGAATCCTCTGGATAAGGTGCAATCCGGGGTGGTCGGGGGCAAGCGTCACCACGCGCTCGCCGGCCCACAGCTCCTCGAGCCCCGGCTTCCTCTCCGGGCCCTTGGCGATGCCCACGAGCGCAATGTCGGATAGACCGGCGTCCGCGAGCGCTTCTCTCGCCGCGCTCACCTGTCCCCTGCCGCCGTCGATGAAAATCAGGTCCGGCGCGACGCCCTCCCCGCCGGCTATCCTTCCGTAGCGGCGCGAAAGCGCCTGCGCCATAGCGCCGTAATCGTCGCCCGGCTGCACACCTTCGATGTTGTAGCGACGGTATTCGCCACGGCACATGTCCATGCGATCGTACACCACGCAGGCCGCCACGGTGGCCTCGCCCATCGTATGGCTTACGTCGAAGCATTCGATGCGCTGAACGGTGTCGGGCAAGCCCAGCGCCTCGCGCAGCGCCGCGAGCCGCGTTTCCTGAGTGCTGTGCTCGGTGAGCTTCGACTTCAAGGCCTGAAGCGCGTTTTGCCGGGCCATCTCAAGCCAGGCGCGGCGCTCGGCCGTGGGGCGCGTATGAATGCGCACGCTGCGTTTCGCGTGCTCGGTGAGCGTTGCCTCGAGCTCTTGGACGTCCAAGTCTTCGCCGACGACCAGTGCGGCCGGTATCGGCCGCTCCAGGTAGTGCTGCGCGATGAACGCCGCGAGCACTTCCTTCGCGTCACGCTCCTCCGCGTTCTGCGGAAAGAGGCTGCGGTCCCCGAGCTGCCTGCCGCCGCGCACCATCATCAGGTTGACGCAGGCGAAGCCCTGCTCGACGGCGACCGCGATGATATCCACATCGACGTCCGCGCCGGTGTCGGCGTACTGGCGCTGGCTGACCTTGACGAGAGATTGGATCTGGTCGCGGTAAATCGCCGCCTCCTCGTAGTGCCGCGCGTCAGACGCCTGCTGCATGCGAACTTCGAGCCGTTTGAGCGCGGTGTCGCTGCGGCCCTCGAGGTAGAGCTGCGCGCTCTTGACGTCTTCCGCGTAAGCCGCGGCGGCGATGTGTCCCACGCAAGGCGCAGTGCAGCGCCTGATCTGGTAGAGAAGGCAGGGCCGCGAGCGGTTCTGGAAGACCGAGTCCTCGCAGGTGCGCAGCCGAAACACCCTCTGCAGGAGCTGGATGCTTTCGCGCACCGCGCCCGCGTGCGGAAACGGGCCGAAGTAATGGTGCGCCTTGTCCATCGCCCCGCGGTGGAAACCGAGACGCGGGAATTCCCCGCCGCTCACCATCAGGTAGGGATAGGACTTGTCGTCGCGAAACAGAATGTTGTAGCGGGGGCTGAGCGACTTGATGAGGTTGTTTTCGAGGATCAGCGCCTCGGCTTCGGAGCGAGTAACCGTGATCTCGACCGCCGCGACTTGCGTCAACATCATAGCGGTGCGCGGGCCGTGCTGCGTTTTCTGAAAATAAGACGAGACGCGCTTTTTCAGGTCGCCCGCCTTGCCGACATAGAGCGCCTCCCCTTCCGCACCGATCATGCGGTACACGCCCGGCAAGCCCGGCAAAGTGGCGAGCAGGGCATGCGCGTCGAAGGCCTCCGTGACCGGAGCGCTCCGGTTCTCTTCGGCTCGGAGCGCTTTGCTTGGGGAAGTCATCGGGCGCCGCGGAGGAAAGTCGCGATATCGCGAACCACCGCTTCGAACATCGCAGCAGTGAGCCGCTTCGTCTGCGTATTATAGCGGCTGCAGTGGTAGCTATCGAAGAGCCGCACTGCGGCCGAAGCGGCAGGCAGCTCGTGAACGGCGCGGTGCGCGAAACGATGCCGCGCCGGGGCAAGCCCGAAAGCCATCAACACCGCCCGGTGGGCGATTGCGCCGAGCGCGAGGATCGCCCGCGGGCGCGCGGCTGCGATCTCCTCGACAAGGTACCGATTGCAGCGCCTTACTTCGCCGAACTGCGGCTTGTTCTGCGGGGGAAGGCACTTCACCGCGTTCGTCACGCGGCAGTCGATGAGCGCGAGGCCGTCCCGCGGATCGGGCGAGCCCTCGTGGCTCGCGAAGCCGTACCGGTGCAAGGCCCCGTACAGCAGGATTCCGGCATGGTCCCCGGTGAAAGGCCGCCCGGTGCGGTTCGCCCCGTGGAATCCCGGAGCGAGACCCACCACGAGCAAGGCCGCGCGTTTCGGACCGAAGGGCGAGACCGGGCAGGCGTGGTAGTTGGGATGTTCCTGCCTGACCCGATCGAGGTATCGCGCGAGCCGCGGGCAGTCGCGGCAAGCTGGATCGTATCCCGGTTGCGATTTCGACTTCGTCACCGGAGTGTTATAGAATGCCGCGCCCTGCTTCCAACGCGTCCTAGCCATGGCCAAAGTTCTCGCCACCGAAATCCGCATCGGTCATCTGCTCGAATGGGAAAAACGGATCTGGCGCGTGATCAAATGCTACCACGTGCACGTCGGCGGGCGCGGCGGTGCGTTCATGCAGGTCGAGATGAAGGACATCGAGAGCGGCACCAAGACCAACCAGCGGATCCGCACCGAGGACAAGGTCGAACGCGCTTTCGTCGATCCGCGCGAGATGCAGTACCTCTACAACGACGGCACCGGCTATGTTTTCATGGACAAGGAGAATTACGAGCAGCTGACCTTGTCGGATGAAATGCTCGAGGGACAGACCGGCTACCTGCTGCCCAACACCGACGTGCAGGTGGTGTTCTACAACGATAAGCCGATTGGAGTCGAGCTGCCGCCATCGGTCGTGCTTACGGTGACCGAGACCGATCCCAACATCAGGAACGCGACCGTCACGACCTCGTTCAAGCCCGCGAAGACCGAGACCGGCCTCATCGTTCAGGTGCCTCCCTTCGTCAACTCCGGCGAGAAAATCAAGGTCAACACCAACGACGGGGCGTATATCGAGCGCGTGTAGCGCTGTGACCCGACGACGGTCGGCGGGCGTTCATTTCATGGAGTGCAGGCCGAACATGTTTCCTTCGGTGTCGATGGCGAGGGAGATGAATCCGTACTGGCCGATGGAAAACTTGTTCTTGTGGATGCGTCCTCCCGATTTCGTGACGCGGCCTTCCTCGACCGAGCAGTCCTCGCAGCCGAAGTAAACCAGGGTGCTGTTGCCGCCGGTGGGAACGCCCTGCATCTTGACCAGGGCACCGCTCGCCCCCGACGCGTTCATCTCCATCGGAAACGCCCACATGTCCATCCCCGGGCTGTCGAGCTTTTCCAGCTTGCCCTGGAGTACGGATTCGTAGAATTTTTTTGCACGATCGAGGCTCTGCACATAGATTTCAAACCAGACAGCGGGATTGGGTTTCATCGGGACTCTCCTTCGCGGGAATGACGGCATTACACCACGTGATCTGGCTTTCCCAGCTTCTCGTCCGCATCCGCCGTTTCCCATCTCTTCCTTCTAGGCCTGGGGCACAGCGCCGAGCTACAGGACGCGCGCCCTCCCCCATTCTAACCTCCCATATTGTCATACCTTGCGCAATGCGATCTGGGAGAGCGGGACAGTTGGGGCCAACCAAGTTCTCGGCGGGAGGGAAA
>CAYQVE010000247.1:0-4472 GCA_964420785.1 uncultured Enterobacteriaceae bacterium | reverse complement strand
ATCGGGGAAGATCGCCACGCCCAGCGATGCGGTGACACCCATGAGTTGGACGCCTTGCTCCCGTATCGCCGAGCAAATGGCCTCGCCCCTGCTGCGCGCGCTCTGGAGAGTGGCGTTGGGAAGCACCAGCGTGAACTCCTCGCCTCCGTAGCGGCAGGCGATGTCAGTGCCGCGGATATGGCGTTTGAGCAGCGTCGCGATTTCCGTGAGCACGAAATCGCCGGCGGCGTGTCCAGCGGTGTCGTTCACCCGCTTGAAGCGGTCCAAGTCGATCATGATCACGGCGACACGGATGCCTTCGCGCGCGGCGCGCAGCAGCTCGCGTGACAAATAGTCCCGCAGAAAGCGCCGGTTGTAGAGATCGGTCAGTGGATCCCGGATCGCCTCCTCCTTGAGGGTCTTCAAGGCCTGCGCGAGCGCCTCGAAGGCGCGGCTGCGCTCGCCGACGACGGTGCTCAGCACCAGTCCCGTGGAAACCACGGTACCGATGAACGCGAGCAGCAGCAGGACCGAAGTACCGAGCGGCGCCGATGCAAACGGCCCGCGTCCCTCGATCGTGTGCCACACGGCGATGATGCACACCAGCGCGTTGAGCGCGCTCACCTCGCGCTGCCCGAGGCGCAGAGCCGTCCAGATCACGAACGGCAGGATCGTGAACGTGAGCGGCAGTGAAGGCAAGGTGGGGGCCAACGCGTCGCTGAAGATCGCGTAGGTCAGCGCGAGCATCGGCAGGGCGATGAAGAGCACCCGACCGGCGTACCATAGCGGCCCGGAGATGCGGTGTTGCTTACGCCCTACAGCGTCCAAGTTGCACCTTTGCTTTCGTGGAGAATCAGTAAATTACGAGCGATTCTTACCGTGTAGTATAAGCTTCAAATTGCGGGTGAACAAGCCCCCGGGGGATTTCGTGAACTATGACGCGGTCGCAAGCGGAACCGAGGGGTCCTCCGTGAAATATGACGCAGTCATGAAATGCGCGTCGCCGTAATCGGGGCCGGCCCGGCCGGTCTCCTGTTCTCGCTGCTCGCCAAGCGCCGCCATCCTTCCTGGCGGATCGAAGTCGCCGAGCAGAATCCCGAAGGGGCGACCTACGGATTCGGGGTGGTGTTCTCCGACGGTGCGCTGGCGTTTCTCGAGCGCGATGAGCCGCAACTCTCGAGCATCATGCAGGCTGCGATGGAGCGCTGGCCGATGCAGCGCATCGTGCACCGCGACGAGCGCGTGGACATCGACGGCAACGGCTTTTCCGCCATCGGGCGTCTTGCGCTCCAGGAGATCCTGCGAAAGCTGTGCCGCGACGCGGGCGTGAGGGTCGAGTATGGCCGCGCGGTGACGGCGCTCGACGAGTTCGCAGGCGCGGACGTCGTGATCGGCGCGGACGGATCGAACTCGCTCGTGCGGTCGGCGCTGCAAGCGCTGTTCCAGCCGAGGATCGAGCTGCTCACCAACCGCTTCGCATGGTACGGAACGACGCAGGCGTTCGATTGCCTCACGCTCACCTTCCGCGGCAACGCAGACGGTGCCTTTGTCGCGCACCATTACCGCCACGCCCCCGCGATGAGCACCTTTGTCGTCGAATGCGATGAGGCCACCTGGAAAAGGGCGGCGCTCGGCCGGATGGACGACGCTCAGTCGTGCGCGTATTGCGAACGGGTGTTCGCGCCGGATCTGGACGGGCATCCTCTGGTCTCGAACAAATCGCTGTGGCGGCAGTTTCCGCTGCTGTCGAACCGGCGCTGGTTCTCGGGGAAGTTTGTCCTGATCGGCGACGCGCTGCGCACCGTGCATTTCTCGATCGGCTCAGGAACCCGCCTCGCGTTCGAGGACGCAATCGCGCTCGACCGGGCGTTCGGCGAGGCGGGCGAGGACGTGCCGCGCGCGCTCGCGGCGTTCGAGCGCGAGCGCAGGCCTGTAGTGGAAAAGCTGCTCGCGGCGGCGAACGCGAGTTCCTACTGGTACGAGCGCTTTCCGGAAAAAATGCGCGAGCCGCCGTGGCGGCTCGCCTACGACTACATGACCAGAAGCGGGCGCATGACGGACGACCGCCTCAGGGAGCAGGCGCCGAAATTCATGGCGAGCGTCGAGGCGCAAAGGCGGAGCGGAATGTGAAGCGTAGCGTGCTAGACTCGCGGCTTCGACCGGAACCCGACGGGCTGCCGTACGAGACTTGCGTCGTGGCAGCCCTCTCAGCGCGAGGGGAAGAGGTCCGAAAGAATGGACTCGGCCACGAAGGTGCAGTCATCGAGTAGCGCCATCAGCGAGCTGCAAAGGCACCTGCGGGACGGAAGTTTCGTCGTCACCGCCGAGCTTTCCCCGCCGGTGTCCACCGATCCCGCCGAATTCATCGATCATGCGCGCGCGTTGCGCAGGCTCGTCACCGCGATCAATGTGACCGACGGCGCGGGATCGAAAGCTCACATGTCCAGCCTCGCGGCGGCGCACTTCCTGGTGCGAAGCGGTATCGAGCCCGTCCTGCAGATCACCTGTCGCGACCGCAACCGCCTAGCGCTGCAGGCCGAGCTCCTCGGCGCCGCCGCGCTCGGCATACGCAATATTCTCGCTTTGCGCGGCGACGACCCGACGCTCGGGGACCAGCCGGACGCCAAGCCCGTTTTCGACCTCGATACGACGGCCTTGCTCGCGACCGCGCAGCGGATGCGTGCGGAGCACCGGCTTCCCTCGGGCACCGAAATCAAGGGCGCTGTGAGGTTCGTGCTGGGCGCGGCGGAGCTGCCTGTAGATCCTCCGGCCGGCTGGCGCCCCAACGGCCTGCTCTCGAAGATGGAAGCCGGCGCCGAATTCATCCAGACGCAGTTCTGCATGGATCCCGACGCGGTGCGGCGCTACGCCGCGTGTTTGCTCGAGCTCGGCGTGGCGCAAAAGCTGCCGATCCTGATCGGCATCGCACCGATTCCTTCGGCGCGCTCGGCGCGCTGGATGAAGGAGAAGCTCTTCGGGGCGATGATCCCGGACGGTCTCGTGGAGCGGCTCGAGCGCGCCGCCGACCCGAAAACGGAGGGCAAAAGAATCTGCGTCGAGCTGCTGCAGCAGCTCGCGGAGACTCCGGGCGTGGCCGGCGCGCACGTGATGGCGCCGGCTTTCCATTCCGCGATCGGCCCCGTGATCGAGGCCTCCCGCGTCGCCGGAACGAAACGCGCGGGCGCGAGGCGCGGCTAGCTGCCGGGCCGCGTTGGAATCGGCGCCATGGCATTCAGCCAGCGTTTCATCGAGGTCGACGGATGCAGGCTCAACCTCCGCTGCGGCGGATCGGGCGAGCCGCTTCTCTACCTCCACGGGGCGGGCGGGGCGCCGGCTGTCCTGCCTTTCATGGAGAAGCTGGCGCAGCGCTTCGAGGTGCTCGTTCCCGAGCATCCGGGTTTCGGCGCGTCCGACGAGCCCGAGTGGCTGGAGAACATCCACGATCTCGCGTATTTCTATCTCGACGTTCTCGAGAGTCTCGAGCTCCGCGGCGTGCACCTCGTCGGCAGCTCGCTCGGCGGCTGGCTCGCCCTCGAGATGGCGGTTCGCGACGCTTCGCGATTGAAGTCGCTGGTCCTCATCGGACCGGCCGGGATCTCGGTGCCCGGCGTGAAGCCGGGCGATGTTTTTCTCTGGTCGCCCGAGGAACTGGCGCGAAATCTCTTTTTCGACCCGGCTCTGGCGGAGAAGATGCTCGCCCAGCCGATGACGCCCGAGCTGTTGGATGTTTCGCTCAAGAACCGCCATACCGTGGCGCGGCTCGGCTGGGAGCCGCGCATGCACGACCCGTTTCTCCGCAAGTGGCTGCACCGCGTGAGTGTGCCAGTCAAGGTCGTTTGGGGCGAAGCCGACAAGATCCTTCCGGTCGCGTACGCGGGCGAGTTCAAGAAGCTGATTCCCGGGGCGGAGGTCGAAATCATCCCGCGCTGCGGGCACCTGCCGCAGGCGGAGAGGCCCGACGAATTCTGCGACATCGTCCTGCGATTCGCGGGAAAGGGGTGATGCCATGGAAGTGGTCCTGTTTCACTTGATGCCCTATGCCGATCTGGATCTGGAAAAGGGGCGCGCCAACGGCACCGTCTGGGTGAACCTTCCGAACTCGAACTTCGAGCCCGTGAAGGGGCACAAACTCTACAACCGTTACCTCGATGAGCTCGAGTACGGTGAGGAACTCGGCTTCGACGCGATCGCGGTCAACGAGCACCATCAAACCGCGTACGGTTTGATGCCCTCGCCGATCGTCACTGCTTCAGCGCTCGCCCGCCGCACGAGGCGCGCGAAAATCGCGATCCTGGGGAGCGCGCTGCCGCTGCGCGAGCATCCGCTCATGGTCGCCGAGGAGCACGCGATGATCGACGTGATCTCGGGGGGCCGGCTGATTTCCGGCTTCGTTCGCGGGATCGGCGCCGAGTACCACACGTTCGGCGTGAATCCCACTTTCTCGCACGACCGCTTCCACGAGGCGCACGACCTGATCGTGCGCGCCTGGACCG
>CAYQVE010000246.1:0-4531 GCA_964420785.1 uncultured Enterobacteriaceae bacterium | reverse complement strand
CCGGCCGGAATCTCTTCGAGCACCCTCTCCCGACTTTGGGGGAACTGACACACCAGGATACGCTGCCGTCCTTTGCGGTCCCGATCGACGGCTCGAGCCTCCTGAACGCACTCGAGGGAGGCCCCGGGCCGGGGGAGGTGTGCGGTGAGTATCTGGCCGAAGGGGCCATCGCGCCGATCGTGATGATCCGGCGCGCGCGCCATAAGTTCGTGCATTCACCGGTCGACCCCGACCAGCTGTACGACGTAGTCGCAGATCCCGAAGAGCGGGTGAACCGCGTGTCGCACCTGCCGGAGGCCGCGGCCGCAGCTGCCTTTCGCGAGGAGGTGGCACGACGCTGGAACCTGGCGGCCGTGCACCAGGCGGTACTCGCCAGTCAGCAGCGGCGTCACCTGGTGTACGCGTCGCTGCGGCGGGGGTCCTATCGAGCGTGGGACTTCCAGCCGCTGCGCGACGCCGGCCGAAGTTATATCCGCAATGACCAAGAGCTCAACGATCTGGAACGCATGGCGCGCTTTCCGCCGCTCGGCTGAAGCGCTCATTCTGGCGTTGCTCGCGCTCGGGGGACTGGGCGTCGCAGCTGCGGGCACTGCGCCCGAGCCGCATGCCTGCCGTACGGTGCGGCTTGCCGACGCTGGCTGGACTGACGTCACCGTAACTACGGCCCTACTGAGCGCTGTGCTGCGCGACCTCGGCTACGAACCTAGCACTACGCTCTTGTCCGTCCCGGTTACCTTTGCGGTCATGAAGAGCCGCAACATTGACGTCTTCCTCGGTAACTGGATGCCGGCGCAAACCCGCGACCTCCAGCCATACCTCGAGGACCGCTCGGTGGAAGTCGTGCGCGCGAATCTGACCGGAGCCAAATACACACTCGCCGTACCGGGATACGCCTACGATGCGGGCCTGCGCAGCTTTGCTGACATCGCGCATTTTGGGCCGCAGCTCGGCTACTCGATTTACGGCATCGAGCCCGGCAACGACGGCAACCATCACATCCTGACGCTCATCGAGCGCAATTCCTACGACCTCGGAGCCTTTCACCTCATCGAATCGAGCGAGCAAGGCATGCTCGCGCAGGTCGAGCGCGCGGTGCGCGCGCACACGCCAATCGTGTTCCCCGCCTGGGATCCGCACCCGATGAACCTGCGCTTCGACATCCGGTACCTGACAGGGGGGGAGGCGGCCTTCGGGGCGAACTTCGGCGGCGCCTCGGTCCATACGCTCGCTCGCGCAGGTTACCTGGCGCAGTGCCCCAACTTGGGACGGTTACTGAAAAATCTGGAATTTAGCCTCAAGGGTGAGAGCGAGGTCATGGATGCCATCCTCAACCAGCACCAGCTACCGCAAGCCGCCGCCGTCAACTGGCTCAAGGCTCACCCCGCCGTAATGACCACCTGGCTCGAAGGCGTATCGACCTTCGACGGTCGACCCGCGATGGCGGCCGAGCGGCGTGCGGCCGACTCGGGGTTCGAAGGCTGGATCAGCGGCCACAAGATCCCGGTGGGTGCGGGCATAGCCGTCCTCATCGAGTACGTAAAGAGCCACGGGCGGGTGCTGTTCGCAGTCGTCTCGACCCTCGTGCGCGGCAGTGTCAATGGTCTGGCCGCGTTTCTCTCCTGGGTGCCAGTGCCGGCTTTGATCCTCGCCATCACGGCGTTGACCTGGTGGCTACGCCGCTCGCTGCCCCTCGCCGTGTTCGTGCCAGCTGCACTGCTGTTCATCGTGAATCAGGGGTACTGGGCTGCGACGCTGGAGACTCTGTCACTGGTCATCGTGGCCGCTGTCGTCTCCGCGATCATCGGTGTTCCGTTAGGCATCGTCGCGGCACACCGCCCACGCCTGTATGCCGCGCTGCGGCCGGTGCTCGATCTCATGCAGACGCTGCCCACGTTCGTGTATCTAATCCCGACGCTCGTACTGTTCGGTCTCGGTGTCGTTCCAGGTTTGATCTCGACGGTCATCTTTGCCCTGCCCGCTCCCGTTCGGCTGACCCAGCTCGGGATCAGCTCGGTCCCGCAGGCGCTCAGAGAAGCGGGCCGGGCTTTCGGCGCGACGCCGATGCAGATGCTGCTCAAGATCGAGCTGCCGAGCGCAGCGCCCACGATCCTCGCCGGTATCACCCAGTGCATCATGCTCAGTTTGTCGATGGTGGTGATCGCCGCTTTGGTCGGTGCGGGCGGGCTCGGCGTCCCGGTCGTGCGCGCGCTCAACACCGTCCAGGTCGGCATGGGCTTCGAGGCTGGTTTCGTGATCGTGCTGCTTGCGATCATTCTCGACCGCATCAGCCGGCCACCGGAGCAATCCGGTGGAGGCTCCGGAGCGTGACCCCAGCGCTCGAGTTCAAGGAGGTCGACATTCTCTTCGTCGGCAGCGGGCGACGCGCTGCTGTCCGGCTGCAAGAAGCGTTGGCCGCCTTGGAGACTGGCGCTTCGCGCGCGTCGATCGCGGAGAAGACCGGCGTCTTAGTCGGGGTCGCCGGCGCCAATCTCACCATCGAGCAAGGCCAGATTTGCGTTTTGATGGGCCTGTCCGGCTCGGGAAAATCTACCCTGCTACGCGCCGCGAACGGCCTCACTCCGGTTTCTCGCGGTGCCGTGCTCGTCCGCGACGGCACGACGAGCATCGATATCGCGCGCTGCGATGCGGCCCGCTTGCGCCAGATTCGCCGCATGCGCATCGCGATGGTATTCCAACAGTTCGGTCTGTTGCCCTGGCGGACCGTACGCGAAAACGTAGGCTTGGGTCTGGAACTGCGCGGCGAGCCCCCGGCATCGAGTCGGCGCATCGTCACCGAACAGCTGGAGCTGGTGGGACTCTCACAGTGGGCCGATCACTATTGCGCCGAGTTATCCGGAGGCATGCAGCAGCGCGTCGGGCTCGCGCGCGCCTTGGCGACGAACCCGGACATCCTGCTCATGGACGAGCCCTTCTCCGCCCTCGACCCGCTGCTCCGTCGCAAATTACAGGACGAGCTGCTCGCGCTGCAGCAGCGTGTGCGCAAAACCATCGTGTTCGTGAGCCACGACCTTGATGAGGCGCTCAGACTCGGTGACCGTATCGCCATACTCGAGGGCGGTCGCATCATTCAAACTGGCACAGCCCAGGAAATCGTCTCGCACCCGGCCACCGATTACGTGCGCGAGTTCGTCAGCCATGTCAACCCGCGCACGGCGCTCAAGGGAAGCGCTACTTAGGATGGTGAAGCAAGTAATCTCCTAGCGGGGGGATCACGACGGTCCTAGCAGACGGCGCTGGCCGTGTTGTTCTGATTTGATGGTGGCCAGGGACAGAATCGAACTGCCGACACGCGGATTTTCAGAAAACGAACTATGTCGCTGAAATAACAACAAAAACTTCCACCACGGTGTCCAATATTTCTGCGAGATACGGGCACTTAAGGTCCTGATTCCCCGAGATAGCGCCACTTAATATTGGACACTCTTTTTGGTCCAAACCCTGGTTCTTGACCCAACGTGTCAGTCGATGTGATTGCTCGGTACCGAAGGCAGCGAACGGCAGAGATCGTTAAGGGTTGTCCGACACCTGCCCCCATGCAGCTGAGCTCACCGAGTCCGGTGCCGCCGGGAGGGCAGGCGTCGGACAAGCCTCGAGGGAGGAAACCGCGAGAGGAACTGGCGGGGTCTAACGAAGCGGCGAGCTATGGGGATTAGAGCTGCGATCTTCGTCCGTGTAGCGAGCTGTAACCGATCTGCGCGGACGCCGCGGCCAAGGCGTGCGTGCTTGGGAGTCGAGCCCCGTCGCTCTGTCGGCGCAGGTGGGTGCAATCAGCAAGCGCTGGGGGACGCGTGAGCATGGGCGGGCGTGGTGGCAGCCGGGAAGCGGTGCCAGTAAGTGGAGTCGTTGGTGTGGAGCTTGGCTCATGAGCGAGTCTGCGTGAGCGGCGGGCCACGGATGTGAGGGGCGCGAGGCAGCATCTCGATGATGATCATGGGTGCACCGCAGTGCTGCGTCACGGAATCGAATATCTCAAGATGGCCGAGCGCCGACCGGTCGCGCGGCGACGCGACGCCCCCGTGGGCGCTCGGCATGACTCGTAGATCACTCTCCCCTCTCGGCGCATAATCTTCGGAAAGAACCACCGCAACGGATTCAGAACCGGCGTCGGCGAAGGGGGCGCATGGTGTCGACCGCAGAAGTCTTGACGGCCGCGTCGGTTACCGACGAGGGGCTGCGGCGAGGCTTGAGCCGGTTCCAGACGCTTGCGATCGTAATCGGCAACGTGGTGGGTACCGGCGTCTACATCCGTACCGCTTCGATTGCGCAACTCGTCCAATCGCCGTCCCGGGTTCTCGCCGTACGGGCTATGCGCACTTCGCGACGAGTCATCTCGCGGTCTACGCCGTCAACGTGGAGCGCGTTGCCGCAGTTACGGCACAACCACCGGACTTGTCACGGCACAGGAGATGGAAGTAGTTGAATCTCAAAGAGCGAACTACAGCGATGAGCGGTAGTACAGATTGTATGCCTCGATGTCCTGCGTGCGGGTTGGCCCGGCCAGGGATCCTCC
>CAYQVE010000245.1:0-4557 GCA_964420785.1 uncultured Enterobacteriaceae bacterium | reverse complement strand
GACGCACGCCGAAGAGCACGCTCTGGAAGTGCAGCTGCCGTTCCTGCAGCGAGTGCTGGGCGAATTCTCGCTCGTGCCGCTCGTGGTCGGCGAGGCGGCTCCGGAAAAAGTCGCCGAAGTGCTGGAACGCCTTTGGGGCGGAACCGAAACGCTGATCGTGATCAGCTCGGATCTCTCGCATTACCATTCGTACGAGAGAGCGCGCAGAATCGACGGCGACACAGTTCGCGCGATTCTCGGCTTCGACCCCGGAATCGGTCACGAGCAGGCCTGCGGGGCGACGCCGGTCGCCGGCATGCTGGTCGCCGCCAAGCGCAAGGGACTCGCGGCTGAGCTGCTCGACTGCCGCAACTCGGGCGACACCGCCGGAGACAAGAGCCGGGTCGTCGGCTACGCCTCCTTTGCGCTCGCATCCGAGAGCGCGCGCTACGGGACGGAGCACGGAAGAAGGCTGGTGCAGATCGCGCGTCAATCGATCTCCGCTGCGCTGGGCGCGGGTGTGAAGCCCGCCGCGCCCGTGGCGGAGGAGTCATGGCTCCGCGAATCGCGCGCGAGCTTCGTCACCCTGACGCAGGGTGATGCGCTGCGCGGCTGCGTAGGCGCGCTCGAAGCGCAGCGGCCGCTCGCTCTAGACGTCGCCGAGAACGCCCGCGCTGCGGCGTTCGAGGACACGCGCTTCACGCCGCTCACGCCCGACGAGTTCAGGCGCACCGACATCGAAGTGTCGCTCCTGTCGACGCCCAAACGGCTCCTGTTCGAGCACCACGCCGAGCTGATCGCGCGGCTCCGTCCCGGCGTGGACGGCATCATTCTCGAACAAGGCGAGGAAGGCAAGCGCGCGACCTTCCTGCCGCAAGTCTGGGAGGGCCTGCCCGATCCGGAGCAGTTCATCGCGCACCTCAGGCAAAAAGCCGGGATTGCGCAGAACACCGATATCCTGCGCTGCCGGGTGAAGCGTTACACCGTGCTCAAGTGGCGCGAGGCGGAGCTTCGTCAATGAGCGCCGCGCGAGAGGAACCCTACATCGGCCGCTGGTGGCACACGCTGGAGGACGGGAGGCTGCAGTGCGACCTGTGCCCGCGCGACTGCCGGCTGCACGAAGGCCAGCGCGGCGCGTGTTTCGTGCGCAAGCGCGAGCACGACAAAATGGTGCTGACCACTTACGGACGCTCTTCGGGCTTTTGCATCGACCCAGTGGAAAAGAAGCCGCTCAACCATTTCTACCCCGGTTCGAGCATCCTGTCCTTCGGCACCGCGGGCTGCAATCTCGCCTGCAAGTTCTGCCAGAACTGGGACATTTCCAAGTCGCGCGACGTGGACACGCTGGCCGATGCGGCAAGCCCGGAGCAGCTCGCTCGTGCCGCGCTCGACTACGGGTGCCGCAGCGTCGCCTTCACCTACAACGACCCGGTGATTTTTGCGGAGTACGCGATGGACGTCGCCGATGCCTGCCGCGAGGTCGGCGTCAAGGCGGTGGCCGTGACCGCGGGCTACATGCACGACGAGCCGCGGCGCGAGTTCTACGCCAAGATGGACGCGGCCAACGTCGACTTGAAGGCTTTCACCGAGGAGTTCTACTTTCGGACCTGCAGCGCCCATTTGAAGGACGTGCTCGACACGCTCGTCTACCTCGAGCACGAGACCGAAGTCTGGTTCGAGATCACCACGCTGCTCATTCCCGGGAGGAACGACGGCGATGAAGAGATCGACGCCGAGTGCCGCTGGATCGCCAAGGAGCTCGGACCCGAGGTGCCGCTGCACTTCACCGCCTTCCATCCCGACTACAAGATGACCGACATTCCTCCTACCCCGGCTGCGACGCTGACGCGCGCGCGCAAGATCGCGTTGGGGCACGGCCTGCGCTACGTGTATACGGGCAACGTCCACGACCCCGAGGGCGGATCGACTTACTGCCCGAGCTGCGGCAGCGCAGTGATCGCTCGCGACTGGTACAGCATCCTCGACTATCGAGTCACCGGAGATGGCAGGTGCAAGAAGTGCGGAGGGGCGATCGCGGGGCGCTTCGAGCCCTTCAAGAAGGCTTTTGGGCCGAGGCGGATACCCGTGAGACTGGGACTTGCCTGAGCTCATCGGGTCGGGTGAGGCGCAGCAGCTCTCCGAAAACCCTGTCCGGCCCGATTTGCTCCAGGCAGGGATTGTCCCCCGAGGTGTAGCGACAGGTCTTCGCCCGACAGGGCGAGCAGGGAAGATCGGATCGCAGGTGCACCTGCGCCGCGCCCGATGCGCCGATGAGCCCGGAGTCGGTCGATCCGTAGAGAGTGATCGAAGGCACGTCGAGCGCCGCCGCCAAGTGGCTCAAGCCCGTGTCCATGCAGACGCAGGCCCGGGCCCGCTCGATCACGTAGCCGATTTCCGAAAGGCGGAGCCGCGGCAGGACCTGGACCCCGGGGCCGATCGCGAAGCGCCTCGCCCGGGCTTCCTCCCTGGCGTTTCCCCAGGGGAGAAGCACGCGAAATCCCGCCTCAAGGGACTTCCCGATGAGAGCTGTCCAATGCCGTTCGGGCCAGAGCTTCGTTTTCCAGCTCGCGTTGTGGACGAACACCAGATACTCGCCGGGAAGATCGAGTTTCGGCTTGATGAATCTGTCCCTCTGAATCCGGAAATCGGGCGTTGAGACGGGGATCGGATAGTCCAGCGCGGAGGCGAACAGCCGCCGCAGGCGCTCGATGGCGTGCGCGTTCTTTGAGGCGGTGAACCGCCGCTGGTAGGCGAGGTGGGCGATCCATTCCCGCACGGATTCGCTGTCGAAGCCCGCGCGCGGACCCTTGGAGAACAGAGAGAGCAGGGCGGTCTTGAAGTTACCCTGACCGTCGATGACCAGCTCATACTCGTTCGCCCGGATCTCTCCGATCGTCCTGGAAATGGAACCGCGCGTCTCCGCGCTGACCAATGCGCCGCGCCATTCGCGGTGATTGGTGGTGATGACGCCTCTCACCGCCGGATGCCACGCGGCGATCTCCTGAAAACTCTCGTCGATGACCCAGTCGAACTCGAGCCCGGGACGGGCGGATTGGGCGTCGCTCAGAGCCGGAAGCGCGTGGATCAGGTCGCCCAGCGACGTCAGCTTAATGAGCAGGACTCTTTTCATCTTTCCTGGAGAAGAGCCCTTTCAGGAATGCGCTGAAACGATGCCGCTTCAGGTCGCGCTCGCGAACTTCTTCGGACGTGACGTAGTTGAGCTGGATGGTGCGCCGCTCGCCCTCGAAAGGCTCGTGCCCATGCCAGCAGTTCGGGGTGACCTTGAAGATTAGGCAGCGTCCGGCATCCGGGGACACTTCCGCGGCGTAAGGGCTCAGGTCGGTGTCGTTGTAGAGGAGCCGGAGGCGTCCCTCGGGCGCGCTCCAACCGCGGTTCAGGTAGAGCAGCACGGTGACCAGCTTGGATTTGGAATCGGTGTGGATGCGGCCGTCTTTTTTCCCGGTGCGGCCGCGAACCGTGAGCATGGGAGGCCTGTCCCTCAGATCCATGCCCAGGCGCTCGCCGATCAGGTCCCTCAGCTCGACGCTGTGCATCTCCCGCATGAGCGTCGCGAAGCGGCCGGAGCACGAAACCGCTTCCGGCGGAAAGCTGCCGCGCTCGTCGATCCGCGGGAAACTATCGACCACCTCGGCAAGGACCTCGGGACGGATGAGGTTGTCGACGATGAGGTAGGGGAAGGGCTCCGCGACAAGACGGGCTTCGCGAAGCGCGTTGGCGTTCAGCACTTCCCAGGACATGGACATAGGCGCGATTCTATTCCCGTTCAATGTTGATGGTCTAAGTCATTGATTTGACATGGGGGGTTGCATTTCCGCCGTACCTGTATAAAAATCCAGGTCAACCGGCTTCTCGCTTTGCGCGTTGGGAACGCTGAAACGGCGTCCGGGGGGCGAAGATGACGGCGGCGGGCGCCCGCTTCAACGCACGAATATAGGAGATAATCAAAATGGTCAACGAAGGGAAAGTCATGGAAGAAGCCAAGGCCAAGGCACTGCAGGCTGCTCTGGCCCAGATCGAAAAACAGTTCGGCAAGGGTTCCATCATGAAGATGGACTCTCAGGCCGCGCAGGATGTGCAGGTGGTGTCGACCGGGTCCTTGGGTCTGGACATCGCGCTCGGAGTAGGCGGATTGCCGCGCGGCCGCGTGGTCGAGATCTACGGGCCCGAGTCCTCGGGAAAGACGACCCTCACGCTTTCGGTGATCGCCCAGGTGCAGAAGCTGGGCGGCACTGCGGCCTTCATCGACGCCGAGAACGCGCTCGATCCGCAGTACGCAGCCAAGTTGGGCGTCAAGATCGAGGAGCTGCTGATTTCCCAGCCCGACACGGGCGAGCAGGCGCTGGAGATCGCCGACATGCTGGTGCGCTCGGGCGCGGTCGACGTGATCGTGATCGATTCGGTCGCCGCGCTCACGCCGAAGGCCGAGATCGAGGGCGAAATGGGCGAGCCGCAGATGGGTCTGCAGGCGCGGCTGATGAGCCAGGCGCTGAGGAAGCTCACCTCCAACATCAAGCGCACCAACACGCTCGTCATCTTCATCAACCAGATCCGCATGAA
>CAYQVE010000244.1:0-4560 GCA_964420785.1 uncultured Enterobacteriaceae bacterium | reverse complement strand
TATGGGATCGCGCTGGAGTGCATCGAGGGGAAGTTCGACCAAAGCCTCCAGGAGGCACTGGACCCGGGCTCCACCATCAACCAAGCCCGGCCCGATGCCGTGCTCCTCGCCATCGATTATCGCGGCTTGCATCTTCGTCCGATGCCGCGCGACGCGGCGGGTGCCCGCCGGGCGATAGCCGCGGCACGCGATCAGCTCGACGCAATCCGCAACGGCTTCAGGGGCAACGGCGACGCGATCTGCATTCTTCAGACTTTGGCGCGGCCGTTCGAAACGAGTTTCGGAAGTCTCGACCTGGCGCTGCCGGGAACGCCGCGCCACTTGATCGACGGGTTCAATCGCGGGTTGGCCGAGAGTCTCGGCGGCAGCCAGGACCTTCTCCTCGATGTTGCAGGCCTGGCCGAAAGTATCGGCTTGGCCGAATGGCACGACCCGACGCTGTGGAACATGGGCAAGATTCCATTCGCGAACAGGTTCCTGCCGGTGTATGCCGAATTCGTTTGCAGGTTGATCGCAGCGCTGCGAGGCAAAAGCCGACGCTGCCTCGTCCTGGACCTGGATAACACGCTGTGGGGTGGCGTGATCGGCGATGACGGATTGCCCGGCATCATTCTTGGCCAGGGCGATGCCACCGGCGAGGCGTTTCTGAGCGTGCAGCGCACTGCGCTCGAGCTGCGAGAGCGTGGAGTCGTTCTCGCGGTTTGCTCGAAGAACGACGATGAAACGGCGCGCGAGCCCTTCAGGAATCATCCCGAGATGCTGCTGCGCGAACATCACGTCGCCATCTTTCAGGCGAACTGGAGCGACAAGGCGACGAACATCCGCGCGATCGCCGAAGCGCTTTCGCTGGGATTGGAGTCGATGGTGCTGCTCGACGATAGCCCCGTGGAACGCGGCCTGGTCCGAGCGATCCTCCCGGAAGTCGCGGTGCCGGAGCTCCCCGAGGATCCCGCGCTCTACGCGCGCACAATGCTCGCAGCCGGCTACTTCGAGGCCGTAACCCTCTCGGCGGAGGACCGAAGGCGCCCCGACATCTATCGGGAGAACGCGCTTCGCTTCGCCCTGAAGGAGAGTGCCACCAGCATCGACGATTACCTGCGGTCGCTCCGAATGACGATCCATTTCCGTCCCTTCGACCCCCTGGGCCGGGCGCGCATCGCGCAGCTGATCAACAAGTCGAATCAATTCAATCTCACAACGCGCCGCTATTCGGAGGCGCAGATCGAGCGGCTCGAGAATGATCCCGCCTTTTTCACGCTCCAGGTCCGCCTGACGGATTCCTTCGGGGACAACGGCATGATCTGCGCGGTGATATGCGCTCGAAACCAGCAGGACTGGCAGGTCGACACCTGGTTGATGAGCTGCCGGGTTCTCGGACGAATGGTCGAGCACGCGGTCCTGGACGAGATCGTGCGCAATGCCAGCCTCCAAGGGATTCGAAGGCTGATCGGCACCTATCTTCCGACCCGACGCAACAAGCTCGTCGAGGAGCACTACCGCCGACTCGGCTTCGATCTGCTCGAACGAGCCGATGATGGCGCCGCTCGCTGGGAGCTCGCCGTCGACAAGTATCTTCCGCGAAATCCGCCGATCACGATCGCGCAATCCACACCGGATGGAGCGGGCGGATAGGCTGATGCTCCCTACGAACAACTGGCTCCAGTGTTGAACAGACGACCCACGAAATTCCCGAGCGCCCGGGCCACCGCGTTCATGCCGGCGGAGGTCCAGTGGGAGGAGTCGAAGAACAACGCGGATGCATCGGGACGCGACGAGAATAGCTCCCGATTCGAAATGACCGTGACCCCCGGGCGCGAGGCATAGCGCTCGGCGATGGCTTTGTCGAGACCCGCGTCGATGACGCGCCCGCCGGAGCGATCGAAGTAGGCGTGCACCAGAACGAGAAGCGGAACTCCGGCCTCCCGGACCTCCTCGACCGTGCGGTCGAGATTCGAGAGCATCTTCGGCATCCAGTACCGCGAGTCCGTCTTGCTCGCGATCCCGGCGATCCTCATCGCGAGCGGATCTTCCAGAGACGCCGCTCGAACATCCTCCGGAAGCCAATTCCAGTAAAGCCGCTCCACCTTGGAGAGCTTGACGCGGCCCAGGAAGGGAAGCTGGTCCACCCAATGGCGCGGGTGCCAGGAGTGATATTCGGTATATCTCTCCCACTCGCGGCTGTCTTCGTACTCAGTCGTGACTCCGGCATGGTAGATGATGAGGTCGGGATGGAATTCGAGCGCCTTGTCGACGACTAGCTGCTTGCGGCGGGAACCGTAGCCCGGGCTCGAGAGGTTCCACACCTCCGTGCGCATCGCGCAGCGCTCGCTCAACTGCCTGCGGAGCGCTCCGGCGACCGAGTCATCGAGGCTCGCGCCGCGCGCAGCCGAATCCCCGATCACCATGATTCGCTTCAAGCCCGGGGGCTTCGCCCGCGGGTAGCGCTGCGTCCAGAAACTCCGCGACGCCGACGTGGTGATCCCGACGAACGACCCCTCGACCGAGAAGGACGCGTCCCGGGAATAGCCGAACGCGTTGCGCTCCGCGGACGACTCGTGGAATCCGAAGTAGGCCCAGAATTCGAGGATCGCCAGGGCGACCACCGCGATGATCGCGGGGACGACGATCCTGGGCGCGTAGTCGAGTCGATCGAGATCCATGAGCCGGTCAGAACTGGAAATAGATGAACTGCGCGCGGCCTGCTTCGGAGGAAGCGAGCAAGATGATCATCAGGAAGTATGAAATCGCGAGCATGGTCTTCGAGCGCCGCGCGAGGTCGGCCTCCTCCTTCTCATTGCGAACCAGGGTGATCAAGAGCACGAAGGGTACGGCATGCACGGCAAGCCAAGAGACGACACCGGATGGAACTTCCGCGCCCGGGCCGTTGGCGCCCGCGGCGGAGGCGAGGACGTGCGCGGCATCGCTCATCGTATCGCTGCGAAACAGGACCCACGCGACGCAAACGAGAACGAAGGTCAGCATTCGGGACGCGATCCTCGGAAGGAAACCGGCCGAGGACGACAGGACCTTTGCGCCGGGCACGACGAGCCACAAGACCTGCAAGGCCCCGTGAAATCCCCCGAACGCGATGAAATGCCAGTCGGCGCCGTGCCAGAGGCCGGCGAGGAGCATTGTCACGATCAGGCAGGACGAGACGATCGCCAGGTCGCTGACCGCGGGGTCGCCCGAGGGCGACGATCGATTGCGGTAAGAGATCGAGAGGGAGAGGGGGAGGAATACGTAATCCCTGATCCAGGTCGACAGCGAGATATGCCAGCGGCGCCAGAACTCGCCAGGGGATCGGGACAAGAGGGGCAGCTCGAAGTTTCGTGTGAGCTCGATTCCCAGCAGGATCGCGGAACCGCGCGCGATGTAGCTGTAGCCGACGAAATCCCCGTAGATCTGGGCCGCATAGGCCCCAGTGGCGGCGAGGACCCAGCCGACGCCGAAGGATTCCCCGAGATGGATTTTTTTGAAGAAATAGTCCGAGATGACGGCGCAATTGTCGGCGACGAAGACCTTGAGGAAATATCCGATGAGCAGCAGATGCAGACCCCAGACGACGAACCGCCAATCGAAGCGTCTTTCGAATCTCAATTGCGGAAGCAATCCGGCCGCGCGCTCGATCGGGCCCGCGACGAGCTGAGGGAAGAACATGATCATGCAGAGGACGCGCCAGAAGCCCCGCTCCGCCTTGCAGCGTCCGGCGAAGACGTCCACTACGTAGGCGATGGACTGAAATGTATGGAAAGAGATGCCCACAGGCAGGAGAACGTCCAGCAGAACCCAGTCCGCAGAGATGCCGAGAGGCCGAAGCAGGGCGAGGAGGCCGGCCGAAAACCAGTTCGCGTACTTGAAGAAGACCAGGATCCCCAGGTTGACGCCGACCGCCAGGTAAAGTAGGAAACGTCGGCGATTCTCTCCCTTGAGCTTGGAGCCCGCGATGAAGAGCAGGCAAAACGCCACGCACGCCAGGGTGCTCGCCGCGACATACAGACCAGCAACCTCCTTGAACTGGCCGATCACGAGGAGCCACGCCGTGGGAAGCATGCCGATCGCCAGGACCTTTGCGGGGGGCGGGGGAGCGTCCTCGATCCCGCGAGTGCACAAATAGTCGCTCGCAGCCGCAGCGATCAGGAGCGAGCAGAATCGGACGTCCCAGAAACCGTAGAAAACGAACGAAGCGAGGAGAATGAATGCCAGGCGGCCGCGCGGCAGCAGCCAGAAAACGGTCGAGACAGCGGCCAGGAAAAAAGGGAAGTACCACGTCGCGAACGACATAGGATTACCGCCGGGGAAAACTCGCCAAGCGAGGTTCTACACCTTATTGTTGTCACGAAACTGAACGCGCCGGCCCGTGTTCGTGCGTGACGCAAGGTATTGATCTGATTGCCTGCTAGGGTGTCGTGCCGCAGGTGAATACGCCGAGCGCCACCCTGTCGGCGTGCGTCAGGAAGCGATTGGCGCGGACGGCGAGGCCGTCAGTCTGACTTACGCCGGAATTTGGCAGCAGTTCTACAAGGTCGCCCCGGCGCGGGACTGCACCGCACCTTCGACGAA
>CAYQVE010000243.1:0-4614 GCA_964420785.1 uncultured Enterobacteriaceae bacterium | reverse complement strand
GTGAGCGCCTGAATGAGATAAGGGAATCGGGAGTAACCCTGGAGTTCCGCGGCGGGAAACAGAACGGGGCCTCTGCCGAGGGAAAAGGTCATCATCAACGGCGCGCCGGACCACTTCTCCTTCACGAGGACTTTTCCTACGGCGTTCGGCAGGGAGACTTTCGCCGGATGCTCCCAGATGATGGGGACGCGCGGATAGAGGACATCCTCCACTTGCGCCACTTCCAGTTTTTGATCGGCAAAGGAAATCCCCAGCGAGCGCGATAGCGGCGTATCTTCTTCCGTGACCAGCAGCGACCCGGCCCGCACGGTATTGCCGAGGCGATGGATTTCTGATTGATCCAGAGCGCGCGCAACACGCGCGGGTACGATCAAGGCAGCCGCCTCGACGGCCGGCTCACAGGGCAGTTCCACCGAGGCCAACACCGGACAGTAGGACGAGTCGCGTCCACCCAGAATCCCGAAGGCCGTCAAGAGGAGACTACCCGCGATAGACCACATGGATTCCTTTTCTCCAATTCTCGTTCACTCCCAGCAGGGAAACCGGAACCGCGCGCGAAAGGTACTTCAGAACGATCGCGCTCGATGCATGGAGGCGGATGCTCGGAAAGACCAGCCAGAGCAGGGGAGGATCGCGGCGCAGAACGACGCCGCGGAAGTATCCGCGCGTCTCGAAGTCGCCGCGCTCGAGGTGCCACTTCGCGCGAATCCAATAATCGAGCGCCTGCAGCGGCAACTGCGGATCTTCATCCGCTTTGAGTTCGATGACCACCAGGCGGCCGGTCTTGGTGATGGCGAGCAGATCGATGATGCCGCGCGCGGGGCCAGCCACGGAAAAGGTCTGGGAGTAGACGGCGCTGTCAGCCAGATCGAGCGAGAGCGCCGGGAGGTGTTCCTTCAGCAGCGACTCCAGCCACCGTTCCGGAGCGCGCGTGTAAAAGGAATGACTCGGTTCGGCCGAGTCGGGCGCGCGGATGCGGGCAATCTCATCGAGCGTGGAGAAGGCGGTGAGCATGTGGTCGGCGTGAAGCGGCTGGTCGAGAAAAGTCGCCGCGTCGAAAGCGGCGCGCGCAAACTCGAGGCCACGCAGGCGGAGCGAGAGCGCGCCCTCCGGGGTGATGTCCTCTTCCACGCCGGGATACTGAGCGAGCGGTTTGATCATCTCGCGCACTGGCGCGTTGACGCTGGCGGCGGCTCGCGGCGCGCTCAGCTCTGTTTGCACGTTGCCGTAATCCTTGGGATCGACCAGTTGCGCGTCGCCTTGGGCGGAGAAGAAATACAGTTCATAGCTGCCCAGCTCCGGATCGAGAAAGGCGAGCCGGTTCGCCGTGATGCGCCAGCTTCCCTCGGGGACGAAGAGCCTGAGTCCACGGACTACGCTCTTCCGACGCGCCGCTCCTTGGCGCAGATGATCGAGCCACAGCAGGCCGTCGGTGAGAATCTGGAGATGTACCGCTTCGCCTTCGGTCTCGGGCACGCCGATGGCTGCCCACTCGTTCTGTCCCTGCCGCAAGACGGCGCGCGTGTAGCGCTCGGAAAAAGTGCGATGCAGGTCGCGCTCGGTTGTGAGCCGCTCGATCTTCCACCCGTGAAAACGTTGAGCGAGGAACTTCCGAAATCGTTCCCGAAATCGCTGGCGCACCAAATCGCGATCGAGATCGCGTTCGCGCAAAGCGGTGTCGGCGATCGTCAGCGTCCCTTCAGCAGCGCCGACGCGATGTACGGCGAGAGTCATTCCCTTTACCGATGAGCTTCGCATCCGCAGGACGCGCCGCACCAGCGAACGGCGATCGTCCCACGCTTGCAGCAGAAGGCGATTGCCCTTCAGCTCAAGGGTGAGTTGTTCAGGAGATACGGGCAGCGGCTCGGCGTCCGGTTCCTTCAGAACCGGCTGCCTGCACGTGGCAATGAAGTCGAGGATACGCTCGCGGAGTCCGGCAAGATCGTCTTCGGACGCGCGTTCAGGCATGAGGGGCCGGGGTATTCGTCAATACGCCTTTGTCGAGATGATATTGCGTGTGCGCGTAGTGCGCGGCGCGCGGATCGTGAGTAACCAGCACGATGGTCTTACCGAAGTCGCGGTTCAGGCGCTTGAAGATCTCCAGCACTTCCTCGGCCGAGTGCGCGTCGAGATCGCCGGTGGGCTCGTCGGCCAGGATAAACGTCGGATCGATCACGATGGCGCGGGCGATGGCCACGCGCTGCTCCTGCCCGCCCGAGAGCTGGCGCGGATAGTGTTTGACGCGGTCGGAGAGCCCAACGAGATCGAGGGCGGCGAGCACGTGCTTGCTGCGCTCGGCCTTCGAGAGCTTGGTGAGCAGCAGCGGCAGTTCCACATTTTCGAAAGCGGTCAGCACCGGGATGAGGTTGAAGCTCTGGAAGACGTAGCCGATGTGCCGGTTCCGCCAGCGAGCCAGCTCGCCTTCGCTCATGCCTGCGAGCTCTGCGTCGAGCACTTGAAGGACGCCGCCGGTGGGCCGGTCGATGCCGGCCATCATGTTCAGCAGGGTCGTCTTGCCGGAGCCGGACGGCCCCATCAGGGCGACAAATTCCCCTTGGGGAATCTGCAACGAGACGCCGTCGAGCGCCACCACTTTGGCGCTATCGCGATGGAAGGCTTTGCTGACATTCTTGACGTCGATGAGAATTCTCTGCGCCATATTAGTTGGGTACCCGCATTCGAAAGATGTCCATATCCGTTTCGTTCACCACCGCCAGAATCCGGCCGGTGGGATCAAATTGCTGCACAGCCGGCGCTCCGAATTTGGAAATTGCCGAGAGAACCAGAGGAGAAGGCCAAGGGCGCGGTGTTCCTCCCTTGCCGTCGTTGATCGGGATGCTCACAAACTGAGGCGGGTCGGCCGCCGTCAATACCAGGAGCTCCGGCTTCAACGGATGCGGAGCGCCCTCGACGAACGTGCCTTCAAAGATCTTCTTCGGTTCGCCTCCTTCCGCCGGAACGAGGACCAAGCCTTGTTCCGACCGAGCGGCAATCCATTTGCCGTCGCTTGTCCATCCGAGCGGTATGACGTCCCGAGCGATCGAACGCTGCTGCCCCGTGGAGGGATTGTAGACCAGCGTGAGTGGACGTTCGAAGTTATTCTGTTGCTGCCTGAGGAGAATCTCGCCGGTGGTCGAGAAGTCGGCGAAGTAGGTGTCTTTATCGGCTGCGCCGATCGGCGGCCACTGTTTTCCCGTGTCCACTTCCACTACGCCCACCTTCATGCGTCCCGAGCTGCGGGAGGTGTAGCCGAGCAGCTTTCCATCTCTTGACCACGTCACATCGAGCACCAGTCCGGGGGAATCGAGTCGCTGCAGGTTGCCTCCGTCGGCGGAGACGAGCATGATCTCGCCCAAGAGCGTCCCCGAGCGCGCGGGGCGGATAAAGGCAATGCGGCTTCCATCCCGCGACATGCGAGGCACCCGGATCAGCGTTTCATTCAGAATCGTCTTCTCGCCGTGGTCATCCATGAAGTGCAGGATCGAACGATGCCGGGCGTTCACGAAATAAAGCTGCCCGTCAGGACTGAATGTTGGCGACTGATCTTCGCCGGCCGAGAATGTCACCTGTTGCGGGGCGCCGCCCGCGAGCGGGACGCGCCAGAGATCGACGATTTCGTTCTTGATTCCGGCGTAATAGGCCCACAAACCATTGGGGGAGACGGCAGGCGGTGTCGCCAAAAGATCTTCGGACACAAGTGTGGATGGCTGGCCGCCATCCACCGAAATGATCCGCAGCGCGGGAGGACGAAGGTAGCGGAAGCCTTCCAGGTAAACGATGCGCCGTCCGTCTGGAGTCCATGACGGGTAAAGACCGGCGGGCACACCCTCCACCTGGACCAACAGGCGAGGGTTCTTGCCGCTTTCGTCGCCGACATATAGGTCCCGAGTCTTGGCTCCTTGCAGGAGCGAGAAGGCCAGATGTTTGCCGTCCGGCGACCAGACGCCGTACGACGCGCGGCTGAGAAGACGCCGAGGATTCCCGCCCAGTGCGGAAACCTCCCACAATTCGCTATCCGATCCGCTCAAGAAGGACGTGAACAGAATGCGGGAACCGTCCGGCGAAAAGCGCGGAAAGGCTTTTTCCCCGGGCGTGTGCGTAATCTGCGTGGTGTCGCCTCCCGCCGCGAGAGCGGCGAAGATCTGCCCGTTCTCGCCTACAAATGCGAGCAAGCGTCCATCGGGTGAAAACGCCGGATGCGAGATGGTCTTCCGCGAGTGCGTTACAGGAAACACTTGCGCGCCCGTCGCGCTGCGAGCGCTGGGCCGCAGCGCGCGCATCGCCAGCGCGCCGATCAGGACGCCTGCGGCGAGCGAGCTGGCTAAGGCCGGTACAAGCCAGCGCGGGGCGGAGCGGCGAGGTGTGGGGATGGGAGCCGTCAGCACGACTCTGGATTTCATCCAGCGCGTAACCGACTTGAAGAACTGGGGGGCCCAGGTAATCGTGGATGACTTGGGGTTCCTCGTCCAGCCTTATTTCGAGGACGGCGCCTTGGCCACCGCCTACGCCAACGCCGTCAAGCAGGGCGTCGTGATCGTCTCCGCCGCGGGCAACGCGGCCCTGGGCCATTACCAGGCTGTCGGGGGATAGTTGCAGCGAACAAACTTACTTTGG
>CAYQVE010000242.1:0-4743 GCA_964420785.1 uncultured Enterobacteriaceae bacterium | reverse complement strand
AGGGGCGCTTCCGCGGCTACCGCGGCATCGCGAAGGACGTGACCACGAGCCGGCGCGCCGAGCAGTTGCTGGCGCTCGAGCACGCCGTGAGCCGGCGCTTCGCCGATGCGGAGAGCACCGCCGGGGCGCTCGAAGCCGTGATCCACGCTATATGCGAGACCGAGAACTGGGAATGTGGCCGCTATCTTCGCGTGGACGAACGAGCGGGGGTGCTTCGTTGCGTCGAGGCCTGGGGAATCCAAACCGAGGCCATTCAACGCTTTCTCACGTCGTCACGTAGCGTGACCTACGCACCTGGTGCGGGTCTGGCGGGCCGGGTATGGCAGGCGGGCCAGCCATTATGGCTGGCCGATGTCGGTAAGGATCCGCGCGCTGCCCAAATATCGCTCATTCGCGAAATCGGCTTGCATGGAGCGATTTTTTTCCCGGTGATGACAGAAGGGAAGACGATCGGCGTGCTGGCCTTCAACAGCCGCGAGGTGCGCGAACCGGAGGAGCGCTTGCTGCAGGCGTTGCGCGTGATCGGCAGTCAGATCGGTCAGTTCGTGCAGCGCAGGCAGGCTGAAGACGTGCTGCGTGAGAGCGAGGAGCGTTTCCGCAGCCTGACGGTGCTCTCCTCCGACATGTACTGGGAGCAGGACGATCAATTCCGCTTCACGACCATGAGCGGAACCGGATCGCAGCGGGTCAACGTAAAGACCTTCCCGGCAATCGGCAAGAAGCGTTGGGAGCAGAACTACATCAACATGACCGCCGATGCCTGGGCCGAGCATATCGCGCTGCTCGAGGCGCACAAGCCGTTCCGCGACATGGAATTGTGCCGGCTCGACGAGACCGGCAAGAAGATCTGGATCAGCATCAGCGGCGAGCCGGTGCTCGACTCGAGCGGCACTTTCACGGGCTATCGCGGCGTCGGCAAGGACATCTCGGAGCGCAAGCTGGACGAGGAGCACATCCATTTCCTCGCGAATCACGACGCGCTCACGTCGCTGCCGAACCGCGCGATGTTCAACGACGTGCTCACTCTCGCGATTCAGAACGCGCGCCGTTATGAGCGCAATTTTGCGGTGCTTTTCATCGACCTGGACCGCTTCAAGAACATCAACGACACGCTCGGCCACGAGGCCGGGGACAAGCTGCTGCAGGAGATGGGCACGCGCCTTTCCACTACCGTCCGATCGAGCGACGTCGTGGCGCGACTCGGTGGTGACGAGTTCGTGGTGCTGGTCCAGGAGGTGAGCGAGGCGAAGCAAGTCTCGGCGGTGGCGCGCAAGGTCCTTTCCGCCCTCGTGAAGCCCATGACGATACAGGGACAGGAGTGCCTGGTGACGGCGAGCATCGGCATTTGCATGTATCCGGCCGAGGCGCAGGACGAGCAGTCGTTGATGAAGAACGCCGATATCGCCATGTACCGTGCGAAGGAGGACGGCAAGAACACCTACAAGTTCTACTCCGAGGAGATGAACGTCCATTCCTTCGAGAGGCTGGCCCTGGAGACGAGCCTGCGTCGCGGCCTGGAACGCAACGAGTTCTTCCTGCACTACCAGGCGAAGCTGGACCTCAATACTGATCGGATCACCGGTGTTGAAGCCCTGGTGCGCTGGCAGCATCCCGAGATGGGGATGGTGCCTCCCGCACAGTTCATCCCGCTCGCCGAGGAGACCGGGCTCATCGTGCCGATCGGGAAATGGGTGCTGAACACGGCCTGCGCCCAGAACGTCGCCTGGCAGCGGGAGGGCCTGCCGCCGTTGTGCATGGCGGTGAATCTGTCGGCCCGCCAGTTCGCCGATGAAGACCTGGTCACGGACATCGCTGCTGCGCTGGAAAGCTCGCGGCTGCAGCCGGACCTGCTCGAGCTCGAGCTCACAGAAAGCATGGTGATCCAGAACGCCGAGCGGGCGGGCAAGGTGCTCGCGGAGATCAAGAAGATGGGCGTGCGGCTCGCCATCGATGACTTCGGCGTGGGTTATTCGTCGCTCACGCACCTCAAGCGGTTTCCGATCGACACGCTCAAGGTGGACCGCTCCTTCATCCGCGACCTGCCGCAGGACGCCGAGGACCGGGCGCTCACCGAGGCGATCATCGCCATGGGCAAGAGCCTCAAACTCACCGTCGTCGCAGAAGGGGTCGAAACCCTCGAGCAGCAGACGTTCCTGCACGACCACGCCTGCGACGAGATGCAGGGCTTCTTTTTCAGCAAGCCCATTCCGAGCGATCAGTTCGCGGAGTTGCTGCGCCAGCGCATCCAGGCGCCGAAGCAGTAGGCAGAGTGCTCGCCCCGGCGATCCGGGGCTCGGTCAATCCGCCTTCAACCCGGCCCGGCGGACGACCTCGCCCCACTTCGCGATTTCCCGCTTGATGTAGTCCGCGAATTCCTCCGGCGTGCTCGTCGCCGGGTCGGTGGCCATCGCCGCAAGGCGTTCTTTCAGGTCCGGCGCGTGCATGGTTTTCACGAGCTCGGAATTGAGCCGCGTGACGATCGCCTTCGGCGTGCCCGCGGGCGCGAGGATTCCGTACCAGGTGGTGACTTCGAAATTCGCCAGCCCGGCTTCGGCGACTGTAGGCACCTCGGGCAGCGCGGCCGCTCGCTGCGGCGCAACCAGGGCGAGAGCTCTCAGTTTTCCCGCCTTGATGTGCGGGGCTGCCGCCGGGACGCCGATCACAACCAGATGGATCTGGCCCGAGAGCACGTCGTTCATAGCCAGGTTCACGCCCTTGTAAGGCACGTGCACGAGCTTCACTCCGGCCACGATGTTGAAGAGTTCCCCGGCAAGATGGTTGGAAGTGCCGCTGCCGCCGGAGCCGAAGTTCATTTCTCCGGGCTTCGTCTTCGCGAGCCGGATGAATTCCGCGAGCGTGACAGCGGGGACCGAGGGATGGGTGACCATGACGTTCGGCACCGTGGCGACGAGGCTCACCGGCGCGAAATCCTTCACCGGATCGTAGTTGAGCTTGGAGTAGAGGGACTTGCTGATGGCGAGCGAAGGCGCGACCAGGACGATCGTGTAGCCGTCGGGAGCGGATCTGGCCGCGGCTTCGGCTCCCACGTTCCCGCCCGCCCCGCCGCGATTTTCCGTCACCACGGGTTGGCCGAGGCTCGCGGTCAAGCGCTCCGCTATGATTCGACCCAGGATGTCCGTACCGCCGCCGGGCGGGAACGGGAGAATGAATCGAATGGGCTTGCCCGGCCAGGCGTCGGTGGTCTGGGCCGGGGCGGGCCAGGGCGCGAGCGCGGCTCCCAGCACCGCCAACGACGGAAAGCGGAGCAGCGCCCGGAGGAGCTTTCCGCCCACAGCCTTGCCGCCGGCGCCTCAGGCGTTCTCGATGTGCGCGGCCGCTGCCGCCGCTTCGGCCTCGGCGGCAGGCGTACCTTCCTCGAACAATTGCGCCGGCGGCGCGTTCTTGCGCGCGTTGTGGTACGCCATGCCCGTTCCCGCCGGGATGAGCCGGCCGACGATGACGTTTTCCTTGAGTCCGCGCAAGTCGTCCTTCTTGCCCATGATCGCCGCCTCCGTGAGCACGCGCGTCGTTTCCTGGAACGAAGCGGCCGAGATGAACGAGTCGGTCGACAAGGACGCCTTGGTGATGCCGAGCAGCATGTAGCTGTAGGTCGCCGGTTTCTTGCCTTCGGCCTGCACCTTCTCGTTCTCCTCGAGCACGTCCGCGCGCTCCACCTGCTCGCCCGGGATGAAGCGTGTGTCGCCCGCGTCCTCCACCTGGATGCGCCTGAGCATTTGCCGCACGATGACTTCGATGTGTTTGTCGTTGATCCTGACCCCCTGGAGGCGATATACGTCCTGCACTTCGTCCGTGATATAGCGTGCGAGCGCCTCGACGCCCTGCAGGCGCAGGATGTCGTGCGGATCGGCCGGACCGTCGACGATGAATTCGCCCTTGTTGACGACCTGCCCGTCGTGCGCCATGACGTGCTTGTCCTTGGGGATCAGGTACTCGTGCGAGATACTCTCCAGATCGGTGATGACCAGACGCTGCTTGCCCTTGGTGTCCTTGCCGAAGGACACCGTTCCCGTGATCTCGGCGAGCAGCCCCGCGTCCTTGGGCGAGCGCGCCTCGAAGAGCTCCGCAACGCGAGGCAAACCGCCGGTGATGTCGCGGGTCTTGGAGGTCTCCTGCGGAACGCGCGCGAGCACCTCGCCCACCTGCACCTGCTGGCCGTCCCGAACGGTGATGAGCGAGCCGACCTGGAACGTGATGGTGATGGGATGGTCGGTGCCGGCGATGCGAATCTCCTCGCCCGATTCGTTCAGCAGTTTCACTTGCGGGCGTAGGCCCTTGCCCGCCGCGGCGCGGCGCTTGGGATCGATCACGACGAGCGTCGAGAGGCCCGTCACCTCGTCGATCTGCTTGGCGACGGTGACGCCCTCCTCGATGTGCTCGAAGCGGACGAGGCCGCCGTACTCGGTGATGATCGGGCGGGTATGCGGATCCCACGAGGCGAGCGTCTGCCCCGCCTTCACGGGCTTGCTGTCGGCGGCGAGCAGCGTGGCGCCGTAGGGCACCTTGTGGCGCTCGCGCTCGCGGCCGTTGTCGTCGTGGATCATCACTTCGCCGGAACGCGCGATGACGACCAGCTCGCCCTTCGCGTTGGTCACGTAGCGCATCGTCGCCGAGAAGCGAACGGTGCCCGTCGACTTCGACTCGACCTGCGAGGCTGCGGCCGTCCGCGACGCCGCGCCACCGATGTGGAACGTGCGCATCGTGAGCTGCGTGCCCGGCTCGCCG
>CAYQVE010000241.1:0-4756 GCA_964420785.1 uncultured Enterobacteriaceae bacterium | reverse complement strand
TGTTGAGCCCCGGCGACAGCGAGAGGTCGTAGGCCAGGGTTTCGGTACAGGTGGTGAGTATGACCAATCTCGACTCCTTCAAGGCCTACGACATCCGCGGCCGCATCCCCGATGAAATCAACGACGACCTCGCCTATGACATCGGCCGCGCCTTTGCGGCGTTCGTGAAGCCGCGCCGGGTCGCGGTCGGATTCGACATCCGCCTCTCGAGCCCGCAGCTCGCGAAAGCACTCAAGCGCGGGCTCATGGACGTCGGCGTCGATGTGCTCGACATCGGACTCTGGGGGACGGAGGGATCCTATTTCGCGACCGCGGCCGAGAAGCTCGACGGCGGCATCATGGTGACAGCGAGTCACAACCCCCCCGACTACAACGGCATGAAGTTCGTGAGGGAGGAAGCACGCCCGATCAGCGCCGACACGGGGCTTCAGGACATGCGCAGCCTCATCGAGACGGGCAAGCTCCCGGCGAAGGCCGCTAGGCCCGGCACCGAGCGGCCGCTCGACATCCGCGGCAAGTATCTCGAGCACCTCTTGAGCTACGTGCAGGGGGCACGGCTCAAGAAGCTCAAGGTGGTGGTGAATCCGGGCAACGGCGGAGCCGGTCTCATCATCGACGCGCTCGAGCCTCACCTGCCGTTCGAATTCGTCAAGGTGAACCACAAGCCCGATGGGACCTTCCCGAACGGCGTGCCGAACCCGATGCTGGAAGAGAACCGCGCGGCGACGGCGGACGTGGTGCGTCGCTCGCGGGCGGATGTGGGGCTCGCCTGGGATGGCGACTACGATCGCTGCTTCTTCTTCGATGAGCGGGGAGACTTCATCGAGGGGTACTACCTCGTGGGGCTCCTCGCGGAGACTTTCCTGAAGCAGGAACCGGGGGCGCGCATCGTGCATGACCCAAGGCTCACCTGGAACACGCTCGACCTCGTGCGCCGCTACGGCGGCACCCCGGTGCTCTGCAAGTCGGGGCACGCCTTCATCAAGCAGAAAATGCGCGAGGTGGATGCCGTCTACGGTGGGGAGATGAGCGCCCATCACTATTTCCGCCAGTTCACCTACTGCGATAGCGGCATGATCCCGTGGCTCCTGGTGCTCGCGGTGATCTGCGAGCGCGGCGCGCCGCTCTCCTCGCTCGTGGCTGAGCGCATGCGGCTCTTCCCGGCGAGCGGCGAGATCAACCGCCGCCTCACCAAGGACGCGAAGTCGATCCTCGCGCGGGTGCGTTCGCACTACGAGGCGCGGGCAAAGTCGATCGATCTGACCGATGGCCTGTCGATGGAGTTCGGCGACTGGCGATTCAACCTGCGCGGCTCCAACACCGAGCCCCTCGTGCGCCTCAACGTCGAGGCCCGCGGGAGTGCCGAGCTCATGCGCGAGAAAACCGCCGAGGTGCTGAAGCTGCTCGGAGGATGAACGGTCTGGTCGGCGCAGGCACCTCGCCTTAGAGGCGCGTGCGCAGACTGTGTGCCGCGCGCTGCGCCGCCTGCCCGTCCCACAGGTCCGGCTTGCGGCCCCTGGGCCAGGTTCCGGCAAGCGCTTCCCGGGCCGCTGCCACAAGCGCCGCGGGCTTTACCAGGCGATTGGTGCCTTCGCTCAGAGTGATGGGCCGCTCGGTATTCTCCCGCAGTGTCGCGCACGGAATTCCCAAGTAAGTCGTCTCTTCCTGCACCCCGCCGGAATCGGTTATCGCTATCGTGCAGCTCATCACGAGATTCATGAATTCGATGTAACTGAGAGGTTCGGTGACGCGGATCGCCCCGCTTCCTGTGACGGTCTCGAGGAGACCAAACTCCTCGAGACGTCTGCGGGTGCGGGGGTGGACGGCGAACACGACTGTCAGCTCCCGCGACAATTCGACCAACGCCTCCACGAGCTGGGCGAGTGTTTCGCGGTCATCGACGTTGGATGGCCGGTGAAGGGTCACGACCGCAAAGGGCGTCCCCTCAAGCCGCAGGCGCCGGCGCGTGCCGGTTGCTTCGATCTTCTCGCGCAGCATCTCGAACGAGTCGATCATGATGTTGCCGATGCAGTCAATCTTGGTGGCCGCAACGCCTTCGGCTATCAGATTGGCATCCGCATCCTTCGAGGGCGTCCACAGGAGGTCGCTGATGGCATCGGTCACGAGGCGATTGATCTCCTCGGGCATACGGCGGTCGCGGCTGCGCAGCCCGGCCTCCAGGTGCACCACTGGGATCCAGAGCTTCGCTCCCACCATGGCGCAGGCTGCGGTGGCGTTGACATCGCCCACGACCACGATGGCCTCAGGCCGCTCCCGCAGGCACACGGTTTCGTAGGCGATCATGGTGCGTCCGGTCTGCTCGGCGTGCGAGCCGCTGCCGATCTCGAGGTGGTGCGCGGGTTCCGGCAGGCGCAGGTCGCGGAAGAAAGCATCCGACATGTTCGCGTCGTAGTGCTGCCCGGTGTGCACGATGCGCGCGGCGCACCAGTCTTGGCGTTCGAGCTCGTGGTATAGGGGCGCCACCTTCATGAAGTTTGGGCGCGCGGCTGCAATCAAGTGGACGACTCTTGGGCTCAAGCGCTTCAGACCTCCTTGCCGGCGGCAGCGGCCCTCACACGGAGGGGCGTGACAGCCTGTGATGCGAGCAGCGGACTACACTAGCCAAGGTATCCGATCCGCCGGGCGTGAACTCTACCGTGGCAGCCGCATGTCTGCACACGGCGATACTGGGCCCCCTCACCGGCTCGGCGGGGAAACGGCGCCAACGACTATTTCCGCCAGTTCGCCTACTGCGACAGCGACATGATCCCCTCGTGCGCCTCACCGTCGAGGCCCGCGGGAGTGCCGAGCTCATGCGCGAGAAAACCGCCGAGGTGCTGAAGCTCGTCGACGGCTGAAAGGCGGCCTGTTCGTCAGGGGCGCAGCCCATGCTGGCGCCGACCCGCGGACCAAAGCCTGACCGCGCGAGATTTGCGGAGGCGCTCATCGTGGGTCGCAAGCGCCAGACGGTGCGCTCGGGCCGTGGCTACAATCAGCCGGTCTGCGGGATCGCCGTGGAAGGCGCGGGGTAGCCGGCCGAGGGCGATGACGACTTCCACATCGAGCGGCAGGACCTGCGGTGCCCGACAAGATCAGTCCGGCTTTGCTTGGCGAAATGATTCACCAGCGGCGTCGATAACCCGCCGGCACAGGCGCGTGCTCCCTCCGTCTACAACCGCATCTCAGCCGAGATGGCATCATAAGGCGCCGAGACGCGACCGCCCTCACGCTGAACGAGGCCCGAAGACGCAAGCGTTTCGACGTCCTCGTGCACGCGCTTGTAGTCACGTCCTAGCCGATCCGCGAGCGCCTTGATGGATGGCGCAGGCTCGCGATGTACCTCTCGCAGCAGCTCCAGGCGCTTCTCAGAGAGAGCATTCATCATCGTCGACAGATTCGGGAACGTCACGTGCCGCTCACGCACGCGCTCACCGCGCTCGAGCCGGCGCCAGGCGCTCACGAAGCGCTTGCCCATGTCATCGAGCGTACCGACATGAACCTTTACCTTCTTGCTCATGATTCACCCCGCAGCCGGCGCACAGCCGCCTTGAAATCCTCGATCAGCATCTCGACGCTCGTGAAGGCATAAGGCTCGTCCTTACTTCCGACGTGCCTATGGTCACCCTTGCCGCGCTCGTTGTCGTAGCAGACGAGCCGTTCGCCCTCCCGCCCGTAGAACAGGCTGTACTTGAGCTTGTGCGCGCTGCCAGGCACGGGCTTCGGGACCTCCCAGATCTTCATCTCCACAATCGTCCCATCGGGCAGCACCTGCTTGTCATGGTACGCGAGCACCGCCTTCATATGGCGTACAATGCCATAGCGTGGTGTATGGCGTCAAGCGCCATAATAGTCACTGGGTTCGAAGGGTGCGGCGTTACAACGAGCTATCTGAGCTCATTTGAAGCTGGGAGACGCAATGATTGCGCCGCGCCATCGATCATCGACGCTGCGATCCGCCGGGCCCGCAAGGAGATCAGGCTCATTTTGGATAGCGCCCCAGGGCAGGACTGTGAGCATCGGCGGACTCGAAGTCCTGATCCTTGATGACTGACTCGCCCGGTTCTGCGCGCAACTCGCCGCCCAGCACGCGCAGCTGCTCCCATGGCTTGAGTCCCTTATCGAGGCATCGGGCCGGCTCCAGGCGCGCGACGGTCCTGCCGCGACGCTTGACGGTCAGCGGCTTGCCACTCCTTTCCAGCCGGCGAGTCATGCGGAGCCCTGGGAGGCACGCGGGAGCGTCGAGCTCATGCGCGAGAAGACCGCCGAGGTGCTGAAGCTCGTCGACGGCTGAGCACCGTGCTCGATACAGGGTAGGCGGCGGCCAGCTCTTGTACGCCGGGATCAGGTGAGACGCGCTTGAGAGGGAAGCACCGGGCGATGCCCTCGAAGTCGCGATCGTGCGTCAGCAGCTCGTAGCCGTATCGCAGGCAGAGCTGCGCGATCAGGCAATCGATCGCCGAGCGAGGGGTTGATCCCCGGGCCCGGCACGTGCGGTAAATCGCGGCAGCCTGCTCGTAGTCGGATCTCTCGAGCTCCGGTGTCAGCTCGAACGCCGAGAGAACGCCCGCCACGCGGGCGGCACCCGCCGCGTCGCGCACGCCCTGAAGCGTTTCGGTGAGCACCAGGCCCGGCAGTATGATCGGGCGAGCCTGGGCGATGCAGAGAGTGAGGAAGTCCGCTTCGCGCGAGGGGGAAGCGTTGAAGTAGTCGATCCAGACGGAGGTGTCGACGAGAATCAACGTCTGACTCTGCGGTC
>CAYQVE010000240.1:0-4786 GCA_964420785.1 uncultured Enterobacteriaceae bacterium | reverse complement strand
CCGGTGTTGAGGATCACGACTTCGTCGGCGAGTTCGAGGGCGAGCTTGATGTTCTGCTCGCCCAGGAGAATCGACTGCCCTTCCTGCTTCAGGCGAAGGAGGGTGCGGCCGACCTCCGCGACGATGAGCGGCGCAAGCCCTTCGGAGGGTTCATCCATCAGCAGCACGCGCGGATTGCCCATGAGCGCACGCCCGATCGCGAGCATCTGCTGCTCGCCTCCGGAGAGCGAGCCGGCCCCTTGTTGCAACCGCTCCTTCAGTCGGGGAAAGAGCTCCATCACCCGCTCGAGTGTCCACGGGACGGCGACGCCCGCGCTCTTCTGCCTCGAAACGACCAGATTCTCACGCACGGTCAGGGTCGGGAAGATCCGTCTGCCTTGCGGCACGAATCCCACGCCCCTGCGCGAAATCGTCTCGGGCGAGAGGCTTCCGATCGCCTCCCCGAACAGGCGGATCTCGCCTGCGCGCGGCGGCAGGAAGCCGATGACGGCGTTCATGCAGGTGGTCTTGCCTGCGCCATTGCGCCCGAGAAGCGCCAGCACCCTGCCCGGGTTCAGCGAGAACGAAACTCCGTGCAGAACGTGGCTCTCGCCGTAGAGCGCGTCCACGCCTGAAAGGGAGAGGGCCTCAGTCACCGAGGTACACCTCGCGCGTCTTCGGATCGGCGACCACCTCGGCCCGGGTGCCCTCCACGATGACGCTGCCGTAGTGCAGCACGGTGATGCGCTCGGCGAGATCGAGTGCGGTGTCCATATCGTGCTCGATCATGACCACGGTCACTTCCCGCGGGATGCCCGCGATCAGTTCCTTCATCGCGGAGCGCTCTTCGCGCGACAGTCCCGCAAAGGGCTCATCGAGCAGCAGGACCCTGGGCTTTTGCGCGAGCGCCATGGCGATTTCGAGCCGGCGTTTCTCCCCGTATGAAACGGCGCCGATCAGGCGCTGCGCAAGATGCTCCAGACCCACGCGCTTCAGCACCTGCCTCGCCTCCGCGTTCAGCCCGGAGTACCGTGCGAGCGGCCTGAACGCGTTCCAGCGCGATCTCGACAGCCCGAGCAGCGACAGCACCAGGTTGTGCTCGAGCGAGTCCTTGGGAAAGAGCGTGATGATCTGGTAGGTGCGGGCGAGCCCGCGGTGGGCGCGCTGGTGGGGCTTCAGGCGCGACACCTCCTCGCCGAACAGGTGGACCGCGCCGGAATCGCGGCGCAGATCCCCCGTGATCAGATTGAACAGCGTCGTCTTCCCCGCTCCGTTCGGCCCGATGATGAGCCTGCGTTCTCCGGGCATCACATCGAGCGAAACGCCGTTCATGGCGGGCAGTCCGCCGAACGACTTCCTCAGCTCGCGAAGCCGCAACGCGGGCGTCATCGGGGGCTCCTCCACGCCTTCATCCCCTGCCCAAGGAGGCGGCGCGCTCCCGGCACGACGCCCTCGGGCATGAAGATCACGATAAAGACGAACACGAACCCCAGCAGCATGTTCCAGCGCTCGATGAAGCCTGAAACGTAGTTCTTCAGAATCATCACGATCACGGCCCCGACGATCGGGCCGGCGAGTGTGGCAGAACCCCCGGCGATGACCGCGAGCAGGCCTTCCGCCGACGCCGTGATAGAGAGCGAAGCGGGATGGATGTACTTGTTGTAGTACACGAACAGGAGCCCCGACACCGCGCCCCAGAATGCGGAGTAGACGAAGGTGATCCAGCGCACCAGCCAGACGTCGTGCCCGAGCGCGCTCATGCGGCGCGCCTGATCGCGCGTTCCGCGCAGCGCGACGCCGAACGGCGACGCGACGAATACGGCCATGAGCCAGACCGCGACCGCCGTGATCGCCAGCGCAAAGTAGTAGAAAGAGGTCGCGTCGTCCAGGCTGACGCCGAAAGGAGCGGGCCGCGTCAGGCCGCGCAAGCCGTTGTCGCCGTCCGTCACCGAGACCCAGCGGTACGCGGTCCCCCAGAGCACCTGCGAAAGGGCGAGCGTCAGCATGAGAAATCCCAGCCCGGTGGCGCGAAGCGACACCCATCCGAAAGCGCACCCGACCAGAGTTGTCGCGAGCAGCGCCACCGGCGCGGTGGCCCAGTGCGCCAGCCCCAGCTTGAGCGACATCCACGCCGAGATGTACGCGGCGAGCCCCAGCCACGAAGCGTGACCCAACGAGGGCAGCCCGCCGTAACCGACCAGCAAATTGAGGCTCGCCGCGAAGATCGCGGCGATGAAAATCTGGCTGGCGAGATTGATGTAGTACTCGCCGCCCACGAGCGGAAACCCGAGGAGCCCCGCGGCGAGCGCAACCCAGCCGGCCTTGTTCATACGGATTGGCGGCCGAAGAGGCCCGTGGGACGGAACGCGATCACCACGATCATCGGCAGAAAAAGGATCACGTAGGCGAGATCCGGAAGAAGCGCCGTTCCGAACGTGTAGATCGCGCCGATCAGGAAGCTGCCGACGAAGGCGCCGAGCAGGCTGCCCACGCCGCCGAGCATCACCACGATGAGAGCGAGCGGCAGCATGTCCGCGTCCAGACCCGGATAGGCGGACATGATCGGCCCCCCGATGATGCCCCCGGCCCCGGCGAGCGCGGCACCCAGGCAGAACACGGCGGTGAAGAGCCGCGACACCGGGATGCCGACCGCGCGCGCCATCTGCATGTCGTCGACGCCTGCGCGGATCATTGCGCCGATCCGGGTCCGGTCCATCAGCAGATACAGAACGAGCGCCGTTACGACCGCAATGGCGAGCACGACCAGGCGGTAGGTCGGGAACGCCACGCCGCCGACGACAAGGGGCTGCTGCAGCGCCGGCGGCGTCGGCACGGGGATCGGATCGCCGCCCCACACTATCAGGCACAGGTCGGCGACGATGAACGAGATGCCGAGCGTCACCAGCACTTGGCCGAGCGCGTTCCCGGCGAGAGCGCGCAGGATCAGGCGCTCGACCAGTCCGCCGAACACCGCCATGATGACCCCGCCGATGATCGCCGCAAGCCAGAGATTGGGGACGTATTTCAGGATGGAGATTCCGACGTAGGCCCCGAGCATGTACAGGGAGCCGTGCGTGAGATTGGCAATGCGCATCAGCCCGAAGATGAGCGAGAAGCCCGCGGCGAGCAGGAAAAGCAGGCCGCCGAGGGCGAGGCTGTTCAGCGTCTGAACGATCCAGTACTGCACAAAAAAAGGGGCCGGTTGTCCCGGCCCCGTGCTCCCCCCTCGCTTACGACTCGAGATTCTTCGCAGGCGGCCAGTCGCGCGAGTACACCGGATTCTTCAGGAACTCCTCCGGCTTGTAAGTCCAGAACTGGCTCACGTTCGGGTAGGTGTGGATGACGCGGTTCACGAGGCGCCCGTCCTTGCGCTCGACTTTGCGGATGTACACGCTCCCGACCACGTTGCCGTAACGATCGAAGGACACGGTCCCCCGCGCGGTGTCGACCTTGATGGCGCGCACGGCCTTCATGAACGCAGGCTTGTCCTCGATGTTGCCCTTGAGGGCCTGCAGAGTCGCGTCGAGCACCGCGGCTTCGACGTAGGTCGCGGCGGCGTAGAACCCCGGGTCGTAGCCCCAATCGACGCGGAAGTTCGCGGCGAAGCGCTTGTTGATCGCATTCTCGATCTCCGCCGAGTACCAGCAGGAGGTGACGATGCCGAGGGCCTCGTCGCCCATGTTGCGCAGCACCGCCTCGTCGAAGGCGGTCATGCCGCCGACGACCGCGATCTTCCCCCGGAGGCCGTACTCGTTGAACTGCCTGAAGAAGCGGAAGCCGTTCGAGCCCGCGAAGCCGAGGAAGATGCCGTCCACGTTGGTCTTGAGCTGTGCAATATAGGTTCCGTAGTCGGGAACGGTGAGCGGCGAGAAAAGCTTTTGCACGATCTTGCCGCCCGCATCCTCGAACACGCGCTGGAAGCCGGCGCACATCTCGTGCCCGTAGGCGATGTCGTCGGCGATCGTCACCATGCGCTTGTACTTGAGGGTCTTGGCGCAGTAGTCGGCGAGGGGCTGGGCGCTCTGCGACGAGGTCGAGGTGCCGCGAGTGAACCAGGGATTGGGCTTGCGCTGCGTCATGTCCTCTGCCGCGGCGACCGAGAGGGTCAGCAGCTGCGCCTGCCGGATGTAGTCGTCGGCGGCGAGCGCAGAGGCGGTGTCGAGCGGGCCGATCATGACCTGGATGCGGTCGCGCTCGACGAGCTCCTGGATCTTGGTGCGTGCCTGCGCCGGCACCCCGCCCGAGTCGCCGACGAAGAGGTCCACCTTGCGGCCGGCCATGATGTAGTTGCGCTCCTTGAGGTACTGGACGAGCGCGCGCTCCATGTCGATGCCGCCTGAGGCGAGCGGGCCGGTCTTGACCGTCATGAGGCCGACGCGAATCGCTCCGCCTTGCCCTCGCGCGATGGCGGGGAAGCCGAGCGCGGAAGCGCCGAGCCCGGCGGCCTGTATGAAACGCCTGCGGGTGAGTGCCATGTGGGTCCCTCCTTTGGATTTGTCGCGTCAGTGAGTCGGGTTCGCGTCGGGCTGTTTGAGCGGCTGGGAACGGTCGAAAGCGTCGATTTTCATGCATTCGCCGAAAACGCGCATGACCGTGGGCAGGCCTGCAGTCTCGACGTTGAAGAACTTCGCCCCGAAGACCTGGGAGACCAAGCAGATGTCTGCGATCGTGGGCGCGTCGCGATGGCAAAATCTGCCGGTTTCCCTTTCCGTTCTCAGATGCCCTTCGAGGGCCTTGAGCGCCTCGAGCGTCCAATGCGCAAGCCCCCTGTTGCGCAACCGGCCCTCCCTAAGCATTTTCCGCTCGC
>CAYQVE010000239.1:0-4841 GCA_964420785.1 uncultured Enterobacteriaceae bacterium | reverse complement strand
GGCTGGAGCAGCGGCAGGCGCAGCCGCAGCCGGCGCCGGTGCGGCGGGCGCAGCGGCAGGAGCCGCCGGTTTGTCCTGGGCCATGACCGACGCGCAACAGCTCACGGCACCCAGCACGGCAAGAATTGCAAAGAGCTTTTTCATCCTGGTTCTCCCTCAGAGCGCTTCCGCCCCGGTCTCGCCGGTGCGGATGCGGATCACTTGCTTGAGATCGAAGACAAAGATCTTGCCGTCGCCGATCTTTCCCGTGTTGGCCGATTTTTCGATCGCTTCGATCGCTTGATCGAGCATCTCGTCCTTGATCGCGGCCTCGACCTTGACTTTCGGCAGGAAATCGACCACGTATTCCGCGCCGCGATACAGCTCGGTGTGACCTTTCTGCCTTCCGAAACCCTTGACTTCGGTGACGGTGATGCCCTGAACGCCGATGGCGGACAGGGCTTCCCGCACCTCGTCAAGCTTGAACGGCTTGATGATTGCGGTTACGAGTTTCATGATGTGCTCCCTGTGTGGTAATGAACTTCGAAGAGCTAGAACTTGTAGATCCCCTGCAGCGCGATGGACGTCATGGTCTTGCTGGTTGCGTTGCTGAAATCCCTGAACACGGCATTGGTCGCCTGATCTCTGCGCCCCTCGACGCGAGCTTCGAAGCTGTCGGAGGCGAGGAAGGCACCGGTCAGGGTAACCTCCTTGTATTTCGTGCTCACAGTGCCGAAGCGCAAACCATCCTTGTCGTCGAACGACTCTACGCGAACTACACCGCGCAGCTTCGGAGCGAACATATAGGTGACGTAGCCCGCAACGCCGCTGTACTTTCCTTTCGCGTTGCCGCCGACTGTGTTCTCCTGACTTACGTCCAAGACTTCCAAGCCGACCGAAAGCGGGTCGATGATCGTATACGACGCAACGGCGTTGATGCTGGTACGGGTGCCTTCCGGCACAGCAACTCCGCCGGGTGTGACGACCTCTTTGCCTGAGTACCCCGAAACGGTGATGTTCAGCGGTTTGATTGGGTTGAGCGTCGCGCCGAGTTCCAGAGTCTTGCCCTTGTTCGCGTCCGTGAGCTGATCCCATCCATTGTTGACGCCCGCAATAAGGCTGACCGTGTCGCTCAACGCCCAGGTTGCGCGCAAGCCGGTGTGGGTGAAGGGCACCGAACCGAACAGGATGGATCGAGAAGTGTTCGTGTTACCCGTGCTCGCGATCACCTCCGTCCCATGCAAAGTGGTGAACTTGCCGGCGATCACGGTAAGTGGGCCGCCTGCGTATTGCGCAAAGGCCTGCGTGATATCGAACATGGATCCGGGTGCCGCCTCGGGGAACGAGTGGATAAACTGCGCATCCCTTCCCACGGTGATATTGACCAGACCTCCAAAACCTTCTTTCGGCTGTTTGGCGACGGTCAGGCCGAACTGATTCAACCCGAAGGAGTTGTTTTGCGTATCGAACACCCGGGTCGAGAACACAGCTTGGTTCCTGTCCGAATGCGTATACCCGGCATCGATATACCCGCTCACGCTGATCCCCGACGCCTCGAGAATCTTGTCGAGAGTCGGGACCGGGGCGGGTTTGGCTTGGGCGAGGACCGTGGCCGGGGCCGCGAACAGCGCGGATACGGCGGAAGCAATAAAAAGTTTTTTCATTGTTCGACCTTTCGTTGGGTGAGGAGGACCAAGCCCCTTCAGCATGGCTCGTGCCAGATTTTTTATCTCTTTCTATCAATGGGTTGGTCCATTAGAGGCAATACTGTAGAAACCTTCCGGCACTAAGATGATGCGTAATCAAATCGTAACGCACTAATCGTGTGCGGTCGGCCGGAACGGCGGCGAGGCGTTAGATTCACCGTGTTAGACTCGATCGACGACGCAAGCGCGATGTCCCGGACCCGCATACTCGATGAGCTGAGCGCGAGGATCAGCGAATTCCTCGCTGCGAGCCCTGCCAAGGATGTAGAGAAGAATGTGCAGGCGCTGCTTTCGGCTGCGTTCGCCAAGCTCGACTTGGCAACGCGCGCAGAGCTCGAGATCCAGGCTAAAGTGCTTGCGCGCGCCCGAGATAGACTCTCGGAGCTTGAAGCGCGCGTCGCCGAACTCGAGTCGAGGCTGAGCCGCAAGTAGTTCGCGATGTCGCTCGCGGTGCTCCACAGCCGTGCGCTCTCGGGACTCGACGCGCCCGAAGTCACCGTCGAGGTGCATTTGGCGAACGGCCTGCCCTCTTTCACCATCGTCGGTCTTCCGGACACCGAAGTGAAGGAAAGCCGCGACCGGGTGCGCGCCGCGCTCGTGAATTCCCGTTTCGAATTTCCGGCGCGCCGGATCACGGTCAATCTTGCTCCTGCAGAGCTCCCCAAGGAGAGCGGCCGGTTCGATTTGCCCATTGCGCTCGGCATCCTCGCCGCCTCGCACCAGCTCCAAGGCGACGGGTTCTCGAAATACGAATTCGCCGGAGAGCTTTCGCTGACGGGCGAGCTGCGTCCGGTTCGCGGTGCCCTCGCAATGACCTGGCGGGCGGCGCGCGAAGGTCGTGCATTTGTCCTCCCGTCGGCAAGTGCCGATGAAGCAGCTCTGGTCGGGGAAGCCAGCATTTACCAGGCGAGGTCGCTCCTCGATGTCTGCGCTCATCTGGCCGGAGGGCAGCCGCTATCGCGGCCGGCCGCGCAACCGATCGTCATCCCCCCGAACTACCCTGATCTCGCGGAAGTAAAAGGGCAGGCGCAAACGAAACGCGCACTCGAAGTCGCTGCCGCAGGAGGTCACAGCGTGCTCATGGTCGGGCCGCCCGGAACGGGAAAATCGATGCTGGCGGCGCGTTTCCCGGGATTGCTGCCGCCGATGAGCGGCGAGGAAGCACTCGAGTCGGCCGCGCTCGCCTCGCTCGGGTCAGGCGGGTTTCGCCTTGAAAACTGGAAGCAACGCCCATTCCGCGCTCCGCACCACTCGGCCTCCAGCGTAGCGCTGGTCGGCGGGGGCAGCGATCCGCGCCCTGGCGAAATATCGCTGGCGCATAACGGCGTGCTGTTTCTGGACGAGCTGCCGGAGTTCGACCGGAAAGTGCTGGAAGCCCTGCGCGAACCGCTCGAATCCGGTCGCGTCGCCATTTCGCGCGCCGCGCGCCAAGCCGAGTATCCGGCGCGATTCCAGCTGATCGGTGCAATGAACCCCTGTCCTTGCGGGTATCTGGGACACTTCAGCGGCAAATGCCGCTGCACGCCCGATCAGGTGATACGTTACCGTCACAAGCTCTCAGGGCCGTTCCTCGATCGTATCGATATCCAGATCGAGGTGCCCGCCGTGCGCGAAGACGAACTCGTTCACGCGGGTCGTGGGGAGAATTCCGCGCTGGTGCGGGAGCGCGTGGGACGGGCGCATGAGCGACAACTCCTGCGCCAGGGCAAAAGCAACACGCGACTGGGCCCGCGCGAAATCGAGCGCTTCTGCTCGGCAGAAGAGAGGGCCGGCGCGCTGCTGAGACAGGCTATCGGCAAGCTCCATCTCTCGGCGCGCGCTTACCACCGGGTGCTCAAGCTCGCTCGCACCATAGCCGACCTTGCCGGCGAAGCGACGATCGGGGTCACCCACGTTGCCGAAGCGATCCAGTACCGTCGTCTCGAGCGCTCCTTCTAGGTTCCCGCTCAGGGGTGCCCGGCGTTGAGCCCGGGTAGCGCCCAATCCTTTACTGGTGTCGGGCTGGTGATTGGCTTGCCCAAGGCCGGCGCCTCCAGTGCGTAGAGTCCAGTATCGCTCGCGGCCCAGATGATTTTCCGGTCCCACTCGATGAGCACGTTGTCGACCGTGCGGTTGTAGCTGTTCCACTTGTCGAGCTCGCCGCCCTGCGGCGGGATGAAGTACGCGACGATACGTGGGTTCTTCGGGTCGCGAATGTCGTAGCACTGCACGCCCGCGTTGAAGTGCGAGTAGCAGGTGAAATTGGGATCGGGTTTCCCGGGAGCCTTGATGTGCGGCGGGTTGTGCGGGCCAAAACGCCCGCGCTTGTCGCAAAATGTCTTGTAAGGCGCCTCGTGCGGAGGCTTGGGTACCGGCAGTCGCGAGATCGCCTGCGGCGCAGTCGGATCGCGCACGTCTACGATCCACGACGGGACGTAGGTCTCGTTGCAATCGGGGCTGAGCGTCTCCGGATTGGTAATGACGAAGCCGCGGTCGAGCCGCGCCACATCGACCGTGTGGAAAGCGATCACCGTGCCTCGCGTGTACCTATAGCCGGGAGTGAAGCGGCCGACGAGCTTCGGGTTGCGAATATCCGAGAGGTCGTGGATCAGCATGCCGAACGAACCGTAGGCGCTGTAGCCGAGCTTGCCGCCATCGTCCACTTTCTTCGGGACATACATCGGGCCGTGCAGGCTGGTGAAGGAGACCTTGTCGCCGTATTCGCGCCAGGTCTTGTATTGCGCTTCCTCACCGGAGCGCTGCCCCGGCACCCACCACATCGCGACCCGTTTCGGGTTCGAGGGATCGGACACATCCACGACCATGATCCCGTTGCCGTGCCAGCGAATCGGGCTCTCCATGTTGGTGAAGCTGTCATCGGGCGCGGTGTCGAGATAGGCGTAGTCGCCCCCGTCGTAATAGTTGCGGTGCGTGCCCGAGCCGGCCTGGACCTTGCGCTTGGGGTCACCGCCGTCGGTGGAGAACTCTGAGAGCAGGACGATATTGGCGGGGTCGGTCGCGTCCCAGATGCGGATCCCGCGCAGACCCGGCCCCTGCTTGGTCCTTTCGATCAGGGTCGGATCATCGTACTTGCCTTTGGGGGCCGTTGCCGTGGTAGAGGTAATCGGCGCGGACGCGCCGGTGATCAGGATCCATTTGCCGAGTTTGGTGTTGAAC
>CAYQVE010000238.1:0-4887 GCA_964420785.1 uncultured Enterobacteriaceae bacterium | reverse complement strand
AGTGCGGTGAGAATCATGCTTCCGGGTACCGCGCCTTGTCCGCTCAACGACCTACCCGCTGAGGTCTATACTCGTTCATATTTGGGAGGAAGAATTTCAGTGCCGTGGACGACGTACATGAATTCGGTACCGGCTTCTTTCTGGCGATCTTCGCAAGAAATATGAATTTCCATTTTTGAGGATGTCGGCGATTGCTCCGTACCCGCGTCGACCGTTAGGTCGGTCGATGTCTTCGGGCCCCCGCACATGGCGAACAAGGGGTCTTTCCAAACATCTTGTGCGAGCACACCCTCTTGTCGAAGGACTACGAAGCAGAATCCAGGTCCTATGTTTCGATCAAAATTAAGAAATAGCGGCGGCCACCTCTTGAGAACTGCTGTTCCCCACTTGTTCCATTCAGCTAAGCCGATCGCGATGTTGTGTAGACCGGGTAACTCTCGCAGCCTGTTTGCCGGGCGGAGCAATCGAAGCCGGTTGATCAAGACGGTACGTGATATTCCCATTGTCCGTGCAGCATCCATCAGATCGTATAGGGTGCATGATCTCTGCTTGGTCTTGAGAAATTGTTCCAACCCTTTTTCCGACACCAGCAACAGAGGGGACAGGTTCTCCGTTTCGTCCTCGATCACGCCTACAACTTCTTTCAAGTCTGCCCTATCCTTCGGTTGGTCCTTGAGTCGAATGCCGAAATCCGAAGTGCGAAACGCAAAAGAATGGACTAACTCGTGTGCGACGGTGTTTCGGAGCCGACTGTCAAGCGGCGCGCGCGAACTCTCGGCAGCGAGTGCACCGTTGCTTACCTGATAGGTATCACCATCAACGAGTACTAACCACTTGTTCTTGTTGCTTGCTGATTCTTCGGATGCCAGCATTCCTTCAACTAGCAACGGACGGACAATCAGCTGTGCATCAAAGCGCGCTAGCAGGTTTCTAACCGGGACGAAGCCGGTTTCGTCGCTAACGTCGTTCGCGATAGCCGTGCACGCCTTCGCCAAATGCTCGAGTTCAACGGTGCCGAACACGGCAGCGATGATCTATTTCTCGCGGCGGTTGACCTTGCGTTCGATGTCCCTCAGCTTCGCTTCGGTGAACGGGTGACGTTCCCGATTGAAGCGAGCCTGAAAGCCGGGAGTGTCGCCAAGGTCGAATTTGCGGAGTTCGACGAGAAGGGCACCACGTATCGCTGGCGCCCGGCCGACGTTCCGAATAATGAAGTCGGTATGATGGCGCCGAAGGCGTCCTTTCTCGACGGCCGGAATGTACTGCCTGAAAATCCGGCGACATCCCTTCTCGAATTCCATCTTCGAAATGCCTGCGGGCATCCGCGCGGTGGCCACGATGGAGCTTGCCACCTCTGGAATTCCAATGGAGAGGGAGGCATACGGGTCCTCGAGGCGACGTTTGTAGGCGCGCTCCTTCGCCGTTAGCGAGCGGGTCTCAGGAACCTCATATGTTTGCAGGGATGCGTAGGGATTTCCCAGCACGCGCAACGCGTCGCGAAATGCTGGAGAGCGCGGACCTTGCGGGAGGTCGTCGTCATTCATGGGAGAGCAGTCTAGCACTTATTCCCGACCAGCTTGACCGCGTTTCGCCACTTGATTCGCCGGAGCGGGAACCACCGACCTGCTGACTATGAATTACGTGATCTCCACAGGAGATCTGGCTACACGTGCCCGGCCAGCCCGCGCTTGATGTGCTCGTGGAAGTGCATCATCCCGTCTTCCATCGGCGACTGGTAAGGACCGGCGTCGCTCTCGCCGCGCTCCCACAGCGCTCGCCGGCCGCGGTCCATGCGCCTGGCGATCTCATCGTCCTCGATCGCGGTCTCCCTGTAGGCGGCCTGCTCGGCTTCGACGAATTCGCGCTCGAAGAGCACGATGTCCTCGGGATAGTAGAATTCGACGACATTGATCGTTCGGGTGGGCGTCCGCGGGAGCAGGGTGCTGATCACCAGCACGTGCGGATACCACTCGATCATCACGTTCGGGTAGTACGTTAGCCAGATGGCCCCTTGTCTAGGTTGCCTGCCATCGAGATAACGCGTGAGAATCTCGTGCCACTTGGCGTAGGTCGGCGTGCCCGGCTTGGCGAATCCATCCTTGACGCCCACCGTCTGTACCGAGTATGCGTCGGTCATCTCCCACTTCAGGTTGTCGCAGGTGACGAAGTTACCAAGACCGGGATGGTACGGCACGACGTGGTAGTCCTCGAGGTAGACTTCGATGAAGGTCTTCCAGTTTTGCTGCAACTCCGCCACCTCGACACGATCGAGCATGTAGCCGGAGAAATCGAACCGGCCGGCAATGGCGGAAAGGTCCTTTGCGACATCGCGCTTTCCCGCGAACAGCATGCCGCACCAGTTCTGCAGCTTGGTCTTGCCGAGGTTGAGGCAAGGATTTTCGGGGAAATGTGGCGCGCCGAGCAGTTCGCCCTTCAGGTCGTAGGTCCAGCGGTGCAGCGGGCAGACGATGTTCTGCGCGTTGCCTCGGCCCTCGAGCAGGATCGCCTGCCTGTGGCGGCACACGTTCGATAGGAGCTCGACGCCGTTCGCGTTTCTGACCAGCACCTTGCCGTGATCCATCCACGCGAGCGTATGGTAGTCGCCCGGGTTCGGCACCATGAGCTCGTGCCCGACATAGCCCGGGCCATTCGCGAAGAGCAGCTCTCGCTCCAGCGCGAAGATCTGCGGGTCGAAGTACCAGGAAATGGGAAGCTGCGATGCGTTGGGTTTGAGTCTTTGCGAGCTGGGCAAGTCGGACATACGGCTGGAGCGCTTCCTTCCTTGAATCGTAAAATGCGCGCGATTCTAGACCCTTTTTCCACGGGGCACCAGGGGTTTTTCGCGTACTCGCGTCCTATTTCCCTCCGGGCAACTCAGTTCCCGACAGGACCTCATTTGACCGTCCTTTCCCCATGGGCTATTTTGCCGTTTCCTGAACCGAACGGCGCTCAGCACCGGCCTCTCCACCATGTCGAAACCCGCCAAGACCGATCAACCCGAGAGCTTTGAAGCCGCCTTGGCCGAGCTGGAGAAGATCGTGGCGAGCATGGAGTCCGGGAAGCTGACTCTGGAGCAGTCCCTCGCTGCGCACAAGCGGGGGCTCGAGCTGGCTCAGTACTGCCAGGGCGTGCTCGCCCGCGCGCAGCAGCAAGTGAAGGTGCTTGAAGAAAACACGCTGAAAAACCTCCCCGGTGCCGACGACGACGAGTGAATTCACCGCCTGGATGGCAAGAGTCCAGGCTCGGGTCGAAGCGGCGCTCGAGCGTTTTCTCCCGTCCTCGGGAATAGCGCCGCGGCGCTTGCATGACGCCATGCGCTATGCGGTGCTCGGTGGAGGCAAGCGCATACGGCCCTTGCTCGCGTTTGCCGCGGGCGAGGCCTCCGCCGGGGAACCGGTCAGCGCCGACCCGGCGCGCCTTGAAATCGCTGCCTGCGCCGTAGAATGCATTCACGCCTACTCGCTCGTGCACGACGATCTGCCGTGCATGGACGACGACGCGCTGCGCCGCGGCAAGCCGGCTTGCCACGTCGAGTTCGACGAGGCGACCGCGCTTCTCGTCGGCGACAGTCTGCAGTCGCTCGCGTTTCAGCTCCTTGCGGAGCACCGTCTGTCCGATGACCCCGCGGTTCAGGTCGAAATGGTGAAGATCCTCGCGGCCGCGTGCGGCAGCCGCGGCATGGCGGGCGGGCAGGCAATCGATCTCGCGAGCGTGGGCCAGCCCCTCACTGTGCCGGAGCTCGAATACATGCACATCCACAAGACGGGCGCGTTGATCCGTGCGTCGGTCGCGCTCGGCGCGCGCTGCTCGAATGCGCTCGCGCCGGGTCAGCTCGCAGGCCTTGATCACTACGCAAAATGCGTCGGGCTCGCTTTCCAGGTGGTCGACGACGTTCTCGACCAGGAGTCCTCGACCGCGACGCTCGGCAAGACGGTCGGAAAGGACGCGGCGAACAACAAGCCGACCTACGTCTCGGTGCTCGGGCTCGCGCGCGCAAGAGCGCTCGCGGAGGAACTGCGCGAAGAGGCGCAGGCGGCCCTGTCGGAGCTGCACGGCGGCGCCCGAAGGCTCGCGCAGCTAGCCGATTTCATCGTGTTGCGCGAGTTCTAGCTGCGGAAGAGTCGCGTTCGAATCGGACAAGTTTCCCTGTTTGCGGGATAATTCGCCTCCATGAGCGCGATCGGAAAAGCGGATCTTCCCGGCAGCAAACCCGAGACCAGGTCGACCGAATACGATCCGGCCGCATACGAGCTGCTGAAAACCATCGACGATCCGGCGGCCCTTCGCGCCATGGACCGACGCGGGCTGCGGCGGCTCGCAGACGAGCTGCGCACGTTCATTCTGGAATCGGTCAGCCAGACTGGCGGCCATCTGTCCTCCAACCTGGGGACGGTCGAGCTGACCATCGCGCTGCATCACGTCTTCAACACGCCTTACGACCGACTCGTCTGGGACGTGGGACACCAGACGTATCCGCACAAGATTCTCACCGGCCGCCGTGAAGCGATGAGTCGCATACGCATGAGCGGGGGCATCTCGGGCTTCCCGCGCCGCAGCGAGAGCGAGTACGACACTTTCGGAACCGCCCATTCGAGCACCTCGGTGAGCGCGGCGCTCGGCATGGCGCAGGGCGCGAGACTGAAAGGCGATACCGGCGAGAAGAAGCGCCACGTCGTAGCGGTGATCGGCGACGGCGCCATGTCGGCGGGCATGGCCTTCGAGGCCCTCAACAACGCCGGCGTGATGGACACCGATCTGCTCGTGATCCTGAACGACAACGACATGTCCATTTCCCCCGCTGTGGGCGCGTTGAACCGCTATCTCGCCCGGCTCATGCCGGGGCGCTTCTATGCCCGCGCGAGGACGGCCGGCGAAAAAGTCCTCGCC
>CAYQVE010000237.1:0-4890 GCA_964420785.1 uncultured Enterobacteriaceae bacterium | reverse complement strand
CGTCTATTTCGACCGCCTGTTCCCGATGGGGGTCGCGGCGATGCTCGACGCGGCCGACCTGGTGATGTCGGGCAAGCACCGCGAAGCGGTTCAGGACGAAGCCCGCGCGAGCTACGAAGGCTGGTGCCGCGCCGCCGAGGCGAAAATCAACTGGGCGAGCCACGTCGATTTCGTCTACAACCTGATTCGCGGCTGCAATCCCGCCCCCGGCGCCTGGACTACTTTGAACGGAAAGAAACTGCAGATCTTCGACAGCCGCAAAAATGTGTTCCGCACTTTCGGCGCGGTAAAAGGCAAGATCGGCGAGATTTCCGAAATCGGCGCTGCGAGTTTCTTCGTGACCGCTCAGGGAGGACGAATCGAGGTCCTCAAGGCAAAGCACGAAGACGGCAAGAAAGTATCCGCGGCCGAACTCGTAGCCCAGAACGACCTCACTCCGGGCACCGTGCTCGGAAGCTGACTCGCGCCTGAGCGGCGCCGGCTCGGCTGGCGCGACGCTTCGTCGCGCGTTCTTTCCGCTGGCGTTGTAGAGATCTGCAGACCACCGCGCGGGTTCACGGCGCCGGTCGCCTACCGGATTCGCCGCCGAAGAGAAAATTTGACTGCCCCCAATATTCACTGTAAAAATGTGGCCTAGAGCATTGTTTATTCAGTAACTTACCGCTCCTCAAAGGTGGTTAGCGTAAAATGCGTGAGCACTCGGGGCGCATCCCCTCGTTGAACAACAATAAGAATAAGCGGGAGAGGCAATGACCAAAGCGGGCTTCTGGAAAAAAGACTGGTTTCTCTGCCTGGGGGTGTCGCTCGTGCTGCTCGCGGCGGGGGGGACCCAGCTGATCGAGGCCCTCGAGCGCTACGCGTACGACTGGGCGGTCCGGGCCTCCGCGCGAACCCCGTCGGACAAGATTTCCGTGATCGCGGTCGACAAGCGTAGCATCGACAATATCGGTCGCTGGCCATGGTCGCGCGAGACGCATGCAAAGATGATCGAACGCCTCGCGGAGGCGAAGGCCAAAGTCATCGGCTATACGGTTTTTTTCTCTGAGCCGCAGCTCGATCCGGGCCTCGCCTATGTCAACAGGCTTCTCGAGGCCTACCAGCGGCTCGTGCCGGTGAACACCGATCCGAGCGCGCCGCCCCGCGGCGTATCGCCCGAGCTGCTTCAAATCGGCGCGACGCTGCAGGAAGCCGAGAGCGCACTCAACACCGACAGGAAGCTCGCCGAGAGCTTGGCCAAGGCGGGCAACGTGGTGCTGCCGCTGCTGTTCACGTTCGGCGAGCCGCTTGGCAAGCCCGACAAGCCTCTTCCCGAATTCGTGCGCAAGAACGCCCTCTCGATCCAGGGCGGAAGCGGCGATTTGCCGCTCTTCACGAGCGCCGTCGAAGTCCCGATTGTGGACAGCTTGGGCGCGGCTGCGGCCGCGGTGGGGCATTTGAACTCGGTGCCCGACGTGGACGGGGCGATCCGCACCGAAGCACTCGCCATCACCTACTACGATGAATACTATCCGTCGCTGGCGGTCATGATGGTCGCAAGGAGCCTCAACCTGACCGCCAAGGACATCAGGATCCGTCCCGGCGAAGCGCTGCAGATCGGCAATTTCCGCGTGAGCGCGGATCCGACGATGCAGATGTTCACGTATTTCTACAAGGATCGCGACGGCAGGCCGGCCATTCAGGAGGATTCGTTCTACGACGTGGCGAGCGGCAAGATCCCGCTGGAAAAATACCGCGACAAGATCGTGCTGATCGGACCGACCGCTGCCGGGGTGGGCAGCGTATTCGTGACGCCGGTGAATCCAGCCATGCCGGCTGTCGAGCTTCAGGCGCATACGGTCTCGTCGCTCCTGCAGGGGCATTTCTTCGTCGCGCCGACTTGGGGCTGGGTCGTCGAAAGGCTGGTGTATCTGACCATTGCGGTCTATCTGATCGCACTGCTGCCGAAACTGTCCGCCGGTCTTGGCGCCGCGCTCAGCGCCGGAGTCGTTGCGCTCCTGCTCGCGACACACTTTGTGCTCATGACCGGCCAGGGCTTGTGGCTGCAATTGATGCTGCCGCTCACTCTCCTGGTCGTCGGCCACGTCCTGCTCGTGACCAAGCGCTTCGTCGTTACGGAGCGCGGCAAGCAGAAGTCCGACGAGAGCTCAGCCGAGTCGAATCGCATGCTCGGGATCGCCTACCAGGCGCAGGGGCAGCTCGACCTTGCCTGGGACAAGTTCCGCCAGGTGCCGATGTCCGAAGCGGTGATGGATAACCTGTACAACCTGGCCCTCGACTTCGAGCGCAAGCGCCAGTTCAACAAGGCCGAATCCGTATTCCGCTATATGGCCGACTACAACTCGAAGTTCCGCGACCTCGACGTGAGGTTGTCGCGCGCCAAGCAGATGTCGGAAACCCTTGTTCTCGGTGGCGCGCAGACCCACCCCGGCGGGACCCTCGCGCTCGGCGGGGGCGCCGAGAAGCCGATGCTCGGTCGCTACCGAGTGGAAAAGGAGCTCGGGAAGGGCGCAATGGGCGCCGTGTATCTCGGCAAGGATCCGAAAATCGGACGAGTCGTGGCGATCAAGACCATGGCGCTTTCCCAGGAATTCGAAGCGGACGAGCTCGTCGAGGTCAAGGAGCGCTTTTTTCGCGAAGCCGAAACCGCGGGGCGCCTGAGTCACCCGAACATCGTGACCATCTTCGACGCGGGCGAGGAGCACGACCTGTGCTTCATCGCCATGGAACTCCTGAAGGGTCAGGATCTGGTTCCGTTCACCAAGCCAGGCAGCACCCTCTCGACCGACAAGGTCATCTCGATTGTGGCGAGGGTGGCCGACGCGCTCGGGTACGCGCACAGGCAGAATGTGGTGCACCGGGACGTGAAGCCGGCCAACGTCATGTACGAACCTCAAAGCGACACCGTCAAGGTGACCGATTTCGGAATCGCCCGCATTACGGATTCGTCCAAGACGAAAACCGGAATGGTGCTCGGTACCCCGTCCTACATGTCACCGGAACAGCTCCAGGGCAAGAAGATCGACGGGCGCAGCGATCTGTTCTCGCTGGCGGTGAGCTTGTATCAGCTCGTTTGCGGCAAACTGCCCTTCGAGGGAGATTCGATGGCGCAACTCATGTACAGGATCGCCAACGAACATGCGCCGGATATCCTGCAGTACCACCCGACCCTGCCGCCGGCGCTGGTCGCCTTCCTGGACAAGGCGATGGCCAAGGACGCGGGCGAGCGTTACCAGACGGGCGAAGAATTCGCGGGAGCGTTGCGAGCTACTGTGGGCGGTCCTTCCGCTGCGGCGGTCGGCGCCGGTGTCGACATCAGCCTGTGACTTTCGTCGAAGCATCATGACTTTGTCGGGAGCGCTTGAAGTCGCGAGTTGTACCGATCCCGGAATGGTCAGGTCCCATAACGAGGACTCGATCGCGTCCGATGGGGACCAGGGCCTCGTCGTACTGGCCGACGGCATGGGGGGATACAACGCGGGCGAAGTGGCGAGCGGCATGGCCACGACGGTGATCATTACCGAGCTGCAGCAGTTGCTGGAGAAGAGAACCCCGTACGAGGTTGACGCACACAGCGGCCAGCTGGTCGCCCATCAGTTACTGCACGAACAGATCGCCAAAGCGAACACGTCTATCTACCAGGCCGCACAAAGCCAGCCTCAGTATGCGGGCATGGGGACGACCTTGGTCGTCGCCCTGTTCTACGACAACAAGATGACCGTCGCGCACATTGGGGATTCGCGGCTTTACCGGCTGCGCGGCGGTGAGCTCCGCCAGGTGACCAAGGATCATTCCCTACTCCAGGAGCAGATCGACAGTGGCGTGATCACACCGCAACAGGCCCGGCAGTCGCAGAACAAGAATCTGGTTACGCGCGCGCTCGGTATCGATCCTATCGTCGAAGCGGAAATCCACGACTACGAGACGCAGCCGGAAGACATTTATCTGCTCTGTTCGGACGGCCTTTGTGATATGGTGAGCGACGACGACATCGGGCTCGCGCTGCAGACGCTTAGCTCCAATTTGAAACTATGTGCGCAGCACCTGGTGCAAACGGCCAATGACAACGGAGGCCGAGACAATATTTCGGTGATACTGGTCCGGGTGCTGCGGGACTACCCCGCGCCGCGCGGCATCGTTGGCAAGATGATGAGCTGGTTCAAATAGCTTGAAATAGTTTGAGCAGAGGGATACTGCTATGGCGAAGCTGATACTCAGTATGGACGGCCTGGTCCTCAAGGAAATCGCTCTGACCAAGGAACGTACCACCATCGGCCGCAAGCCGCACAACGACATCCAGATCGATAACCTGGCAGTGAGCGGGGAACATGCAGTCATCGTCACCATCCTGCAGGACTCGTTTCTCGAGGATCTCGGCAGTACCAACGGCACCGTGGTCAACGGCCAACCGATCAAGAAGCACTTCCTGCAGAATAACGACATCATCGAGCTCGGCAAGTACAAACTGAAGTACGTGAACGAAGCCGTGGCGGGACAAGCCAAGGCGGCGGATTTCGAAAAAACCATGGTGCTCCGCCCCGGTTCGGTGAAGTCCGCCGCCCCCACGCCCGCCCCGGCAGCTGCGGCCCCCGTGGCGGCCGCCGCAGGCGCAAAAAATTTCAGTGACACCGTCGCGGGCCAAAGCGCGACTGCCGCGCCTGTCGTGCCCCCCAAGCCGGCGGCCCTCAATCATCTCGATCTCTGCGTCATCCAGGGGCTCCCGGGCCTGCCGAAGTCGTTGCCGCATATTCTCGGTGCGGACGGGGCCGGCGTCGTAGAATCGGTGGGCGCCGGAGTGACGGCCGTCCGGCCGGGAGAGCGCGTCCTCATCAACCCCGGGATCTCCGACTACAGCTGCGAGTTTTGCCTGAAGGGCGAGCACAGTCTCTGCGT
>CAYQVE010000236.1:0-4891 GCA_964420785.1 uncultured Enterobacteriaceae bacterium | reverse complement strand
TGCCCGGTGCGAGACCCATGTCCTCGGCGAGCGCCCGGGCGACGCGGTTGGACTGCTCGAGCAGCTGTGCATAGCTGAGCTCACCCTCCTGAAAGCGCAGGGCGACACGCGGTCCCCAACCGCGCTCCAGCGCCCGATCGAGCAGCTCGGTCGCGCAATTCAGACGGCCGGGATAGCGCAGCTCAGGCAGGTCGAAGATCAGCTCGGGCCATTGCTCGCGCGGCGGCAGATTGTCACGCGCGAAGCTGTCGATGTGCGCGGTGCTGCCCATTGTCCTGTCTGCGGCCCCCACGCTATTCCTTCAGGAGCTCGCGGGCGATGATCAGCTTCTGCACCTCGGTGGAGCCCTCGTAGATGCGCAGCGCGCGCACCTCGCGATAGAGCCTCTCCACCGGGTGGCCGCGCATCACGCCCAGCCCCCCGAGGATCTGCACCGCGGCGTCGATCACCTCCTGAGCCGTTTCGGTTGCGTGCATTTTCGCCATGGCGGCCTCGCGCGTCACGCGCCTCTGCTGCACGTCGCGTGTCCAGGCCGAGCGGTATGCGAGCAGTGCGCTCGCGTCGATTCCGGTCGCCATGTCGGCGATCTTCGCCTGCGTCATCTGGAAGTCGGCGAGCGTCTGCCCGAACATCTTGCGAGCGCGCGAGCGGTCGAGCGCCTCCGCCAGCGCGCGTCGTGCGAAGCCGAGCGCCGCGGCCGCGACGCCGGTGCGGAAGATGTCGAGCGTCCGCATGGCGAGCTTGAACCCCTCGCCTTCGCCTCCCAGGAGGTTCGCCGCCGGCACGCGACAACCGGAGAGACTCAGGGTCGCCATCGGATGCGGTGCGACGATCTCGATGCGCTCCGCGATGGACAGGCCCGGCGCGTCTGCGTCGACGACGAACGCTGAGATGGCCTTTGTTCCGGACTCCTGCCCCGTGCGGGCGAACACGATGTAGAAGTCGGCGATGCCGCCGTTCGAGATCCAGGTCTTCAAGCCGTCGAGAACGTAGTGCGCGCCATCGCGCCGTGCCCGCGTGGACAGCGCCGCCACGTCGGAGCCCGCCTCCGGCTCGGAAAGCGCGAAGGCTGCGATCGCCTCGCCCCTGGCGGCGCGCCCAACATAGCGGCTCTTCTGCGCCTCCGTGCCGGCGAGCGCGACCGGGCCGCTGCCCAGTCCCTGCATGGTGAGCGCGAAGTCGGCGAGGCCCGCGTGGAAAGCGAATACCTCGCGCAGCAGCGCGAGCGAGCGCACGTCGAAACGCGAGTCCAGAGGCGCGCAATGCGCAAGGAATCCCGCCGCGCCCATCTCCTTCACCAGTCGCCGGCAGACGGCGTCCTCGTCCGCGTCGTGCGCGTACCCCAGGTTCGCCGCGGCCCAAGATTCCGCGCGGCGCGCGAGCTCCGCGTGCCGCGGCTCGAAGAAGGGCCAATCCAGATGCGCGAATCGGTCCATGAAACCTCAATCGCCCTCGAAGACCGGCCTCTTTTTTGCGACAAAGGCCTGGTACGCTCGACGGAAGTCGCGCGTCTGCATGCAGATCGCCTGCGCCTGGGCCTCCATCTCGATCGCCTCGTCGAGACCCACCGCCCATTCCTCGCGCAGCATTTTCTTGGTCATGCCGTGGGCGAAAGTCGGGCCAGTTGCGAGCTGCTGCGCGGCATCGAGGGCGGTCTTCAGCACCTGGTCGGGTTCGGCGAGCGCATTGAAGAAACCCCAGGCGAGACCCTCCTCGCCGGACATCGCCCGGCCGGTATACAGGAGCTCGGCTGCGCGTCCCTGGCCGATCATGCGGGGAAGCATGGCGCAAGCGCCCATGTCGCAGCCGGCGAGCCCGACGCGCGTGAAGAGGAAGGCCACCCTGGCGTTGCGCGTGCCATAGCGCAGGTCCGAAAACAGCGCAATGATCGCGCCGGCGCCGGCGCACACGCCGTCCACGGCGGCGAGGACCGGCTGCGGGCAGCGGCGCATCGCCTTGACCAGGTCGCCGGTCATGCCCGTGAATTCCAGCAGCTGGGGCTCGCTCATCTTCGTGAGCGGCCCGATGATCTCGTGCACATCGCCGCCGGAGCAGAAATTGCCGCCTGCGCCCGTCACGACCACCGCCTTGATGTCGCGCGCGTCGCGCAGCCGCCGGAAAAGATCGCGCAGCTCGCGGTAGGATTCGAAGGTGAGCGGATTCTTCTTTTCCGGCCGATCGAGGGTGATCACCCCGACGCGATCCTCGGCGCGCCACCGGAAATGCTCCGGCCGGTATCCCGCAAGCCCGGTTTCCTTCATGGGCGGTCCTTTCGCTCCGTGATCCCGAGCGCGTGGCTTTTCACCTTGGCGAGCAGCCGGAACAGCTCGGCGTGCTCCTTGCGGCTCAAGCCGGAGAGCACCGAGACGATCCATTCCTCGTGCGCCCGCGCCATTTTGCCGAACGCCTCGTCTCCGGCACGGGTAAGGCGTACGCGGAAGGCGCGGCGGTCACCCGGCTCGGGCAGGCGCTCGACCAGCTTCTCCGTCACCAGCTGGTCGACGATGCCGGTCACGTTTCCGCCGGTCACCATCAGGTGGTGCGAAAGCTCCTTCATCTTGAGGCCTTCCGGGTAGCGCTCGAGCCGCGACATGAGGTCGAAGCGCGGCAGCGTCGTCCCGAAGCGCAGTCGCAGGAGGTTGCGCATGTGGCGCTCGAGCAGCTGCGTGCAGGTCAGCAGACGCAGCCACAGGCGCAAGGCGCGATGGTCGTCGGCCCGCGCGCTCGTTTCGCGGTCGGCGCGGCGCGGGCGGGCTCCGTTGGAAGCGTCGATCGCGGTGACGCGAAGCACAGATGCTTTGACCTTGAATATATTAAGCCTAAAGCATTGTAGGCCGGCGGCTCCCTTTTGTCACGCTTCGCCGCCGCAGCGCCGTGCGGGGACGGACCCCGGCGGCTTGACTTCCCGTTCGCGCGCACATATGGTCTGCGTTTCTACCATGCCTCAGGAGAGGGCAGTCATGACCAGGCAATTGCTCGCCCCAGTACTCGTTTGGGCCGTCGCGGGATGGCTCCCGCTGCCGGTCCAGGCAGCCGACAAGGTGAAGGTCGGCTTCATCAGCACGCTCTCGGGCCCGAGCGCCGCGCTCGGCGTCGACATCCGCGACGCATTCCTGCTCGCGGTGAAGATGAACGGGGGAAGGCTCGGCGGCCTACCCGCGGAAGTCGTCGTCGGCGACGACCAGTTCAAGCCCGACGTCGGGAGGCAGCTGGCCGAGAAGAACATCAAGCTCGACAAGGTGAACTTCCTCACCGGGTTCGTGTTCTCCAACATCATGCTCGCGTCCGTGCCGGTGGCGTTCGAGAACAAGATCATCTACGTGAGCCCGAATGCCGCGCCCTCGCCCCTCGCCGGCAAGCAGTGCAATCCGTATTTCTTCGCGGCGTCATGGCCGAACGACGCCTACCACGAGGCCGCCGGACAGTACGCGACGACGCGGGGCTACCAGACGGGGTACATGCTCGCGCCCAACTACCAGGCGGGCAAGGACTCGCTCGAAGGCTTCAAGCGCTTCTACAAGGGCACGATCGCTGGCGAGGTGTATACGCAGCTCGGGCAGCTCGACTACTCGGCGGAGCTCGCGCAGGTGCGCGCGGCGAAGCCCGAGGCCGTGTACATCTTCCTGCCCGGCGGCATGGGCGTGAATTTCATCAAGCAGTTCGTCGCCGCCGGACTTTCGAAGGACGTGCAGTTGATCACGCCCGGTTTTTCGTCCGATCAGGACATCATCCGCGCGGTCGGCGATTCCATGCTCGGCACCTTCGACGCCGCGCACTGGGCGCTCGACCTCGACAACGCCGCCAACCGGAAATTCGTCGCGGAGTTCGAAAAGGAGTACAAGCGGCTTCCCACCGTATACGCCTCGCAGGGTTACGACACGGCGCTCCTCGTCGATTCCGCGGTTCGCGAAGTGAAGGGCAGGATCGAGGACACCGAAGCCGTGCGCAAGGCGCTCAAGGCGGCGAAGTTCCAATCGGTGCGCGGTTCGTTCAGGTTCAACCGCAACCAATACCCGATCCAGAACTACTACCTCCGCGTGGTGGGGAAGGATTCGCAGGGTCGCCTGGTCAACAAGACCATGGGAACGATATTCAAGGACCGCGGCGACGCCTACGTTCAAGAATGTTCTATGAAATAGCAAATCCTTGAAAGAGAATAAAGGGGGCGTAAAGCGCCCCCTTCTCATTTCATGTCCTGGATCCTCATCGTCGAGCAGTCGCTGAACGGGCTGCAGTTCGGGCTGATGCTGTTCCTGCTCGCAGCGGGACTCACGCTCGTCTTCGGCATCATGGACATGATCAACCTCGCGCACGGCTCCCTTTACATGCTGGGGGCCTTCCTCGCCGCGACCCTGGTCCAGGCGACCGGCTCGTTCGTCGCCGGCGTGCTCCTCGCGATCCCGGCCGCCGCACTGCTCGGCATGCTGCTCGAGATGTCGGTGCTGCGCACGCTCTACGCGCGCGACCACCTGTCCCAGGTGCTCGCGACCTTCGCGCTCATCCTGATCCTCAACGAAGCGGTGCGCATCATCTGGGGTCCGGACATGCCGCTCTCGGTGCCCGCTGAGCTCTCGGGACCCGTGCAGTTGTTTCCGGGCATGGTCTACCCCGCCTACCGGCTCCTGATCATCGGCATCGGTGCTGCAGTGGCCGGCGCCCTGTACCTGCTCGTCGCGCGCACGCGCATCGGCATGCTGGTGCGCGCGGGCGCGTCCAACCGCGAAATGGCGCTCGCGATGGGGGTCAACATCCCCTGGCTATTCACGCTGCTGTTCGGCGTCGGCGCCGGCCTGTGCGCCGTCGCGGGCGCGCTGCTCGGGCCGCTCTTCGCGGTGCAGGTCGGCATGGGCGAGAACATCCTCATCCTCGCCTTCGTCGTCATCGTCATCGG
>CAYQVE010000235.1:0-4991 GCA_964420785.1 uncultured Enterobacteriaceae bacterium | reverse complement strand
TCGCCCGATTGAAGCATTTGGTTCGGGAATTCAGTCCTTGAGGGCCAGTCACGGGTTCTTCGCCGCCGCGGCCCTCGCGCTGCTGATCGGCGCGGCCGCCGCTGCAGATCCTCCGGGTTACCCGCACCGCAGGGAGGTGAAGCAGTTCATCGCCGAAATGGTGAAGAAGCATGGCTTCACCCGCAGGGAGCTCAACCGCGTCTTCGGCAAGGCGCAGTTCCAGCCCGCGATCATCAAGGCGATGGAGCAGCCCGCCGAAACCGCGCTCGCATCCTGGCAGGCTTACCGGGCGATATTCATCAACTCCCAGCGCGTCGAAGCGGGCGTTCAGTTCTGGAACCGCAACGCCCAACCCCTCGCGCGGGCCGCAAGCGAATTCGGCGTGCCCGAGGAAATCATCGTGGGCATCATCGGTGTGGAGACCACTTACGGCCGCAATATCGGGACCTATCGGGTGATCGATGCCCTCGCCACGCTCGCGTTCGATTATCCGAAGCGCGCGCAGTTCTTCCGCGGCGAGCTGGAGAACTACCTGATGCTCAGCCGGGAGGCGGGAATCGATCCCCTGCGCGTCAAGGGATCGTACGCGGGGGCCATCGGGATTCCACAGTTCATGCCGGGGTCGTACCGGCGTTTCGCGGTGGACTACGACGGTGACGGACTGAGCGATTTAGCGACGAGCGCCGCGGACGCCATCGGCAGCATCGGCAATTTCCTGAAGGCGCACGGTTGGGTTCGGGGAGAGCCGGTAGGTTTCCCCGCCGAGGTGAGCGGAGAAGGCTGGCGCAAGCTCGCCGAAGGGGGAGTCACTCCGGCCAATCGCGCCGCCGAGCTTGCCGGGTTCGGCGTGAAACTCGCCGTTCCCGTGCCTCCCGACACGCGCTGCGCGTTGATCGAGCTGGAAACGCCGGGCCAGCCTTCCGACTTTCGGGTGACACTTCAGAATTTTTTCGTCCTGACGCGCTACAACCGATCCAATCTCTACGCCGCGGCGGTGATGGATCTCGCCATGGAGCTCGCCCGGGCGAGGCCCGGACTGCCCGCTCCGCAGCCAAGTAACAGCAGGGAAGACTCATGAACCCGCGTTCCTATCGCTACTACGAGTTCGTCATGGCCGCTTTCGTCACGGTGCTGATCTGCTCGAACCTGATCGGCCCTGCCAAGATCTCTCAAGTTCAGTTTCCCCTGATCGGGGTGGTGTCGTTCGGGGCCGGCGTGCTGTTTTTCCCGATTTCCTACGTCTTCGGCGACATCCTCACCGAGGTCTACGGCTACGCCCGTTCCCGACGCGTGATCTGGGCCGGTTTCGCAGGTCTCGCGTTCGCCGCTTTCATGGCCTGGATCGTGGTCGGCTTGCCCCCGGCGCCTTTCTGGAAGAACCAGGCGGCCTACGAAATCGCCTTCGGCTTGACCTGGCGCATCGCAGCAGCTTCCCTGGTCGGGTTCCTGTGCGGGGAATTCGTCAACTCATTCGTGCTCGCGAAAATGAAAATTCTCACGCGCGGCCGGTGGCTGTGGACGCGCACCATCGGATCAACGATCTTCGGCGAGGGCGTCGATTCCCTGATCTTCTATCCGTTCGCGTTCTATGGGAGCGGGCTGATACCCGATGACAGGCTGCCGCAGATCATGCTGGTCCAGTTCGTTTCCAAAGTCGGATTGGAAGTGGCGTTCACACCGTTGACATACGCCGTGGTCGGCTGGCTGAAGCGCGCCGAACAGGAGGATTACTACGACAGGGACACGGACTTCAACCCCTTTACTCTCAAGACCTAGCCGACCGATCTAGAGAAAACAGTCGCGAATGCCAAGAATTCACGTTTTCGCCGAAAAATCGGCGGTAGAATGCATTTGTTTGCCCCTGGGGCAAGCCACCCGGAGGACGCAATTCAAGTGGAAGCGAACCGCCGCGGCAACGAGTACGATGTTTCTTGCCGGGTAAATACCACCGACTCTGCGCTCGTCAACTCGGAAGTAGACCGGATTTTCCTCGAGCTGTATCCCCGGTCGGCGACCGCTCAGATCGACCGGGCTTTCCGGGACCTCACGGCGATGTATCGCGGGGACCGCCCGGGGTACCACGCCTGCGATACCGCCTATCACGACATCCAGCACGTGCTCGAGGTCACCCTCGCGATGGCGCGACTGATCGACGGCTACGAGCGCGCGCGAATGGGTCTGGAGCCGCTCGATGCGGCCATGTTCCGGCTGGGCGTGATCACGGCCCTGTTCCACGACTGCGGTTACATACGAACGCTCGACGACAGGCAGCACAAGAACGGAGGCGAACTGACGCTGACCCACGTGTCCCGCGGCGCGCGTTTTCTCAGGGACTACCTGCCCAAGATCGGCATGGGCGAGGTGGCCGACGTCGCTGCCTCGCTGATCCACTTCACCGGCTACGAGATCCCGGTCTCCGAAATCAATGTGCCGTCTCTCGGCTACAAGCTGCTCGGCAGCCTGCTCGGCTCGGCGGACATCATCGCGCAGATGTCGGATCGCTGCTACCTGGAAAAATGCCGCGACCGGCTCTATCCGGAATTCCTCGCAGGCGGCATCGCCCGCAAGCGTCTTCCGGACGGAAAAGAAGAAGTCCTTTACGAATCGGGAGGAGACCTGGTGAGGAAAACACCGCACTTCTATCAGGGCGCGAGCCGGCGCCTCGACGCGGACCTCGGCGGAGCCCACAAGTACGCGCGGGATCACTTCGGCGGGCAGCACCTGTACCTGGAGGAACTAACGAAGAACATCGAGTTCGCGCGGGCCATCGACGATGAAGACGACAGCACTGCCCTGAAGCGCAATCCCCCCAACACCATCAGGGACGACGTCCGCTGATCTAGAGAAGAACGTCCTTCGACAGGCCGCGCCGGCGCAGGATGCGCCGCAGCTGCGAGAGAGCTTCGAGCTGAATCTGGCGCACGCGCTCGCGCGTCAGCATGAGCCGCGAGGCGAGCTGCTGGAGCGTGAGCAATTCCCTTCCGTTCAAGCCAAAACGCCGCTCGATCACGGCGCGCTGCTTGTCGTTCAACTGCGCGAGCCATTCACGAACGAGCGACTCGATTTCGTTCGCATGCAGCTGCAGCTCCGGGCTCATGCTGTTCTCATCGGCGATCGACTCGCCGATCGAGCGCATCGGATCGACGTCGAGCGGCGCATCGAGGGAAGCGATGTGCTCGCCGCGCGACAGCAACCACAGCACTTCATCGGTGTCCTTGCCGACGAGGTGCGCGATGTCCTCCGCGGTCGGCTCGCGCTCGGCATGCACCTCCAAGTGCCGCTTCGCGCGAAGAACCGTGTTCAGCTCCTTGATCACGTGCACCGGCAGCCGGATCGTGCGCGACTGGTTCATGATGGCGCGCTCGATGTTTTGCCGGATCCACCATGTGGCGTACGTGGAAAACCGAAAACCACGCTCGGGATCGAATTTGTCTAGCGCGTGCATCAGCCCGAGGTTGCCTTCCTCCACGAGGTCCAGAAGCGGCATGCCTCGGTTGAGATAAGCCTTGGCGACGTTGACTACCAGACGCAGGTTGTGCTCGATCATCTTCTGCCGGGCGGAGAAATCCCCGGCGACGGTACGCCTGGCAAAATGCAGCTCCTCCGCCGGCGTGAACAGGCGGTTGAGACCGATCTGATGCAGATAGAGCTGGGTTGCGTCGCTGAGGGGGTCGGCCTCCGGTGCATCTTCACCCGGCTCCGCGCGCGAGGGGGCTTGCGCTGCTCCATCAGGCGCCGAGCGCCCGGGCTCCTCGGGGACCTCGGGGGCCGGCTCGACGGCGCCGGCGAGGTCACTCCCGGCCCAATCCGCGTGGAGTTCCTGCTCGGGCGCGCGCGAATTCACGACGGCCGGTCCGGCAGGAACTTCAGTGGATCGACCGGTTTGCCGAGGCGCCGGATCTCGAAATGAAGCTTCGCTTGGGAGGAATCGGTATTGCCGATTTCGGCGATCTTCTGCCCCCTCACCACATTTTGTCCTTCCTTCACCAGCAGGTTGCTGTTGTGGGCGTAGGCGGACAGATAGGTCTGGTTGTGCTTGATGATGACGAGTTTGCCGTAGCCGCGCAGCCCCGTACCGCTGTAGACGACGCGTCCAGACGCCGAGGCAAAAACCGGATCACCGACCTTGCCGAGGATGTCCACCCCTTTGTTGGTCGCTTCGGAGAATCCCGCGAGAACACGGCCCGCGGCCGGCCAGATCCACGCCACGGTGTCTTGCCCTTCCTCGGCGCTAGGCTGCGGCGGAGGCGGTTCGGCCGCCGGCTGCGGCGGGGCCTGCCGCAACAGCATCGCGAGGTTTTCCTCGGAAAAGGGCAGCTTCATCGCTTTGGGAGCGGTCTTGAGGAGCTCGCTCCCAGCTCGGGGCGGGTCCGTCCCTGCCCGCGAGTCCCCGCCGAGCGAGCGTGCTTCCACCGCGCCCGGCACGGTCACCGGCTGCACCTGCACGCGGGCCTCCGGCTGGGCCTGCGTCCCGGCCTCCGGCTGCGCCGCCGCCACCGGACCCGGCGGCCGCATGCGCAGGACCAGCCCGGCCTTGATGGCGGCGGGATCGGTGATGTTGTTCCAGGCGGCGATGTCCCGATAGTCCAGCCCGTTGTCGAGCGCGATGCTGTAAAGGGTATCGCCGCGCTTGACCGTGTAGCTCTCGGGCCTCTGCTCTGCGGGCGCCGGCGCGGCAGCATACTGCGTCGTTCGGATTCTCCGTTGGCGCAAGGCGCGAAGGCTTCGCGTCGTTCCTGCGGTGGAACCTTCCGAAGCAGCACGCGCCATGTTCGACAGTGGGGCCCTGATCTACGACGTTCGCAGCCACGGTTACTATGACCCCAAATCGACGCGCATTCAAGGATCGCGCAGGCTGGAGCCCGGGGTGGCGGCGCTGTTCGACCAGCCCGCGCCCGATGGCCGGAAGTTGTATCTGTACTGCACCTGTGTTCGCGAGGCCACCAGCGCCCTGGTGGCACGCGCGATGCTCGACAGAGGCCTCGATTGCG
>CAYQVE010000234.1:0-4997 GCA_964420785.1 uncultured Enterobacteriaceae bacterium | reverse complement strand
GGGCGGGGGGGGGGGGCTGGGGGCGGGGGGGGTGTCGGGGCGGGGGGGGGGGGCGGGGGGGGGGGGGGGGGGTTGGGGACCGGGGGGCTTTGAAATCCCGGAGGAAGCGCGTACTTCGGGCGCATTGCCCCCAAAACATAGCGGGCGTAGCACAATCCGACGAAGGCGAGCGCGCCCAGAGTGAGATAAAACGGCCGACGCGGGTTGTAGTCCATCTCCTTCACCTGAAAAAGCTGTTGCGCTTGTGCGCGCTCAGCCGTGCGTGCGAGCTCGCTCGTCGAAGGGATCGGTTGCGGCGCGGGCTCGAACGCCCCCTCTTCCTGAAGCGAAAATTCGGGTCTTGTTGCGGCTGTCTCCGCAGCCTTCGCCTCCGAGGAGGGCAAGTCGTCGGTGAGAATCTCAAGCGGCTGCGTGATGTCCGGCAGCTTCTCCCGGGTCATCACGGGCTTGGCCGGCTCGGCCTTGGGCTCCGGAGAGGGTGCCTCCGCCTTGGCGACCTGCTTGGCGAGCTCGGCTTTCTTGAGCGCTTCGAGGAGCAGGCTCATCTCGAGAACTCGGGAATCCCCGCCTTGCCAGGGTTGGGCCGCGAAATGAAGTCTTCACCCGGAATCATGGTTCGGAACGAGCGGAAGTCGCCGTCGATGCTTGGATCTCTTATCACGACGGGGCGCAGAAAAACGACCAGCTCGGTCTTGGTGTTGTTGCGGTTGCGCGAGCTGAAAAGCGAACCGATGATCGGGATGCTGTTGATGATCGGTATAGTGTCCTCTGCATCGTTGACCGAATCCTCGATCAACCCGCCCAGCACGGCGATTTGTCCGCTGTTGACTTTGATCAGCGACTCCATCTCGCGCATGCGCAATTGCGGAACCAGATTCTCCGCCCCCGCCAACTTTAGCGCGGGATTCGGATCCGCCACGAATTTCACAAGCCGCGTCGTAGTCGGTTTCACGTTCAATAGGATCGTGTCGTTGTCGCTGATCTGCGGGGTCACGTTCATGACGAACCCCACCGGCACCGTGACCGGTGTCGTATTGGTGGCGGTCACCGGATTCGAATTCAGGTTTCCTGCAGCGAGGGTCACCTGAACGTTGAAATAGACAATATTGTCCACGACCCGCAAGAGCGCGGTCTGGTTATTGAGGACTGAAAGCTTGGGGCTCGAGAGGACGCGCACGGTACCGAAGGACTCGAGGAGTTGGAGGACTCCCGCAATGTTGGTTCCTCTCGAGACCGCGAGAGTGAGAAGATTTGGGAATGCGGGGGCACTTGGAAGGTTCCCTGCTGGAGCTTGTCCGCTAACACCGGGCGGAAAGAGGGGCGTGGCCGTTACGTTGCCGGATGAAATCTGGTTGCCCGAGATAGTTGTGAGCCCTCGCGTACGCAGGGCCGTCCAGTCGATCCCCTGCTGATACTGGTTGTTCAGTTGCACTTCGGCGATCGTCGCCTCGATCAGCACCTGGCGCTTTGCGTTCGCCAGGACCTGGTCGAGAAATTCCTGGATCTTTTCATGCTGCCGCGAGGTCGCGCGCACGATGACGAGGCCCGCTTCGGCGTTGACGATCACCGATGCCGCTTCCCGGAAGCTGACGTTGGGCGCGGTCGGCGCCGGCGGAGCGGTTCCGGGCGCGCCTGTCAACGCCTGAACAAGAGTCGGCTGGGGAGCGCCCGTGGGCAAGACCTTGTCGGTCTCGTGCAGGATATCCTTGACGTTCTTCTCGAGCGTGGCCCAGAACTTGTTGTCTGACGTATTGCGGACCGTGGTGCTGGAGCTGTTGGCGCCGCCCACCCCGCCTGCGGCCCCGCCCCCTCCGGCGCCTGCCGTCCCGCCGCCGGCGGTCCCGATTTGCGAAGAGACGCCGACCGTTCCGGTGGCGAGGCGCTCCATGTTGACGTAATCGATCCGGTACGTATGCAGATACGGGAAATCGGGCATGACGATCAGGTTCGGGCCGTCCAGTTCCCAGCGCATGTCGACCTGCTTGGAAATGCGCGACAGGAGCTGTGGCAAAGTCTGCTCGATCGCGTTGAGCGTGACCGCTCCGGTGATTCCCGGGTGAACGTCTATGTTCAGCTTGGCATCGCGCGCGAGGGCGAACAGCAGCTCCTGCGCTCTGACCGCGTTGACCACCACGCTGTAGGTCTCGGGTCGCTGTGTAGGCTTGGGCTTGGGCAGGATCGTCGAAATTTGTATGGGTGCGGGCACGGTTCCGGAAGGCGCCGGCCCCTCGGCGCGAAGGTGCGTGTCCGATGGCTGAATCGGCGCATGGGAGCACGCGCCGAGCGCGAACAAAACACCAGCAAGCGAAATGCGTCGCAAGATGGCCTCCGATTCCCTTTCTGAACCCAAAAACATTTTTTCCGGAGAAGTATAACAGTACCACGTAACAAGCTGATTTAACAAACCAAAAGAACCGCGAAGCCGCTTATTTCACGGATTCGACATTTCGCTGACCCGGCCTGTGATGCCCCGGGCCGGATTCGCCATACCCGCCCGGCAGAGGACTCGCGTGCCTCCACGGCTACTGGCGATTCTGGCTGCGCATTCTTTCCACGCTCCGATAATACGGATGGTACGCGGAAAACAGCGGCGGCAAACTCTCTATTGCGGCCAGCGCTTGCATCGTGCTCGGATAGGATCCGTAAGCCACACGGTAGTGCTGCAGACCGCCAATTTTCACGCTGTAGACGAAAAGCTCCCGCGCCGGAATCATCTTCGAAACTCTAAGCAAGAAGTCTTCCAACTGTGCGAGCTGTTCCGAATTGACGGTAGCGAGCTGAATTGCGTAGTGGTCTCCTGGTGCGGTTTTAAGCCACTCCTGCGTTGCCGCGAAGCGCTCCCTCACCAATACACCTCGCTCGGGCGGCAAGGGCCCCCTGCGCCGGACCTGGCCAGCGTCGGGCGATGCTGCCGCAAGGGATTCCTGGCCGAGCCCACTTGCAGCCGACGCCGGGAGTTTCGCCGGTAGTGAGCCGTTTTGCGGTTGTACCGGCGCTGCCGTCACGACGGGTGCCAGCGGCGCCGCTTTCGCGGGGGTTTCAGCCGCGGCCGGGCTCACAGCAGCTGGCGGGGGGCCGGACGCAATGTTTGGCCGACCGGCCGAAAGGAGCATGTGCGTTCCCCATCCGAGCACGAGGCCCGCGGCGAGCGTAGTCGCGCCGATCCATATCCTTTGCATGCCGGTCCGCTTTCTATAAAACTCGGTATCGCGCACGGCCCTCTTGGCCTCAGCCTGGGTGATGGCATGGGTGCCCGCTGCGAAGGCCGCAAGCAGGGACTTGTCCGAAAGAATGTTGATTCGGCGCGTGAGGCCCTGTGAGGCGTTTGCGATGACCTTGATCGCACCCGGATTGAAAACCTTGGGACCGCGGTAGCCGGCGGCGCGCATGCGAAAGTCGATGTAGCTCTCGATGTCGCTGCGCACCAGAGGCTCCAGTTGGAAGCTTTGCGTGATGCGCTCCCTCAGCTGCCGCATGCCGGGGGTGTTCAGGTGCTCATCCAGCTCCGGTTGCCCGAAGAGCACGATCTGCAGCAGCTTGTGGCGGTTCGATTCGAGATTCGACAACAGCCGGATCTCCTCTAGCGTTTCGTCGGGCATCGCGTGCGCTTCGTCGATCAGCACCACCACCCGGCGGCCCTCGCCGAAGAGCCGGATGAGATGCTCCTGCAGTGTCCGAAGAATGCGCGTTGTTTGTGCTTTTTCCAGCTGGAGTTTCAGCTCGTCGCCGATTGCGAATAGGATTTCGTCGCGCGACAGCGACGGATTGGCGAGATAGATGGTTTCGACCGTTGCAGGCAGCCGCTCCATCAGCACGCGGCACAGCATCGTCTTGCCGCTGCCGACCTCGCCCGAGACCTTGACGATGCCCTCGTCGTGCGTGATGGCGTAGAGCAGGGCTTCGAGCGTCGCCCCGCGGTTGGCGCCCTGAAAGAAGAAATCGGTGTCGGGCGTGATTCGAAAGGGAGGCTCTTTCAACCCGAAATGGTCTAGATACATCGAGTCCCCTCCCGGAGCGGGCCGCCGGCCCTATTGCTGCTTTTGCGCCGAATCCATGCGGGAGTACAACGTCGTGCGGTTGATGCCGAGCATCTTGGCCGCCTGACTGACGTTGCCTCGTGTGAGCTTCATCGCGGCCTCGATGTACCCCTGTTCCCAGGCCTTGAGCATCTGGTCGAGATTGAAGCTGCGCTCGCGCTGCAGATGGCGCTGCGCCTGCTCGATGAGCGTTCCCGGATCCGACGGCAATCCGGGTCCGCCGTCGGCCTGCGCTTCCAGATCGAATTCGGGCTCGAGGTCCGCAATCGAGAGTTTCTGCCCTGCGTACTTCGTGGTGAGCCTGATGACGACGTTGCGCAGCTCGCGCACGTTGCCGGGAAAATGATAATCGCGCCAAGCCTTTTGCGCCGAATCGTCCAACGCGAACGGCGGGAGTTTCGCTTGCTCCGCGTAGAATTTACGGTAGTGCTCGAGCAGCAGCGTGCGGTCATCGTCCATCTCGCGCAGCGACGGCACTTCGATCGTGAACACCGACAGCCGGTGATACAGGTCGGCGCGGAAATTCCCTTTCCTGACTTCCTGGCGCAGGTCGCGATTGGTGGCGGCAATCACCCGGGAACGGGAGAAACGCTGCTGGGTCTCACCGACGCGCTGGAACTCCCCGTTCTCGAGCACGCGCAGAAGCTTGGCTTGCAGCTCCAGGGGCAGCTCGCCGATCTCATCTAGAAACAGTGTTCCGTCGCTCGCGTCTTCGAAATAGCCCGATTTGTTTTGCGTCGCGCCGGTGAATGCTCCCTTGGTGTAGCCGAACAGGGTAGGCTCGACCAGCGTCGGCGCGATCGCCGCGCAATTGAGAGCGAACCATGGCTTCACGCGCCTCCAGGATAGGCGATGAAGAAGGTTCGCTACCACTTCCTTGCCGGTCCCGGATTCGCCCTCGATGAGAGCCGGAAAGGGCCAGTCGGCGTATTGGCTGATTTGACTCTTCAGTTTCTGCAG
>CAYQVE010000233.1:0-5121 GCA_964420785.1 uncultured Enterobacteriaceae bacterium | reverse complement strand
GCGGGTGAAGACGTTCTCGATCGGCTTTCCTGAAGAGGACTACAACGAACTGAAATACGCGCGGACGGTCGCCAACCATTTCGGCACTGATCACTACGAATGGATCCTGGAACCGAATGTCCTCGGAATCATCGAGAACATCGTTGCCTCGCTGGACGAACCTTTCGGCGATTCGTCGGCGATTCCCACCTACATGGTCTCTAAGCTTGCATCGAACCACGTGAAAGTGGTGTTGTCCGGCGATGGCGGCGACGAATTGTTCGCCGGCTATGACCGGTATCTGGTGGAAGCCGAGCAGCGTCGCAGGAGCCTGCCGGCTCCGCTGCGGAAATTCTTTGGCTTGGCGGCGAAGCAAGTACCAGACGGGGTGCGCGGCGGAAACTTTCTGCGTCACTGGTCGCTCTCTGGGCCGGACCGTTACGTGAATTCGTGCACGCTGTTCCCGCAGCACGAGAAACTGAAGCTATTCACGGCGGACGCTGCGGAGCAGATCGGAGCTGACGACCTGCCCACCCGGAAAGCCGACCGCCTCGCCGCAAGAAGCGGCGATTGGTTGAGCGTCCTCCAGGAGGACGATCTGAACGGGTATTTGCCGCTGGATATTCTCACGAAAGTCGACCGCATGAGTATGGCTCATTCGATTGAAGCACGCGTGCCGCTGCTCGATCACAAACTGGTTGAGTTCGCGGCGACCATTCCCGCCGAGTTGCGCCTGAGAAACGGAGTTACAAAACATATTTTCAAGCAAGCCATGCGCGGCATCCTGCCGGTGAGCATCATCGACCGGCCGAAGACCGACTTCGCCATTCCCCTGGCGCGCTGGGAAATGGCGCTGGTGGGCGGCGTTCCCTCCGAGGTACCGCTCTCGGTGCGCTCCGCGGTCGGCCAGATGGACCGCTTCTGGGAAGCGAACGATCTCATCATCCGCGCGATGACCTCGGTCGACGGGCCGTTCGACTGGCAGGGCGAGCACTTCCAGTACCGCAACGTCAACGTCTGGCCGCGCGTGTACCAACAGCCGCACCCGCCGGTCTGGATCACGGGCAGGAGCCCGCAGAACATCCGCGAGATCGCCGAGCGCGGCTATGTGCTGGGCACCTTTCTCTCTGGCTTCCAGACGAAGGATCTGTTCGATCACTACCGCAATGCCTGCGCCGATCTCGGCCGGCCCGCGCCGGCACCGGACCGCTTCTCCTACCTCGGCATCGTCGCGATCGCGCAGGACCGGAAGGAAGCGATGCGCCGCGCGGAAGTCATGGTCGGCTACCTGCGCTCCTCGGGCCGCGTCGCCGAGCCCTTCGGCACGCCGCCCGGATATTTTTCGGTGAAGGACGCGGCGCGCATGATCAAGGCGCGCAGCAAGCGCACCACCACCACGCGCGACGGGAAGGCGGTCGACACCCACCACGGCGCGATCGAGGACCTCGTGAAGGCGGGAATCATGTTCGTCGGCACGCCCGACGACGTACTCGGCCAGCTCGCGGAATTCGCCGACAACGTCGGCGGCCTCGGCCATTTCCTCATGATGGGGCACGCGGGCCACATGACGCACGAGGAAGCGGTCGACCAGATCACGCTCGTCGCGAAGGAAGTCCTCCCGCGACTGCAAAAGCCGCGCGCCGCGTCGAAACAAGCGGCGTGATGCGAACGACTGCAGGGGCCGCGCTCGCGGCACTAGTCTGCGCCTCCGCCCTCGCGCAATATCCCTCGAAGCCGGTCCGGCTCGTCGTCACGTTCCCGCCGGGCGGAATCACGGATTTCACCGCTCGCGCTCTGGGTCCGCGTCTGTCGGAAGCCCTGGGACAGCCGGTGATCGTCGAGAACAAGACCGGCGCCGGCGGCAATATCGGCACCGACTTCGTCGCGAAGAGCGCCCCCGACGGACACACGCTCCTCATCGCGGCGCCGCCCAACGCGATCAACGTGTCGCTGTACCGCTCGCTGCCATTCGACACGAGGAAGGACCTCGCCCCGGTCGCGCTGGTGGGCAGCGGCGCGAACGTGCTCGTGGTCTCAGCGAAGACGCCCGTCGCGAGCGTGCGCGAGCTTCTCGAGCTCGCGCACCGCAATCCGGGCAAGCTCAACTTCGCCTCGAACGGCAACGGCACGAGCATCCACCTCTCGGGCGAGCTGCTCAAGTACTACGGGAAGTTCGACGCGGTGCACGTTCCCTTCCGCGGGGCGCCCGCGGCGATGGCCGCGCTCCTCTCCGGCGACGTGGATTTCATGTTCGACGCGCTGTCGATCTCGGCGCCGCAGATCAAGGCGGGAAAGGTGAAGCTGCTCGCGGTCACTTCGCGCGAGCGCAGCCCAATGTTCCCCGATGCGCCGACGCTCGCCGAGTCTGGCTTTCCCGAGTTCGAGGTGAGCGGCTGGACCGGCGTGATGACCACCGGAGGCACGCCCGCGGCCGTCGTCGCGCGCCTGGAAGCCGAGCTGCGCAGGATCCTCTCCGATCGCGAGCTGATCGCCGCGTTCGAGAAGCCCGGCATGAGCGTGCGCTTTGCCGGAGCGCGCGAATTCGCGCGGTTCCTCGATGAGGAAATCGCCCGCTGGGCGATCGCGGTGAAGCATTCCGGCGCGCAGGCCGATTGAGTCGGCGCGACAGAAGGGCGATTATTACAAGGAGAAGGCGCCTCGGGTTTGGCTCGCGGCGTAACTTTTTTGTAATAAAAGCCCGACCCCGAGGCGCGTACCATTGCAGCTTCCACGTTCAACGGACCGGCTGGAAGCTAGTAGAGCCGACAGGGCGCCACTAGCCTGGTCTGGCACCGAGTCTATTCATACAACGACGTGCCTCAAGCTGAGCTGATGAAGCGGATCGCGGCCTACAACGTAGGTCGAGACCCGGAACGGTTGCGAATCAAGTATTCGAAGATGGCGCAATCGCCCTTTTCGTTTATTCGCGGCACAGCGCATCTCTATTACGACAAACTCGCGGAAATCGGTCCATTCGGGCAGGCGCCCCTTGCTTGGAATTGCGGGGATCTGCACTTTGAGAACTTCGGCAGCTATAAGGGAGACAATCGCCTCGTCTACTTCGACATCAATGATTTTGACGAGGCGGCATTGGCTCCTTGCGTCTGGGACCTCGAAAGACTGCTGACCAGTATTTTGATGGGTGGCCGGACCCTCGATCTGGATCATTCCCAGACGGCCACACTGTGCCACGCCTGCGTTGACGGCTACGCCGGGGCGCTTGCTTCGGCAAAATCCTGCTGGATCGAACGCGAAACCGCGAGTGGATTGATCGGCAAGCTGCTCGACGGCCTCAAACGCCGCAACCGCATTGACCTCCTGAACCGCCGTACGCAAGGCGGCGGAACAAAGAGGCGGATCATTGTGGATGGCAAGAAGGCCCTGCGGGCAACCGACGAGCAGCGCGATCAGGTTTCGCGCTCCATGTCGACCTTCGCGGCCGCGCAGGAGAATCCGGGGTTTTTTCGTGTACTGGACGTTGCACGAAGAATCGCCGGGACAGGAAGCCTGGGACTGGACCGCTTTGTCATTCTTGTGAGGGGCAAGCACAGCCCCGATGGGTACCATCTGCTTGACCTGAAGGAAGCCCGGCCCTCGGCCCTCAGTGCCCATCTGGTCGTTCAGCAGCCGCGCTGGACCAGCGAGGCAGACCGGGTCGTTTCGGTGCAACGGCGAATGCAAGCAGTCAGTCAGGCGCTTTTGGATTCCCTGACCGAGAACGGCAAGTCCTACGTTCTGCGGGATCTGCAGCCCTCGGAGGACCGCATCAGGCTCACCGATTGGAACGGACACTTGAGAAGGCTCGAAGAAGTGATTGCAAGCATGGGTCGCCTTCTAGCATGGGCGCAACTGCGCAGCAGCGGTAGGGAAGGTTCCGCGACGGCGGATGACCTCATGAAATTCGGGAGGAACACGGCGTGGAAAGCTGACGCAATACACGCGGCCTCGCGTCTGGCGAAGGAGATGACGGAGATGTGGCATGATTTTCGATCGGCGTCGCGAGCAATGAAAGGATCAGGCGAGCTCATAGGGCGGCATCGGTGAGACCTAACGCTCTTCCACCAGCCGCGATGATAGTGGTGTTGTTGCTCGCGTAGCGGGTGGGTTACGGATTCTTGAGGGTTAGTGGCGGTTTCGAAGAAACCGCCACTGTTCTGCAGAACTTACAGTGAGATCAGCGACGCGCCAGGTGCCGAGCGTGCTCTAGAAGCTCCTCGCCCTGGTCGATCAACCTTTCGGCGCTCCGCTCATTGATCGCCTGGTCGCCGAAGGCCGCTGCATCGAGGGCGGCTTTCATCTGCGACGCGAGCGCATCGCGTTGGTCCGTGAGCGATTGGATGCGACCCTGAATGTTCGTGTAGACGTCGTCGTCCGAGTCCGATCCGCTCTTCAAGGCTTCTGTCGAGGCCGCGAGCATGTCCATTGCAAACCGCCCGAAAGACGCGTTTACTTGCTTGTACACTGCGCCCAGCCTCCTCAGCGTTTCCTGGTGCTCGCGCAGCGCGCGCGGCAGTGCCCATTCGTGCAGTGGTTCGATGAGGGTGCGGCCGTCGTGGCCGTGGGGATCCTTCAGGCCGAGTAGCGTGAGGATGGTGGGACGCACGTCGGTGTGGTCGGTCCACACGTGCGAGACGACACCCTCGCGCCGAACACCAGGGCCGACGAAGCCGAGCCAGGTGCGCGCAATCTCCTTCTGGAAGTCGCCGTGGTTCCAAGCAAACAGGGGATTAATGCAAGTCTCGCACGTCGATGCTGGGAAGTCCGTGATGAAGTAATTCGGGTCTGCGAAGAGCACGAAGGTCGCGTTGCGCGCCGGATCGCCCGTGGTGAACATGTGCAGGGCCTTCATCCCGGTCTGGTCGGCCATACGCACCATCAGGGTGTCGGTTAGCCCCGTGTACGGATTCACCGCGGTCAGATTGGCGATGTTGCGCTCGAACTCCCGAGTCTGCGCGTCGGCCTGCGCGAGCGTGCCGCCGCCTGAGCCTTTCTTCGCTAGATAGAACGTCGGCGCGTCGTCGCCGTGAACCGTGAAAGCGTTCGGCCCGACGCCCCCCAGGAATGAGGACGCGAGCCATGGGAACCGATGTGCGAAGAGCCCGTCGAATTTTGCCCTTGACTCCCCGACCTCCTTTGTCCCGT
>CAYQVE010000232.1:0-5175 GCA_964420785.1 uncultured Enterobacteriaceae bacterium | reverse complement strand
GATCGGCGCCGCGGCACCGAGCGGCCGGCAAACCGCCTGATGCACGTACAGGGGGCCGCCGAAGGTCTAGGCGAGTCACCCTCACATGGGATCTTAAGGTCTCGCTCCACGGGGCACCAACCTCACCACGTGGACCCAACGGGCACCATCGCGGCCACTTAGCGCGACCGTAGTGCCCGTTCGTTCCCCTCGCTGCCCGTCCCGTTGTCATAGCGATTGTCATAGCGACCTACTTCCACTCGACCCAGCCATCCTCCCCGAGCAGCGCCTTTTGGTTGCTGGCGGTGTCCACCTTTTCCTTCCACCCGTGCCGCTCCATGTGCGCGTGGAGTTCCTCCCAGTTCGCCGTGTGATCCCACAGCTCGCGGCTAAAACCGGCGCGCACGCGAGCGCCGTAAAATTTTAGCTCGACGATACCGACGATCTCCTTGTCAAAGTCAGCGCCGAGGAGTCGGATGCCGCTCGCATCGGGAAATTTCTGCTTGGCGTACGCTAGGAGGTTGTCGCTCTTCTGCACATTTGCGCATTCATCGAGAAGTTCGTTGGCGAGCTCCACCGGGTTACGCTGCGCGAGCTCGGTCGCCGCATACTCGCGCGAGAGGAAAGTGCCGGGCTCGGTCGAGTGCTCGATCTTGATCTTGGTGCCCTGCGCCTGGACGACGATGGGATCGCGGCCGAAGCGCTGTGCCGTGCCGAGGCGTACTAGATGCAGGACCCGCTCAAACCTCTCTTCGCGCTTCCCCGTCATAGCGTTCCCTTAAACTGGCGGATACTTCCGCAATCGGTCGTTGATATGCGTGCCCAGCGTCCGGATTTCCCGCTTGGCAAGCGTGCAGTCGGCTTTGGTAATGCAGGGAAACATGTGCGCGTAGAGGTTGCGCACGCGCTTGATGACGTCCATGTGACCGAGGAAGAACTCGATCGTCGGAAAGAGCTCGGGGATACAGTCTGACTTGTACTTCTTAACAATTTCCTCGAGGTGGCCGAGCGTGACGAGGTGGACGGGTAAAACTGTCACGCGGGCTGACGCCCCGATCCACGGCATTGCTCCCAGCCTGGTCTTTTGGTCAGCCGCGTACTGGTGGATCGTCGGTAGCGCTTCTTGGAGCGACAGGTTCCACCAATCCTTCCCGTAGAGTGCTGTGAGGAAGCTGTTCAGCAGCACTCGAAAGCCGTTCTCGAACTGATAGAACGACGGGAAGAGAACATTCCCGAGGGCAATGACTTCTAAATACTCCTCGGGGAGAAGAATCAGCCGCGGAGGCGCTCTACGCGTTCTTTTTGTTGCTGCCACGCGAAGGCCTCTTCCCACTCAGCCGCGCATTGCGCACCGATTGCACAGCGACCTTACAGACCTGCGCGATCTCCTCATCCGGCAGCTCAAACCGATCGAGGATTTCCACCTTCCTAACAAGGCTCGCTTCGGCCTCTTTGGAGAGACAGAGGTACGCGAGCATCAACCGCGTCGCCTTAGCTCCCGATACGTCGCTCATTTCGTCCTCCGACTCTTCGCTCTGACCTTGAGCGTCGCAACGGCCGCTGGCGTTGATCCGCAGATTTTCGCGATCTCGAGGTTACCGTAGCCGAGTCGAGCGAGGACAGCGACGCGATCCTCAATTCGTTGCAGCTCCTTCACCGCGATGTAGCCAAAGACAAGCGACAGACTTGGAAGGCCGTGCTCCTTAGATTTTTCCTTTGCCATGAGATGCTCCCGGTCTGAGCGGTCGCTGCGGTCCTTCCTAGTTGTCGTCTCTGCTCGGTTTCGTCTTGATGTGACGCACGATGCGGCTGACTCGGTTCATATCAACGCCGACGATGGCCCGAATGTCCTGCTGCCGGACCCCGGCCACCCCTAGCTGCACGATGAGGAGGTCCTTCAAGACTTCCGTGGTGTCGTCGGTAACGCGCTTGGTTCTGCGAGCCATCTGGGCCTCCCCGTGTGCTGCCGGACGTATAAGGGAAAAGCAAAACGTGAAAACAAACCGTCGTCTCGGTTAGGGCGTTTTTGCGGCATCCAAGGGCGAAAATGCGGCAGCTGCCGCCCTGTGGCGTGCTACTCTGCGCCTTCTGCGCTGGTCACCGGCGGTAGCTTCATCGACTTGCGGTACCGCGAGAGCGTCGGATCGATGATGTTCCGCGAGATGCCGAGCGCCAGGAAGATCTCCCGCGCGCTGAGGCCGCGATCGTAGAGGATTTCGATCAACTCCCGCTGCGTCAGCGCCTTGTCGCGCTTCGGGTTCATCCTCTGCTCGACCTGGAGCGCGAGGAGCGCGCCCACGCGCGCCGCCATGAGCTCCAGCCCTTGCTGCCGCTCTTCAGCCATATCCTGTTGTCCTCGTTCTTGGCGAAGCTGCTTCCTCAGATAAGGTGCTGCCGCTCGCGCATCAGCTTTTGCCAGGCGCGCACATTGAGCTGCAAGCGTTTGAAGTCGTCGGGGGACAACGGTCGGTGGTGCGCGACCGCGTGGCGCGCCGTCTCGATGATCTCGACCAGGTGACGCACGCCGGATTCCTTCCCGAGCACCGCCTCGAAGATCGGCTTGTTGTCGTTCACCGTGAACATGATGGCCAGCAGGTCCTCGATGGTCGTGTAGTAGACGGCGTGCGCGCCGCGGGCCGTGTGCCACGGAACCGCTGCCTCGTTTGCCTTGTTGGCGGCGACGTGGCCGAGGACCTTGCCGGTGACGTGCGGCTGCTTGAACCAGTCGCCCCCATACTTCTTCTCCATCACGCGCCTGACGATCTCGCGCACCGAGTTTTCGAAGACGTACGTGAGCGGATAGACACCGGCCATTCGCTTCGCGTCTGCGACGACGGACGCGGGCACGATCGGGTCGTTGATCTCGAACCGTGCGCCGTCGATCACGATCTCCTTCAACCGCGTCTCGATCTTCGCCCGCGCGCGGCGGCCGTTGGCGCTGGGCGCGGAGGGTGCCCGCGCGTTCGCCCTGTTCGTCATGATGGCTCGGACGCGGCCCAGGTCGGGCTCGACCACGTACTTGTCCAGCCTGATGCCCTGCTCCGCCGCGAGCACGGCGTACGCGTCGTCGCGGGACATCTGGCCAAACCGATTCCGCACCCCGTTGGCGAGGTCGTGCAGACGGCGGCGGTCGGGATTCCCCAGCTTGGCGACGAGGGCGTCGCGCAGCGTGGGCTTCTTAGGCGCGGGTCGCGGCATCGGTGGACGCCTTCCGCGTCGTCGCCTTCGCTGACTGCTTCACCCGCTTGAGCCGATTCCGCCCGCCGCCCACCGAATCAGCCGCAGTGCCGAGGATCTCGGCGATCCGCGTTTTCCTCAGCCACGAGCGACCAAGAAGCTCGATCGCTTCCACTTGCCGCAGGTCGCGCGTCATCGCGATCGCCACGAGGTTCGTCAGCCGCTCCACGGCTGCGAGCAGCGCGCCTTCGGAATCCGGCGTCATACATTCGCCCCCGCCGTTGCCCTCGTCTGGTTCGACGTCCGCCGCGGTCCGCGACCGCCGCGTTGCGACTCGGCGACGCGAACGCTCACGACCTCCGGCGACGTCCCGCACTCGGTCGCGATCGTCGCGCGATCCACGCCGAGCCGATGCAGCAGCGACGCCCGCTCCGTGACGCTCAGGTTGCTTCCCACCTGCGCTGCCAAGAGCCGCGTGATTGTCGCCAACGCAGCTCGCACTTCCTGTTCGATTTCGATCGTCATACGCCCGTCTCCCTCAGTCTTCTGCAAGGTAACAAACGTAGAAACTCTTGCCTGAGTGAACGAGTAAATTCTAGCTGGAACGGCAACTCTCGCGCAAGTGATCAAACATGTATCCAGTCCCCGGAGCAGCGCCAACGGCGTAATGACTTCAAGATTATATTATTGTAGCTATCAAGAACGACTGCCTATGGTCTTGCCGCCATGCCTCACCGAGTGATAACGCCCGCCCGTCGGTCCGGCGCAGGCCCGCCGCCGAGAGCGCCGGCGTCCCGGCGGCGACTCGCTCCGAGCGGGCTCCGGGGGTCAATTTTCCCGCACAAATAGCGTCAGTTGCGGGGCCAAGCCGTGTCACTTCAGGGCCTGCCGGATGCCCGCGAATCCTTGGCGCTGGGCCTGCGCCGGACCGACAGGCGGGCGTGAACCGTTACTTCGTTACTCCAGCAACAATGCCGCGCGCAACAGCTTCTTGACGGGTAGTGTGCTTTTCGTGCTCAAGAGTGCGTAGAACGTCAAGCATTGGCGTTTGTGCGCTTGTAGCTGGAGCGCTAGTGGAGGCCTGCCGTGCCTGTCGGTCCGGCGCAGGCCCGCCGCCGAGAGCGCGGGCGTCCCGGCGCCGACTCTCTACGCGGCGGTCGCGGACCAGCGCTACTACGTCGCCCGAGCCCCGGATGCGCCTCCGCCGGCTGGATGTTCGTGCCCGGCCCCCGCACCAGCCGGACGAAGTACCAGCCCGCCAGCTGTTCCGGCCGGCGAGGTCGGTAACCTCACGCTGCGGGGCGGTGCGCGAAACAAGGCGGGGCAACGCCGAACAAACGCGTCTTGCGTACGTCCTTCTTGGTATGTTACCCTTAGGATCACATATGCCTTGGCGCCACGACTTCGTCCAGAGTTGCTGGGTCGACCCAGATTGGGGCGGCTTCAGCGGATACGCTGAAGACGAAGCGCCCCCGACGAGGCCCCCGGAGCCTGGTGGCCCCGAACATGTCCACGGCTAGCCTGTCACGCATTGGGCCAAACCCGATGCAACTGAGCGACCCATAGGCGCAGCCGTGGTCGTCGTCCGCGACCGGACCGGCTTCCGCTACGAGCGTTACGTCGGGCTCGACGACTACGTGACGGCGCGCGATGCGGCGCAACTCCTCGGGGTACCTGCAATGACGGTGACTCGCTGGATCAAGAAGCGGCGCATCCGGAGCCGCAAACAGAACAGGTCCTCCGTCATCCGACTGCGGGACGTGCTCCGCGTCGCCAAAGGCAGGCAGCGCCCGGTGAAACTAGGGACTCGGCTGAAGATCCTGGGCTAACAACAAGGCGTGTGCGATGCCGTGACCCGAAATCCGAGCCGCGCGAAACCATGCGCGGCTTCGCGCTTCAAGGAGGTAGCTCGTGGCTAGCAGGATTCCACCGGCGTTCTAGCAGGGTTCCACCGGTGTTCTAGCAGGGTTTCTAGCGGATTTGACCAGCAGAGTGGAGCGCAAAATGAAGACGAAAACT
>CAYQVE010000231.1:0-5179 GCA_964420785.1 uncultured Enterobacteriaceae bacterium | reverse complement strand
CGGCGGCCATCACCAGCGAATCGAAGTCCGGGGCCACCACATTGCGGATGATCCGGGGAGTGATCAGCAGCACGATTTCGGTCTTCTCCCGGTTCGTATTGGCGTCCGTAAAAAGACGCCCGAGTCCCGGGATATCGCCGAGTCCCGGAACTTTCGACAGCGTTGCCCGCTCGTTGTCGTTGATCAGTCCCGCAAGCACCTGGGTCTCCCCATCGTGAAGCCGCAGCACCGTGGTCCCGGTCCGGGTCATGGCGTTCGCCAAAGGCATGGAGTAGGTCACGCTCTCGACGAACGGGCTCCGCCCTCTGCCGCATACCGGCTTCGAGCGCGTGAGTATTGGCATCACGCTCTTTGGGGGCGGGGACCTCGACGATGAACTTCGCGCGATCACGCCTGGAGGGCGAACGTTCGCCGGGCTGTTTGAGACGGCGCTTCGAAACTACCGCGATGATCCCCGCGCGATCTTCAACTACGCAGTCACGGGGAGGGGCGTGGAACACATCGAGAGTACGGTGCGGCGAATCCGCGACAACGGCAATCGCGTGACGTTCAACCTATATAGCGAGTACCACACCGATACCCCATTGCAGCATTCACAAGAGCGACGGCTGCTAGACGAAATACTCCGGGTGGCTGGCGCCTATCCGCGTGCGGTCGTGGCGCATCCGTACTATCTTCGTGCGCTCGTCACGGGTGGGACCGAGTTCGGGCGCTTCGGTTACGACGTCTGTCCGAGCGTCAGCTGGGACCACCCCGGTCACGCGGCACGCCGGGCCAGCGCCAACCCCACGCTGCCCTTATTCAATGTTTACGGGGCCGATCTCCAGACCGTCCAATTCTGCTGCACCTCGGGGCACTGCGAAGGCTGCCGGGACAGTCAAGCTGTCCAGAGCTGGCTCCTGGTGAGCGTGCGACGGTTTCTGGACTCGGAGGAGGGGCTGCGGACCTGGGTCGAGCTGGCAGAGAGCTACTGGCGACAATTCGTGTGGTCGCCGTACCACGCCCTCTCCGCGGAGCCTTCCTTTATAGGCGGACCATAAACGCGCATTTCGAAAACGCGCATTTCGAGTGCCGTGCGCGGCACTGTGACTAGACGCTCAGATGCGGGTCGGCGCCACGTCGTGGTTTCGATTCGGTGAAGGCTATGGCGCGATCGGCTTCCCACTGACGTCCACTATGTTTTGATCGTTACGTGCCGACGTCCCGACCTCGCTACGCAAACTTCGGCCTTTATGACAAACGCTTCAATCAGATGTGTACCGGCATACCGCGTTGATTCCCAACGACCGCGCGGACCGTCCTTACTGGGATAAAAGGCAGGGCAGGAAGACAGGGTCGTATCGCCCCCGCCAAGTGTTTATCGGCCAGATGTGGCTCAGACGTGCGCAAGGCGCGCCGCCGCCGCGACGAACTCGGCCACAGCTGGCTTGAGAGCCATCGGGGAAACCCCGACATCTGACGAGTCCTTTCTTGACACCGCCGGACCAGATTTGGTACGGGATAGTGATTTACTAGTACATGCGGCGCTATACGGAGGGGCCGATCCATGGGTAGGCGGGCCAACAGAAGAACCGGTACCGGCAAGAGCCAGAACGTGGAAGGGCTCACGGCCCCGGCGCAGGCGGTCGCGGTCAAGCGAGCGCTCGCCTCCCAGATCGAACAGGCGATGACGGAAAACCACCTCACCAAGGCGGAGATGGCGCGGCGCATGGGCACGAGCCGCAGCCAGCTGAACAGGCTTCTCGATCCTGACGCTGAATCGGTGACGCTGGATGCGCTGGCCCGCGCCGCCGAGGCCGTCGGGCGCCTGGTCAAGGTGGAGCTCGTAGAGGTCCGATGAGCGACGGCTTTCAGGACATACCCGAACCCGCGGTACCCTCCGGAGTTCTGGGCCCGGACCAAGCGGTTATGGGACCCGCCGTTGCTCCGCAGGCGCGAATCCTTCTCTACACGTCGCCTGAATGGGAAGACTTCATCGAGGAGTGGGCATATTTCAGTCTCAAGCCCAAATACATGAAGGTTGAAAAATTCCGCGGCTCAGGGGACCGCGGCATCGACATCGCCGGATTCACGGATGCCGAGAGGCTGCAGGGCGTCTGGGATTGCTATCAGTGCAAGCACTACGCGGGCGCATGGAACCCCGGCGAGCCTCTGCCGGAGATCGGCAAATTCCTTTGGTACAGCTTCAACAAGGGGTATCGTCCTCCCCGCCAGTATTTTTTCGTCGCGCCATATGGCGCCGGCACCACGCTGAAGAATCTCCTCGCGGATGCGGCGCGGCTCAAGAAGGCCGTGATCGAACGGTGGGACAAGCAGATCGGCGGGAAAATCACGGACAAACAGCGCATCGCGCTCGAGGGAAAGTTCCTCGCGTACGTAAAGGCTTTCGATTTCTCGATCTTCGACGCGAAGACGGGCCTGCAGGTGATCGAGGATCACCGTGGCTGCCCTTACCACGCCGCACGGTTCGGCGGCGGCTTGCCGGCCCGGCCCGATCCCGAAAACCCGCCGGCCGACATCGCGCCCAAAGAAAGCCGCTACGTAGCCCAACTGCTGGAGGCATACGCGGACCACAAGCAGCTGGCCGTGCCCGGCATCGAAGCGCTCAAGTCCTGGCGGCCGCTGCACGAGCACTTCACCCGGCAGCGGGAGGCCTTCTATCAGGCCGAGTCGCTGCGCGTCTTCGCGCGCGATACCGTCCCGCACGGGACATTCGAGAAGCTGCAGGACAATATTTATGACGGCGTGATCGACGTCCATGACGCCGAACATCCGGACGGCTACGAGCGCGTCCGCAAGGTAACCCAGGCTGCCCGCGAGGTTCAAATCACGGCGAACGTGTTGATCACGCGAACTGAACCCAAGGACAGGGACGGCATCTGTCACCAGCTCGCGAACGAGGACAGGTTGCGATGGATCAAGCCGTAGGAAGCGGGCAGCCGCCTATCACCTTCAACGGTCCGCTCGAGGCCGGGATACGCGCCGTCGCCGTGCTCGGCGCTGCGTATCCGAATACATTCGACCTCCAGCGGCTGATTGCCTTCGACTACCTCCTGGTCCACACGGGTGATTTAGGCGGCCCGGAGAGCCTGCATCCCGAAGCTCCGCTGCAATCGGCGCAGCTGCTTGTGCGGCGCAAGCTCGTCGAGGAAGCGCTTCTGCTGATGATGACCCGCCATCTGGTGGAGCGGGACGTAAGCGATCAGGGCTTCCGTTACCGCGCCGGCGAAAACACCGCACCCTTCTTGGCGGCCTTGGAATCGGACTATCTCAGGGCGCTGAAGCAGCGGGCGGAGTGGCTGGTCAATGCCCTCGGCAGCAGATCCGAGCAGGAGTTTCGCGCCATCATGCGGAAGTTCTTCGATGACTGGGTCGAGGAGTTCCAGAACGCAGAGCGGAGTTTGGGGACGGAGCCATGACCGTCACGGGCCTGCGGCTGCGCCATCTGGTCTTCCACGGCCCCAGCCGGCCGGCAGCATCGGTCGAATTCGGACCCGGCCTCAACGTCATCTATGGCGCGTCGGACACCGGCAAGACCTTCATCGCGGAAGCGATCGATTTCATGCTGGGCGGCAGGCATCCCCTCCGCGATATGCCGGAGCGGGTCGGCTATGACCGCATCCTGCTTGGTATGGAGACTCTCGCAGGCGAAGCCTTCACCCTGCAGCGCAGCGTCCAGGGCGGAGCGTTCCGGGCATATGCGGGTCTGCATCGCGATCCGCCCGGCGACGACGTCGAGGCGAAGGAGCTGGCCGATCAGCACAACGAGAGAAATTTCGATAACGTCTCCATGTACCTACTCGAGCGCTGCGGACTTGCCGGAAAGCGCGTCCGAAAGAACAAGTTCGGGGCAACCAACAGCCTGAGCTTCCGTAACCTCGCCCGGCTCGTGATTGTCAACGAGAACGAGATCATCAGGCCGCATTCCCCGCTGCTCGACGGAAACCCGACGACGGATACGCCCAACGTTGCGACCTTCAAGCTGCTGCTGACCGGCGTCGATGACTCGGCCCTTGCCGCCAGCAGGCCGAGGACGCCCGAAGTTCAGACGCGCGAAGCGCAGATGGAGCTGCTCGATCAACTGCTCGACAGCTATCGCGCCCGGCTGGAGGAGATAACCAACGATCCCGACGACCTTGAGGACCAGCTGCAGAGGATTGATTCCTCGCTGAGTGAGCACGCAACACAGCTAAACGCCACCGAGTCAGACTACCGCCAGCTGCTCTCGCGGCGCTTGGAACTGCGCAAACGCCTGGAGAGCGGCCGGGACCGCCGCGCGGAGATCGAATCCCTGTTGGGACGCTTCGGACTACTCGACCGCCACTACACGTCCGATCTTGCCCGGCTCCGCGGCATCGAGGAGGGCGGGACGCTGTTTGAGGCTATGGGACGCGGACCCTGCCCGCTGTGCGGTGCTGATCCTGAGCATCACCAGCGACGGGCCGACTCCGCCGTCGATGTTGCGGCAGTTGTCAGGGCCGCCAGCAGTGAAATTGCGAAAATCGAAGTTCTGCGGCAGGAGCTGCGGGAGACTGTGACGGGGCTGCAACGCGAAGAAAGCAATTTCGACCGGCGACTGCCCAGGGTCGAGCAGGATCTCCGGCGCGTCGCCGAGCAGGTGGAGCGCCTGATATCACCGAGACTGACGCGGCTCCGCGCCTCCTACAAGGGGTTTGCGGACAAGCGTGGCGAGGTTCGCGAGGCGTTGTCGGTGCTGCAAACGATCCGCGACATCGAGCGGCGGCGCACCGAACTCGAGAACGGGTCCGGCGCGGGCACAGAGACGAGCGTCTCCGACGGCGACTTGCCGACCTCGGTCGCCCAGAGCTTCGCCGAACGTATCGAAGCCATGCTGGCCGCGTGGAACTTCCCGGAAAGAGGCCGCGTGTTCTTCGATGCAAAGACGCGGGACCTCGTGATCGCGGGGAAGCAGCGAATCGCCCGGGGGAAAGGCCTCCGCGCTATCACTCATGCTGCTTTCACCCTCGGCATCCTCGACTATTGCCGCGCTAACGAAACGCCGCATCCGGGCTTCGCGCTTCTCGATTCTCCGCTTCTTGCATACCGCGAGCCGGAAGGGACAGAGGATGATCTCAGAGGGACCGATCTTAAGGAACAGTTTTACAGCTATCTGGCGCAGTGGCCTGAGGACCGCCAGGTCGTGATCGTCGAGAACACA
>CAYQVE010000230.1:747-5203 GCA_964420785.1 uncultured Enterobacteriaceae bacterium | reverse complement strand
GACGTGCGGGGCAAAGCGGCGGTTGAAGCCCACCATGAGAATAGGCGCGATCCGGCCGCTCGCGCCGGCGGCACGGACGGCCTCCTCGACCGCCTCGATCTCGTCAAATCGGATGGCGAGCGGCTTCTCGACGAAAATGTGCTTCCCCGCCTTTAACGCGTCCACTACGTAGCCTGCATGCGAATCATGGCGCGTGGCGATGACTACGGTATCGATCTGAGGATCGCTGAGAACCGCACCGATATCCGTGGTGGACTGCTCGAATCCAAATTTCCTTCCCAGGTGCGTCCCCGTAAGTCCATTGGCGGATGCGATCACACGCAGTCTCGCCCGGGTCTTTGCGAAGGCGGGCACGAGAACGGACGAGGCATAGTTCCCCGCGCCGAGCAGTCCGATCACCGGCCCTCCGATACGCACCGCCGCAGCACCCGCTAGCGGCACTGTGCGCTCCTGTGTGCGGGACGCGGCGTTCGCCTCCTTCGGGTATTCGATCAATACCCCGAGCACCGGCACATTTCCCGTAATGGCATCGTACGCCTTGGCTGCATCTCGAATCGGAAAACGATGCGAGATCAAAGGCGTCACATCGAGGCGTCCTTCGGACATCATCTCGAGCACGGCTTCGAAGTTCCGCTGCTCGGTCCAGCGCACGTATCCAATGGGGTAGTCGCGGCCTTTTTCCTCGTATTCAGGATCGTAACGCCCAGGACCGTAGGAACACGATACCTGGAAGGTCAGTTCCTTTTCGTAGAAATCGGCGCGCGACAGCTCGAGCCCGGTGACCCCAACGAGAACTATTCGACCGCGCGTGCGGCACATCCTGGCAGCCTGACGCACTGGATCGCTGCTTTGCGTCGATGCCGCAATCAAGACGCCATCGACGCCGCGCCCCATCGAGAACGCCATCGCCGCCGCAACCGGATCCCCTTCCGACTCGAGGTCAACGGTTTCCGCGCCAAATTGCCGCGCAAGTGCGAGCCGGTTACGATCGAAATCCACACCGAGCACGCGGCAGCCTTGCGCGCGAAGCAATTGAACGGTCATCAAACCTACGAGTCCCAGGCCGACAATCGCGAATGATTCGCCGAGGGTCGGCTGCGCCAGCCGGATGCCATGGAGGGCGATTGCACCCAGCACCGTGAAGGCCGCGGCGTCGTCAGGCACCGCATCTGGAATTTTCGCGCACAGGTTCGAAGGCACGCATACCATTTCCGCGTGTCGGCCATTCGACGCGACACGGTCACCGGGTTTGAACCCGCTGACGCCCTCCCCGACTTCGACGACCACGCCGGCGTTGCAATAACCGAGCGCGATGGGTTGATCGAGCTTGTTCCGGACGGCTTCGATGGTCGGCAGCAGGCCGTCTGTGCTGACTTTGTCCAGCACCATTCGGACTTTGTCGGGCTGCTGACGGGCTTTTTCCACCAAACCGGCTTTGCCGAATTCGACCAGCATTCGCTCGGTTCCCGGGGACAAGAGCGAAACAGTCGATCTGATCAAAATGTGACCGGACCTCAGTGCTGGAACCGGCAGCTCGGAGACGGCGGCTCCCCCGTTCCGCAGATTTTGAGTCACCTGTTTCATTGTCTTTTCGCAACGAACCGATCCCCGATGCCCAGCCCCTGCACGCTCTCCTCGAAACCTTGCACGACAATCTCATGATTATGCTCCAGCGCTTCGCGGGTCCTCAGGACGAGCTCTCCAGTCTCCCAGACGTAGCGCGTGGAACAAGGCGTCCCGGCGAACGGTGACGGACGCACCAGCCGATAGCTGTTGATTATGTTCTGCTCATGGCCGTGATTTCTGAACAAGGTCGACAGGTGCCGGATCCGGGGTCCGGTTTCTATCCTGGCCGACCGAAAGTCGTCCATCGAGATCAGTACGTTTCCACGATGTGCGGAGAAACGCTCCCGCACCCCTTCGAACGTATGGCCCTTCGCCGAAAAGCTTATGACGGCTATGGACCCGTCCCCGAAGCAGTATGTCACGGCGATATCGCAATCTGCTTTGTCCGAGCGCGTCGGAACAATTCTAATCGGATAGCGCGCCTCCGATGGAATCATCTGATAGACGAAGTCCGTCCAGTGGCAAAGGTTTCCGAGCACACGGCCACCCTCCTCCGGCTTGAAATACCAGTGGTTGGATGGGATTTCGTGACCTGCGACGAACCAGTTGAGCATTGCCGGCCCGTCCTGCGAAAACAGCGCCGCCTGAATCTCCACGCCCAGCGGGCTGCCGGGCCGGTTGAATCCGAGTGCCACCTTGCCTGTGGACCGCGCCATCGCCGAGCCTAACCCGATGAGCTGATCGATCGAAACCACGTGGGGTTTTTCGATATGACACGTCTTACCCCGCCCAAACCCCTCGATCGCGTATTCGGCATGCGAGGCATGATTGGACGCAATGTAGACGAGATCGATCCCGGGATCATCGATCAGATCTCTGCTGCTCGTCGTGCAGTAGCCGGCACCATAGGCGGCGCCCAGCGAGCACGCGCGTCCCTGATCCACGTCCATCGCACTCCGCAGCACGCGCCCGAAATTCCGCTTCAGGTAATAGCCGATTGTGCTGTACGCAAAACTCCCGCATCCTATGAGCCCTACGTGGCCGGCGCCGTTCGCGGGTTTCTGGCCGACACTTGCGCTTTTGTACTGGCGGCGCATGTGAAGCTGCGCCAGCACCTTCATCCAGGTCCTGCGGGGCCCATAGAGACGAACGTAGCGCGCTACCTTCGCGATCTTGAACCAGATTGGGGCTTTGAGGTAGTCCAACGCAAAGACTCCGGTCACCAGCCCAACAGGGCTTTGGCGGTGCCTTTCGCGCACGCGTCCCACGAGAAATGGCGCGCCCGCTCCCAGGATGATTGCGAAAGGCTAGCGCCGAGCTTTGAATCGGTGACTACCTTTCCGATAACTGAGCCCAATTCGCTCACATTCCGTGGCTCGTAGAACATGGCTGAATCCGACAGGATCTCGGGGAGTGGCTGAGCTTTACTGGCGACTATCGGACAGCTCGACGCAAGGGCTTCGATGACGGAATTCGGGCAGGCCTCAATTTCGGTAGAAGCGACATAGCAACTTGCGCCTCGATAGAGCGAGGGAAGAGACTGAGGCGGCACATTTCCCAAGAAGCGGATTTTATCGGGATCCGCGGATTCTCGGACCTTTTGACGAAGATATGCCTTATACGCCCTTTCGTTGCTGTCGCCCGCGAATACGAGGTGGAGATCCGGGATGAGCGGACGGACGTACGCCGAGAATGCCCCGATGATGTCTTCTGCCCTGCGATAGGGCAGGAGCGATCCTACGGAGAGGACATAAGGAAACGGTAATGGGGCTGTTTCTCCTGGGGCTTGTCCGTGAGTTCGAGCGGGTGCGTCGAACGCCGGGTCGCGACCATGGTAAACCATTCGAAGTCTCTGACCGCTCACGCGAAGCTCCCGCTCGGCGCAAGCGTATGCGTAGTCCGAGACCGCGATGACGCGGTCGGCGCGCCGCAAGCAGTAGGCCGACCATTTTTCGAGCAAGGCATTGCGAACCGCTCCCCGGAAGCCGTACGAATAGGCCCGAAACCGAAACGGCTCCATATTGCGGAGCATCAGCACGTGGCGAGTGCGCCGGGGCAACAAGGCCGCTTGATAAGGAGTAAAAACCACGTCCGCCCGCTCCGCACTAACGATGCTCTTGAGCGTGAGAGCTTCGTGGGCGGCTCGTCGCAGACCGGTAGAACTCCGCGCATCGAGCTCGACGCGCCGCGCCTTTATCTCCGGAGGGAAGAAGGTCCGCTGGTGTGCGTGATGAAGAAGAACCAGCTCGACCGACGCGTCGAGCCGATGAATCTCCGCCGCGAGCTTGGGCACCAGGTTGCGGAGGTAGGTGACGGCGCCTCCGCTCACCGACGAGAGGCAGTTGATCAACAGCCGCATCTAGGCTGCCTTCCTTCGACCCCTCGCCACAATCCCATTCGGTCCTCGCCCGACCGATATCTCGTCGAGCTCGCAGTCCTCGAGCCATCGGCGAACGGTCGCTTCGCTTTGGGGAACGTCATAGGCTGGGGCATACATATCGAAGGTGTCCAATACCGCCCACTCGCGGTTCACGGCGGGCGGCAGACCCAGGTGCGAGTACTGGAGTATAGGCAGCAGCCGGGCGCCCAGCGGCCCTCCGATGCGTCTCAGCAGTACTGCGGCCGGAAGCAGGGCATCGACGCTGCGCTCGACCCAGCGGAACAGTCGATCCTTGTGCATGCGCGTGGTCAACGGGCGAAGAGCGTACTTCCATGAGATCAGCGCAGACAGGCGCCGGGCGTAAATATCCACGACGATTTCGCCGCCTGGCTTGAGGAATCGCGCCAGGCTGCGAAACGACCGCGCCGGATCGGGAGTGTGCTGTAAAACACCACGGGAAATAACCTTGTCCAAGGCAAACAAAGGTATTTCCGCGACGGACTTAACCTT
>CAYQVE010000230.1:0-737 GCA_964420785.1 uncultured Enterobacteriaceae bacterium | reverse complement strand
TCGCGCCCGTGCGAAGAAGAACCTCGGTGAAACGCCCGGCGCCCGAGCCAGCTTCCAAAATCAAATCGCCTTCCAGGCTTCGGGGCCACCGAGTCGCATGGAACAGACGCTCCGACGACAAGGGAAGACCAGTATGGCTGTCCAGTTGTGTCCTGTGGAACTTGTTCCATTGAAACCCGAAGGAACCCCCGTAGTCCTCCCCGGCGATGAACCGCGGTATTCTGGATTGAACGAGAAAAGCCGCCCGGCATCGCCGGCAGACAAGACGTCCCTCGACGATTTCGTCACCGTCGAGCAAGGACTCCTCGAGATCGAGCTCCCCGGCTTGGCAGCTCGGACAGCGAAAATGGCTGAGCGCCGAGCGTTTCACGCGACGACCCCGGACGTCGAAGTCAACACCTGATAGAGGTCGCGGTATTGGCGCGCTGCCTTTTCGACGGACCATTCGGTGGACCGTTTGCGAGCCTCCTCCGCGCGGGCGCCCGCGGCCGCGGGAGCGTCGAGAACCTCGCGCAGCGCCGCGGCGGCACCCGCGACGGAATCCGGCTCGCAGAAACGGGCGGTCGCGTCGTCGAGGATCTCCCTGTGCTGGGGAACATCCGAGACGACCAGGGGGCAACCGACGGCCAACGCTTCCAGGACCGCGGTCGGACCTCCCCCGAAACCGCCGGAACGAACGCAAAAAGGCACGCAACCCCCCCCACGCCCCCAACCCCAGGGTAAAGGGAGCCCACCCC
>CAYQVE010000229.1:0-5241 GCA_964420785.1 uncultured Enterobacteriaceae bacterium | reverse complement strand
AATCGCCCGACGGTGGCGGCGAGTCCTGGTGTCTGCTGGCCCAGCGCCTCGACGGCGAGCGTGAACTCGGCGGCGGCGTTGAGCGCGTCGTGACGCATACTCATGGGAACGGTTCCTGCGTGGCCCGCCTCGCCGGTGAACTCTATGCCGACGCCGGTCTGCCCCTGGATCGCGGAGACGGCACCGACGGGGGAGCCGCGCTGAAGGTGAGCCCGGGGTTTCTCCCGCCCGCCACCTACGCACCCCTCTACACGGCGGTTGGCGGGGAGGGAAACGAGGGATTTCACATCCAGAACAGGCTCATCGGGGAAAAATGGGGCAAGGTGCGCGAGACGGACATGCCTTGCCCGGGAAAAAATCATTTTACGGTGCTCGATCAGGTTTGCGATCCGGAAAGCGGTTTGTTCAATGCCATACTCGAAATGATGGACGTGTAGAGCAGCCGGCCGCCGCCAAAACCGCTAGAGCACACGCATGGATCCGAAGCAGCTGCTCATACAAAGCTTTCAAGCCGCCGTCGCCTCCGCCGACCCGCTCAAGATCCTCCCGGGCCACCTCCCCCATCCGCCGTCGGGCCGGACCCTCGTGATCGGTGCTGGCAAGGCCGCTGCCTCCATGGCCCTTGCGGTGGAACAGCATTGGCCGCAGGACGCGCCGCTGGAGGGCCTTGTGATCACCCGCTACCGGCACGGACTGCCGACGCGCCGCGTCAAGGTGATCGAAGCCGGACACCCTGTTCCCGACGAGGCGGGCGAAACAGCTGCAAAAGAAATCCTGCAACGTACGAGAAGCCTGGCGCCGAGCGACCTGCTGCTCGCCCTCATATCCGGAGGAGGTTCGGCGCTGCTCAGCCTTCCCGTCGAGACGGTCGGCATGGAAGCGCTAAAAGCGACGACGAGGGAACTCCTGCGCAGTGGTGCCCCGATCCAAGACATCAATACCGTGCGGAAACACCTTTCCGCGATTCAAGGGGGCCGGCTCGCGGCGGCGTGCAAGGCACCCGTGCTCGCGCTCATCATTTCGGATGTCACGGGCGACGACCCCACTCACATCGCCTCGGGTCCATGTGCGGCGGACCCCACGACGTACCGCGACGCGCTCGAAGTTCTACATCGCTACGGTGTCAACGCGGCTCCTGCGGTCAGGGTACACCTGGAGCGAGGCGCACGCGGAGAGGTTGCCGAAACACCCAAACCGGGGGACAGGATTTTTGCGCGCGTCGAAAACCGTGTCATCGCCACGGCGCGGCAGGCGCTGCGCGCGGCGCAGGAATACTTCCATGTGCACCGAATTCAAACCATGAACCTCGGCGACAGCGTGACGGGCGAGGCATCCGAGGTGGCGAAAGTGTATGCAGCCCTCGCGCGCCAAGTCGTGCACCACGCTGACCCGATGAAGCCGCCAGCGGCCCTGATTTCCGGAGGAGAATGCACCGTCACCGTGCGCGGCAACGGGCGCGGCGGACGCTGCACGGAGTTCCTATTGTCGCTGGCTGTCGACCTTGCTTGCACCCCGAACATCTACGCAATTGCCTGCGACACCGACGGCATCGACGGCTCGGAAGACAATGCGGGTGCGGTACTCTTGCCCGAGTCCCTTGTGCGCGGCGCCCGCCTCGGGCTCGACGCCAGGAAACTGCTCGCCGACAATGACGCGTACGGGTTTTTCTCGCGGCTCGAAGACCTCGTCGTAACGGGGCCGACCCGGACCAACGTCAACGACTACCGGGCGATCCTGATCCGCTGAGCCGGCGCGAGCGCTAGGTTTTGGCCTCAGCCGGCTTGGGCTGTTCCTTCGGTTCCGGCCGGTCGAGCAGCTCAACCAGCGCCATCGGCGCTTTGTCTCCCTTCCTGAACCCGTATTTCAGGATGCGTAGGTAGCCGCCGTTTCGCTTCGCGTAACGCGGCCCTAGCTCGGAAAAGAGCTTTGTAACGATGCCGCGGTCGCGCAGTCGGTTGAAGGCGAGGCGCCGGTTGGCGAGCGTGGCTTCCTTGCCGAGCGTAATCATCGGTTCGACGACGCGGCGCAGCTCCTTTGCCTTGGGAAGAGTAGTCTGGATGACCTCGTGCTTCAACAGCGACACGGTCATGTTGCGCAGCATCGCCAAGCGATGGCTGCTGGTGCGATTGAGCTTCCTGAGTCCGTGGCGGTGTCGCATCTTGTCCCTTCGGGCTCGATCACGAGGTCCGCGCGGTCTCCAGGCCCGCGGGCGGCCAGTTCTCGAGCTTCATGCCGAGGGTCAGCCCGCGCGAGGCAAGAACTTCCTTGATCTCGTTGAGCGATTTCCGGCCGAGATTGGGCGTCTTGAGGAGCTCGGTCTCGGTGCGCTGGATCAGGTCGCCGATGTAGTAGATGTTTTCTGCCTTGAGGCAATTCGCCGAGCGCACCGTAAGCTCGAGATCGTCCACCGGACGCAGCAGGATCGGATCGACCTGCGGGGCCTTCTTCTCCTCGACCGCCGGAGCTGTGCCTTCGAGCGCCGCGAAAACAGAAAGCTGATCGACTAGGATCCTGGCTGCGTAACGGATAGCCTCTTCGGGCTCGATCACGCCGTTGGTCTCGATGTCGATGATGAGTTTGTCGAGGTCGGTGCGCTGCTCGACGCGCGCCGATTCGACCGAGTAAGACACGCGCTTGACGGGCGAGAACGAAGCATCCAGTATGATCTTGCCGATCCCCTTGGATTCCTCGGGGACGACGCGGAGATTCCCGGGGATGTATCCTCGACCGTTCTCGACCTTGATCTGCATCTCAATCTTACCCCCGGGAGAGAGATGCGCGATCACGTGCTCGGGGTTGATGATCTCGACGTCGTGAGTGGCCTCGATGTCGCCTGCGATCACCGGACCTTCGCCTTTTTTCTTCAGATTGAGCAGCGCGTCCTCTCGGTTGTGAAGCTTGAGCACCACGCCCTTGAGGTTGAGCAAGATATCGACGACGTCTTCCTGGACGCCTTCGATCGTCGAATATTCATGAAGCACTCCCGCAATCTGCACTTCGGTCGCTGCGAATCCGGGCATCGACGAAAGCAGGACGCGGCGCAGTGCGTTGCCTAGCGTGTGGCCATATCCGCGCTCGAACGGTTCCATCACGACTTTGGCGTGATTAGGGGCAATCCCCTGGACATCGATGATGCGCGGTTTCAGAAATCCACTAGTTTGCATGTAAGACCCTCGAGACGATATGGCCTTCGCCCGATATTCGAGTGCAGCCTTATCTCGAATACAGCTCGACCACCAGACTTTCGTTGATCGTGGAAGGCAGATCGGAACGCGCCGGAAGCGCCTTGAACGTGCCTTTCATTTCCTTTGCATTGACCTCGATCCATTCCGGGAAACCGCGCGTTTCGGCCGCCGCGATCGAGCCCTTGACGCGAAGCTGCTCCTTCGTCCTTGGTGCAACTTCGACGGTGTCGCCCGGGCGCACCTGGTAGGAAGGCATGTTGACGCGCTTGCCGTTCACTAGGATGCCGTTATGCCGCACGATCTGTCGCGCCTCGGTGCGACTCGCGCCGAACCCCATGCGGTATGAAACGGTATCCAGGCGCGACTCCAGCAGCTGCAGGAGACGCTCGCCCGTCACGCCTTTACTGCGCGAGGCCTCTGCGTAGGTCTTGCGGAACTGGCGCTCGAGCAGCCCATATATGCGGCGCAGTTTCTGCTTCTCACGCAGCTGCTTGCCAAAATCGGACATGCGGCCGCCGCTTTTTTGTCCGTGCTGTCCCGGCGCATAGCTGCGCCGCTCGATCGCACATTTGTCGGTGAAGCCTTTCTCGCCCTTGAGGAAGAGCTTCTCCACCTCGCGGCGGCCCTGGCCGCCCTTGGCATCGAGATCTCGGGCCATGCGTTATCGCTCTATATGCGCTGTTTTTTCGGCGGCCTGCAGCCGTTGTGGGGTACAGGCGTCACATCCGCAATGCTGCTGATCTTGAGACCCAGTGCATTAAGGGCGCGTACGGCCGATTCTCGTCCGGGGCCCGGCCCCTTGATGCGCACCTCGAGATTTTTTACTCCGCACTCCTGTGCTGCGCGGCCTGCCTGCTCGGCCGCTACTTGGGCGGCGAACGGTGTCGATTTCCTTGAGCCCTTGAAGCCTGCGGCACCCGAGGTCGCCCACGCCAAGGCGTTGCCTTGGCGATCGGTAATGGTGACGATGGTGTTGTTGAACGAGGCGTGTATGTGGGCGATGCCTTCTGCCACGTTTTTTTTCACCTTCTTGCGAACGCGTGCTGCGGCGGTCGGTGCGACAGGCGGTTTTGCCATTTACGGGATCCTCGTTTGCTCAGCCGGCCTTCGGGGCCGCGGCGGTAATCTTGACCGCGGCCTTGCGCGGACCCTTCCGCGTGCGCGCGTTGGTGCGGGTGCGCTGGCCGCGAACCGGCAGTCCCTTGCGATGACGGGTGCCGCGATAGCATCCGAGGTCCATCAACCGCTTGACATTCATCGACACCTCGCGACGCAAGTCGCCCTCGACGGTAAATCTTGCCACTTGCTCGCGCAGACGCTCCATGTCTGACTCAGACAAGTCTTTGATTTTAGAATGCTTATTAACCTTGGCTGCACCGCAGATCGCCTGCGCGCGCGAGCGACCGATGCCGAAGATCGCCTGGAGCGCGATCTCGGCATGCTGGTGATTCGCAATGTTGACTCCCGCTATGCGGGCCATACGCGGCTCCGTCTACTCGCTGAAAAGGAAACCGGAAATTATAACGTGAAATCCGTCCGTTAACTACCGATTTGCTACCCCTGCCTCTGCTTGTGGCGGGGCTCCTTGCAGATGACGCGCACTACCCCCTTACGGCGCACGATCTTGCAGTTGCGGCAAATCTTTTTCACAGAGGCGAGTACTTTCATGCGTACTTCCTTTCGATCGGTTCACTTCGCGCGGAATATGATGCGTCCGCGAGTCAGGTCGTAGGGCGTCAGTTCGACCGTTACCTTGTCTCCGGGGAGAATCCGGATGTAGTGCATGCGCATCTTCCCGGAGATGTGTCCCAGGATGACGTGTCCATTTTCCAGCTTGACGCGGAAGGTCGCGTTGGGCAGGGTTTCCATGATCTCTCCCTGCATCTGGATCACGTCTTCTTTCGCCATATTCGTTACTGTTGTTCTTCCCTTTAAATGGGGATCTCAAAGGGCACGCCCTTTGTTCCCGAACCCGTCACCGGGTCGTTGGGAATCCCCCTCCCCTGAAGCCCCCCTTTTTCAGCAAGCTCTCGTCCTGGGTCGTCATGTTGTAGGG
>CAYQVE010000228.1:0-5246 GCA_964420785.1 uncultured Enterobacteriaceae bacterium | reverse complement strand
TCCTCGCCGACGCGGTCGCGCATGTAGTAGCACTTGAGCCAGGCGGCGACCTCGCGCGTGGCCTCGTCCGCGCGGCGCTCGGTCTGCGAGCAGTAGCTCCCCAGCTCCGCCCAGTGGCCGGGGTTGTAGCGCCCGCCCGAGAGAACCGCCTTGATGGCGCGGTGGACAAGCAGGTCCGGATACCTGCGGATCGGCGAAGTGAAGTGCGTGTAGTGCTCGTAGGCGAGTCCGAAGTGGCCGACGTTCTCCGGACTGTACTGCGCCTGCTGGAGCGAGCGCAGCAGCACCGTCTGGAGCAGCTGCACGTCCGGGCGCTTGCGCACGGTCTCGAGCAGCTTCGCGTAGTGTTTCGCGGTGGGCTTGTCCCCGCCGTCGAGGGCGAGGCCGAATCCCTTGAGAAACTCGCGTAGGCTCTGCAGCTTCTCCGGAGTCGGGCCTTCGTGGATGCGGTACAGCGCCGGATGCTTGCGTTTGGAGAGAATGTCGGAAGCGCAAACGTTCGCGGCGAGCATGCACTCCTCGATGATGCGGTGCGCGTCGTTGCGCTCGACCTTCTCGATGCGCGTAAGACTCCCCTCGCCGTCGAAGACAAACTGAGTTTCGATCGTCTCGAAATCGATCGCGCCGCGCTCCTCTCGCGCCTTAAGTAGCGCCCCGAAGACGTCGTTGAGCAGTTGCAAGCGAGGCAGGAGGCTCTTGAGTCTCTGCGCAGCCTCACCCCGCGGGTCGCCGAGCGCGGCGGCCACCGAGGTATAGGTGAGCCTCGCGCGCGAGCGCATGACCGCAGCATAGAAGCGATACGAGCCGATCTTGCCCTTCGCGTCGATCGCCATGTCGCAGGCCATGCACAAGCGGTCGGCTTCAGCGTTGAGCGAGCACAGGCCGTTGGAGAGCTGCTCCGGCAGCATCGGGATGACCCGGCGGGGAAAATAGACCGAGTTGCCGCGCTCGCGCGCCTCCAGGTCGAGCGCGTCGCCGTCGCGCACGTAGTGGCTCACGTCCGCGATCGCGACGACGAGACGAAACCCTTCGCGCGTCTTTTCGCAGTACACGGCGTCGTCGAAATCCCGCGCCGTTTCGCCATCAATGGTCACGAGCTCGAGCGACCGCAAATCCTCGCGGCCGCCAAGGTCGCGCGGGCGCGGCACAGGCGGAAACTTCGCCGCAAGCGCCTCGGCTTGCCCCGAGAACTTGAACGGTAACTCGTGTTTCCTGAGCGCGATCTCGATCTCGATTCCAGGATCGGCGGCCTCTCCCAACACCTCGACAACACGGCCGATCGGCTGGGTGTGGCCATCGGGCTGCACCGTCAATTCGGCGACGACGACCTGGCCGGGGAGCGCGTCGCGCGCGTCCTCGGGCGCAATGAGGATGGTCTGGCTGATGCGCCGCTCGGCGGGCTGAACGAAGAGGAATCCGCGCTCCCCGTGCAGGCGGCCCACCACACGGCGATTCACGCGTTCGATTACCTCGACGATCGCCCCCTCCCTGCGACCGCGCCTGTCCACGCCTGATTCGCGCACCATCACGCGGTCCCCGTGGAGGACTTTTCGCATCTCGTGCGGGCCGAGGTACAGATCCGCGCCTTCCTCAGCGACCACGAAGCCGTAGCCGTCGGGATGGCCCTCGACGCGTCCGCTGACAAGATCGAGCTTGGCGGCGACCAGGATTGCGCTCTTGCGATTGCGCAGGATCTGCCCCTCGCGTTCCATCGCGCCCAGACGCTTCACGAACGCATCGCGCTCCTTCGGCTTGATCGCAAGGCGTTGCGCGAGCTCTTCGTCGGTGAGCGGCACGCCGGCTTCCGCCAGCGTTCGCAGAATGAGCTCGCGGCTCGGGATCGGATGTTCGTAGCGCGACGCTTCGCGTTCGCGATGCAGGTCATTTGCGCGTGCGATGTCGCGCTTTTTCATTGACAAATCGGTGCTTTCCTATAGAATCCGCGCTCGGGCTGAAGACCGGAACTGGCGCGGCCCTTTCGCCGAGGTGGCGGAATTGGTAGACGCACTAGGTTCAGGTCCTAGCGGTGGCAACACTGTGGGGGTTCGAGTCCCTTCCTCGGCACCAAGTTCTGCAAACCAGGATTCTAACTTGTCCACACGCTAGCCCGGTCGCTCTGCGGAATCCCATCCGATCTTGCATTCTTCCGCTCTGCTTGGGCGCAAGCCTCGGGCACGCCGGGCAGCTGCCGCTGTGGGAGGCCGGCGCAGGAATCGGAGCCACGACCCTTCCCCACTATCGCGGCTCCGACCAATCCCGGACCTGGGTGCTCCCGGTGCCCTATCTGGTCTACCGGGGAGAGTCTCTCAAAGTCGACGACGACCGCAGGCTGCGCGGCCTGTTCGGCGACAGACTGGAGCTCGAGTTCAGCCTGAACGGATCCCCGCCCGCCAAAAACAACGACGCGCGGCGCGGCATGCCCCATCTCGATGCCACGCTGGAAATCGGGCCCGCGCTCAACATCACCCTGTTTCGATCCGAGCACCGATCGGAAAGACTGGAATTGCGACTGCCCGTGCGCAGCGTCATCGCCTCCGATTTCTCCCACTTCAAGCAAGCCGGCTGGATTTTTCAGCCGAATCTGAGCTTGGATTTTCGGAACATCCTGGGAAACCGCGGATGGAACCTCGGCATGCAGGGCAGCCTGATCTACACGGATCGGCGCTACAACCAGCACTTCTACGCAGTCGATCCGGTCTTCGCAACAGCGGAGCGGCCCGCTTTTGACCCCGGCGGCGGTTTCGCAGGAACGACGTTCCTCGCAGCGCTCAGCAGACGATTCCCGGATCTCTGGATCGGCGCCTTCGCGAAATGGGACAGCGTCGGCGGCGCGGTATTTGCCGACAGCCCGCTGGTCAGGACGAGAAGCAATCTCAGCGGGGGCCTGGGCATCGCCTGGATCCTGGGGGCCTCGAGCACCAAGGTGGAAGCGGAGAACTAGCCGCGGGCGGATTCAGATCATCGCACCGTTGATCGAAATGATCTGACCTGAAATATAGGCGGCTTGTTCGGAGACGAGAAATCCAATCAGGTCGGCCACCTCCTCCGGCGTCCCGGCACGCTTCATCGGGACGAACTTCTCGATGGCATCTCGGAAAAAAACGCCCTCAGTCAGGGCGGATTCGATGATCCCGGGCGCAACCGCATTGACCGTAATTCCGCGGCTTGCCAGTTCCAAGGCGAGCGCCTTGGTCGCGCCGTGCAGGCCCGCCTTGGCGGCGGCGTAGTTGGTCTGGCCGCGGTTACCCGCAAGAGCGGCCACGGAGGAAACGTTGACGATCCTTCCCCAGCGCGTCCCTACCATGGGCATGAGCAGGGGCTGCGTGACGTTGAAGAACCCGTTGAGGGACACATCGATCACGCGGGACCATTGTTCCGGCCGCATTCCCGGCATCACCGCGTCATCGTGGATTCCGGCGTTGTTGACCACGATCTGGATGGGGCCGTCGTCGAGCAAGTTTCGCAGCGCCGTCCCGGTCCCGTCGCGGTCAGCGACATCGAAGGCCACCGCTTGGGCGGCCCCCCCGCTTGCGACGATTTCGGCAGCAAGCTTTTCGGCCTGTGCGAAGCGACTGTTCGCGTGGACGTAAACGCGCCGGCCGTCGACCGCGAGGCGCCTGCATATCGCGGCTCCGATGACGCCGCTGCCCCCGGTGACGAGCGCCCGTATCACGACCCCGCCCGGCCCGCTTCCAGGACCACTGCGGCCCTGCCGGTCAAGACCTCGACATCGCCCACCCGCACTTCGAAGCCGTAGATCACGTGACTTTCCTCTCCGATCAGCCGTTCGGCTTCGACGATGAGGTCGCCCTCGAGATCATCGAGCCGGGTTCTGCTACAACGTACTTCCCTCAGGCTGGCCAGGTATCCCAGTCGCGGCCGGTTCGCGACGTTGCCGGCCAGCACGCCGTGTATCGCCATGGCCTGGGCGGCATATTCGATACCGCACAAAGCCGGAAGCCTTTCATCCACCCGCAGGGGATTGTGTCGATCCCGGTGGCTGCGGCTCAAGCACCGGATGCGGCCCGCATCCCAGGTGAGCACACCGTCGAGCAGGCACATCGATCCCGCGTGGGGAATCATCTCGGCGATGGCCTTGCGGGAAATCAACACCGGCTCACGGTGACGCGAAGGCGCAATTCGGTCTGGAAATCGAGCACGACCTCGCCCTGCGCCTTTCGCGCGAGCGCTCCGAGCAGAGGGAGCGCCCGCGCGGCGGGTATGCCGCGCCTCAGTTGCTCGAGCCCGGAATCGGACATGCCGGTGGGCTTCTCATCGCCAGGCAGAACCGCCAATTCGAAGGTCGCGGAAGCTCGACGGGTTGCACCCGGCGCCAGAACCAGCGCCGCACCGAAACTCGCAAGAAGAGGGCGCGCCGAATGCAGCGGTTCCGGATAAGGTTGATCGTAGGCGATCAGGGCGACCGGCTTGCGCCATGACACGACCTGCGTCATAGCCTCGATCAGGCCCGCGCCAAAGCTCGCGTCATAGGCGCACAGGCTGGTCGAAGCCTCCCGCGACCGAGTCGCGATGCTCCAGTAACCCGCAGCGGCGTTGTGCACGGAGTTGTGAAAACGCGTAGGCGATACCTCCCGTTCCTCCGAGGCAAGGGTCTCGCACATCTGATGCAGCGTTTCGCCTTCGCCGGAGGAGGACGTGAATACAGTCGCAGTACTCGCGGCATCGCGGCCGGCATTCCGAAACGCCTCCTGCCCCACGGCGAGCGCAAGCTTGACCGGAACGGGAGTACGGCGGCGCTCGGCCGGAGGCAGCAGCTCGCTTGCGGCTATGACCGTGGAAGCCGAGCGGAAAGGCTCCTCGCCCGCGAGGACGCGGCGACCCGCCTCCCAGCCCTGCAGGCCGGGACCGAGCAGGCCCACGCCTTCGACGAAGACCCGCATCACCGGGCGGCTCCCAGGACCAGGCTGCAGTTGCTCCCGCCGAAGCCGAACGAGTTGGTCAGAGCGCGGGTGACTTTCGCCTGCCGGGTTTCGAGCAGTACCACCCCGGCAAGCAACTGGTGCATGAGGGCAAGGTGTTTTACGCCAGCGATGTGCGCACCGCACGGTGCACGGCGGGCGAGGGCGAGCTGCCCTTCAAGGTGGGCCAGGGCTGGGAGACCAAGACCATTGATATGCGCAACGGCACGGCCTTCATTACTCTCGATTTTTCCGAGGCGACGCCCCAGCAATATGTTGGCCGTGCCGTGACCATGCAGGAAATGAAATGCCAGTTTCTGCGAGATG
>CAYQVE010000227.1:0-5259 GCA_964420785.1 uncultured Enterobacteriaceae bacterium | reverse complement strand
CAGTTCAATGGCAGGAATGGGGCCAGCCTGTGTGGAAACAACCGAGATTGCAGCCCCGGCGGGATTCCACTTAGGGGTAAGCTGCCTTAGAATCCTGAGGCCTGGGGCTTTGGGAAATGGCAATGCATCGGTTCATCGATGGCGAAGATCGGATGCAACCGGCGTTGCTACCGCACAGCCTGGAGGATTACGTCGATGAGGAGAACCCGGTTCGCGTGATCGAGGTGTTTATCGACGAACTGGACCGGACCGACGGGCAGTTCGAGGCGTATCTTCTGGAAGTACTGTCGGACTTCCAGATCACCATTCCCGAGATCGGCACGGTAAAGGCCACGGAGCTGCCGATCGTCGTGCTCACTTCCAACCGCACTCGCGAGATCCACGACGCCATCAAGAGGCGCTGTTTCTACCACTGGGTGGACTATCCGGACGCCGCGCGGGAGCTCGAAATCCTCAAGCGAAAGGCACCGGAGGCCTCCGAAAACCTTTCGCGTGAGGTCGTTGCTTTCGTGCAGCGCCTGCGCAAGATGGACTTGTTCAAACTCCCCGGCGTCGCCGAGACGATCGACTGGTCGAAGGCGCTGGTAGCGCTCGACAGGATGACGCTCGACCCTCAGACCGTCAACGACACTCTCGGCACCCTGCTGAAGTATCAAGACGACATCACTCGCGTACGCGGCAGCGATGCCGAGCGCCTGCTCGCGGAGGTCAGGGCGGAGCTCGCGGCCGCCTAGATCGCTGCGGTGGGAAAAAAAGCGGGTACCCCCTCGCTCGAGGCGCTTGATCTCCACTGCGTGCGCGGCGAGCGCAAGCTCTTCGGCGCGCTGAACTTCACGCTGCGCGGCGGCGAGCTGCTCCGGATAGCAGGAGCCAACGGTTCCGGCAAGACCAGCCTCCTGCGCATCGCGTGCGGCCTGCTCGAACCGACCCGCGGTGAGGTTCGTTGGGGCGGTGAGGATATCCGGCGGCTGCAGGAGGAGTTCCGCCGCCAGCTCGTCTACATCGGCCACACCGATGCGATCAAGGAAGACCTGACCGCCGCCGAGAACCTACACGTAGCGTGCACGCTCGCCGGCGTTCCCAGGCAGCCTGCGCAAATCGGCGAGGCGCTGCGCCGGCTCGGCCTTGCGGGTCGCGAGAATCTGCCCGCTCGCGTGCTGTCGCAGGGACAGCGCCGCCGAACGGCGCTCGCGCGCCTGGCCTTGAGCGAAGGGATGCCGCTTTGGATCCTAGATGAGCCGTTTGCGGCGCTCGACGCTATGGCCGTGGCGCACGTGCAGACTCTGATTGCGGAGCACCTTTCACGGGGAGCCGCGGTGATCCTCACGACGCACCTTGAGGCGAAAATAGCGGCCGCCGCAGCCCTGCGCATCGATCTCGAGGCGACCTGAGATGCTGGCTGCGCTCCGCTGCGTGATCCACCGCGACCTGCTGCTCGCGACGCGGCGCAGCTCCGACGTGCTGACGGTGCTGCTCTTTTTCGTCATCGTGGTCAGCCTCTTCCCTCTCGGGCTAGGACCGGACCCGGCGCTGCTGCGCACGATCGCGCCTGGGGTGATCTGGGTGGCGGCGCTGCTCGCCTCGATGCTGGCCCTGCAGCGCATGTTCGCCTCCGACCACACCGACGGGACGCTCGAGCAGATGCTGCTCGGCGCCACGCCTCTGGGAATGACGGTGGCGGCAAAAGTGCTGGCCCACTGGCTGATATCCGGTCTGCCGCTCGTCCTGATCTCGCCCGTTTTGGCGCTACAATTCGACTTTCCTCAAGAGCTGCTCGGCGTGTTGGCCTTGTCTTTGGCCCTCGGTACGCCGGTCCTGAGCCTGATCGGGGCGATCGGTGCAGCGCTGACGCTGGGGCTTCGCGGCGGGGGCGCGTTGCTTTCGCTGCTGGTGCTGCCCTTGTACGTACCCGTGCTCATCATCGGAGCCGGGGCTGCCGAGGCGGCTGCCTCAGGCCTCGGCGGCCACGCCCAGCTTCTGCTTCTGGGCGCATTTCTGGTATTCGCGTGGGCTTTCGCTCCGTGGGCAGCTGCAGTGGCATTGCGCATCTCCGTGGAGTGAACGCACGAGAGGTCAACGCCCCACCATGAACTGGTTCAAGTATTCGTCGCCGCAGACCTTCTTTCCCCTGGCGGGAAAGCTCGCGCTCTGGTTCGGCGCCCTGGCACTGATCGCGTGCGCCGCAGGCCTGTACCTGGGATTCTTCGTCGCTCCCACCGACGCCCAGCAGGGCGAAGCCTATCGGATCATCTTCATCCACGTTCCGGCGGCCTGGATGTCGATGTTCCTCTATCTGGTCATGGCGTTCTGGGCGGGACTGGGGCTCGCGTTCAACACGCGGCTCTCGGGCATGATGGCGAGCGCGATCGCGCCCACAGGAGCCTTGTTCACCTTTCTCGCGCTCTGGACCGGTTCTTTCTGGGGAAAGCCCACTTGGGGTACCTGGTGGGTGTGGGACGCGCGGCTGACTTCGGAGCTGATTCTGCTCTTTCTGTATTTCGGCTTCATGGCGCTGCAAGCGGCGATCGACGATCCTCGCCGCGCCGACAAGGCCGGCGCGGTGCTCGCCCTCGTCGGCGTCGTGAACATCCCGATCATTTACTTTTCCGTGAAGTGGTGGAATACCCTGCACCAAGGCGCGTCGGTGAGTCTCACCAAAGCTCCGACCATGGCGGCGACGATGCTGACGGGCATGGCCGTGATGGCTTTCGGATTCTGGTTCTACAGCATCGCCGCTTCCCTGATGCGCGCGCGATGCATCATGCTCGAGCGCGAGCGCGCGAGCGAGTGGGCGGCGGACTATGCTGGGGGATCCGCGTGAACTGGGGCAGCTTGGAAAATTTCCTTGCAATGGGGGGCTATGCGTTTTATGTTTGGGGCTCCTATCTCGTGACGCTCGGTCTCGTGATCGCGGAACTCGTGCTGCTCGCGTTGCGCAAGCGCAGCGCTCTCGCGCGCGCTCGCGTCCACGGTACCGCGGCCCAAGGCGACGGATGAAACCCAGGCAGAAACGGCTGGCGATGATCGTGGGCGGCCTCGTTGCGCTCGGCGTGGCGGCGGCCTTCGTGCTCGCCGCGTTCCAGGAGAATCTCGTGTTCTTTTTCACCCCGAGCCAGGTGGCGGCTAGGGAGGTGCCGCAAGGACGCTCGTTCCGCGTCGGCGGGATGGTCACGCCGGGGAGCGTGAAGCGGCAGGCCGACGGAGTCACCGTGCAATTCGTCGTCACCGACACGGCGAAGAACGTTCCGGTCGTCTTCCGCGGCCTCCTCCCGGATCTGTTCCGCGAGGGTAAGGGTGTGGTGACACAGGGGAAGCTGGGTCCCGACGGCGTCTTCTACGCGAGCGAAGTGCTCGCGAAGCACGACGAGAATTACATGCCCCCGGCCGCGGCTGACGCGATCAAGCAGGCGCAGTCCATCAACGAAAAGGCGGCGCACACGCTGGTGCAGGGTGGCGCCGGACGCAAATGATCCCGGAAATCGGTCAACTCGCTCTCGCGCTCGCGCTGTGCCTCGCGCTCGCGCAGTCGTCGCTGGGACTTGCCGGAGCCACGCGGGGCAACCGCCTATGGATGGGCGCGGCTCGGCCTGCAGCCCGCGGACAGTTTGCGTTCGTTTCCATTGCCTTCGGCTGTCTTACGTACGCCTTCGTCGCCAACGATTTCACGGTCGCCTATGTCGCTACCAATTCGAACTCGGCGCTGCCCCTCGCCTACCGCGTCTCCGGCGTATGGGGCGGGCACGAGGGCTCGATCCTCTTGTGGATCCTTATGCTCGCGGTCTGGACGGTGGGGGTCACGCTCTTCAGCCGCCACCTGCCCGAGGAGATGGTGGCACGGGTGCTAGGCGTGATGGGCCTGGTCAGTACCGGGTTCCTCATGTTCATCCTGTTTACCTCGAATCCTTTCGTGCGGGTCTTCCCGGCGCCGGCCGACGGACGCGACTTGAATCCCCTGCTGCAGGATCCCGGAATGGTAGTGCACCCGCCGATGCTCTATATGGGTTACGTCGGTTTTTCCATCGCGTTTTCCTTCGCCGTCGCGGCGCTGATGAGCGGGCGGCTCGACGCGGCGTGGGCGCGCTGGTCACGCCCGTGGACCACGGCGGCGTGGGCGTTCCTCACCGTGGGCATCGCGCTCGGCAGCGGATGGGCGTACTACGAGCTGGGTTGGGGCGGATGGTGGTTCTGGGACCCGGTGGAGAACGCTTCCTTCATGCCGTGGCTCGTCGGGACCGCGCTGATCCATTCGCTCGCCGTCACCGAGAAGCGCGGGGCTTTTCGCAGTTGGACCGTGCTGCTCGCGATCCTCGCCTTTGCCCTCTCCCTGCTCGGGACGTTCCTGGTGCGCTCCGGAGTCCTGACATCCGTCCACGCTTTTGCGACCGATCCCGCCCGCGGCATCTTCATTCTCGCTCTGCTGGTCGTAGTGATCGGCGGGTCGCTTCTGCTGTACGTGTGGCGCGCGCCCCGCATCGGCCTGGGCGGGGGATTCGAGCCGCTCTCACGAGAATCGATGCTGCTCTCGAACAACGTGATGTTCGCCGCGGCGGCCGGCTCGGTGCTGCTCGGAACCCTCTATCCGCTCGCGCTAGACGCGTCGGGCCTGGGAAAGATCTCGGTCGGGCCGCCGTACTTCGAGACGGTGTTCGTGCCGCTGATGGCGCCCGCGCTCTTTCTCATGGGTGTAGGTCCGCTCGCCCGTTGGAAAAAAGCGAGCGTTCCCGATCTCGCCGCGCGTCTGCGCTGGGCTTTTGCGGCAAGTCTCGCTGCGGCGCTCGTGCTTCCGGTCGCGATGGGGCGCTGGAGCACGCTCGTCGCTTTCGGGCTGCTGCTCGCGGCCTGGGTCGCGGCGAGCGGGGTCGTTCAGTTGTACGAAAAGATCGGGAACGCGGCAAACGGCGCAAGCGCGTGGGCGCGGCTGTGCAACACGCCTCGCGCGACCTACGGCATGCTGCTGGCGCACTTCGGAGTGGCGGTGTTCGTGGCCGGGGTGACGCTGGTGAAAGGCTACGAGAGCGAGCGCGACGTGCGCATGGAGCCGGGCGATATCGTGGAGCTCGGCGGCTACACCTTCCGCCTCGACGGCGTGAGGGACGTGAGGGGGCCGAACTACGTCGCCGCTCGCGCCCAGGTCCAGGTCAGCCGTGAGGGCCGCGCCGTCCCCGCCCTTTATCCCGAAAAACGCATTTAAACGGTACAGAACATGCCGATGACGGAAACCGCGATCGATCCCGGCCTTACGCGCCACCTGTACCCCTC
>CAYQVE010000226.1:713-5270 GCA_964420785.1 uncultured Enterobacteriaceae bacterium | reverse complement strand
GGGCGGGCACCGGCGTGGCAACCGGCGGCAGGGCAATTTTGGTCCGGGGCGAGGCGTTCGAGCGCACCGGACGCTTCCGGCCGCTCGAGCGAATGGAGGACATCGCGCTGTCGCGCTCGCTCAAGCGCGTCTCGCGGCCGCTGTGTCTCGCCGACAAGGCGGTGACATCGGGCCGACGCTGGGAGCGCCGCGGAGTCCTGCGCACCGTACTGCTGATGGGGTGGCTGCGCCTCGCGTTTTTCTTCGGCGCTGCTCCCGCGAAACTGGCGCGCCTCTATGACGGCGAGCGCGGCTGAGACCGTCTGCCGGGTGATGGTGTTCGCGAGGGCCCCCACGCCGGGCGAAGCCAAGACCCGGCTGATTCCCGCGCTCGGCGCCGCGGGCGCCGCGGCGCTGCATCGCCGGCTCGTGATGCACTGCCTGCGCGCGGCAGGGGATTCGCGGCTCGGCCCGGTCGAGCTGTGGTGCGCTCCCGGCACCGGCGATCCTTTCTTCCGCGAATGCGGGCGCCGGTTCGGGGCGAGTCTTCATCCGCAGGGAGAGGGCGATGTGGGCGCGCGCATGCAGCGCGCATTCGAATCGGCGCTCGCGCGCGCCCGGCGTGCGATCCTCGTCGGCAGCGACATTCCGGCGCTCTCTGCGCGGTACCTTCGCGACGCCGACCGGGCGCTCCGGCGGGGCGATGACGCCGTGATCGGACCTGCCGAAGACGGCGGTTACGCGCTGATCGGCCTTTCACGCTGCGATGCGGAGCTGTTTCGCGGCATTCCCTGGGGAGGACCGGAGGTCCTCGCGGAGACCCGCAGGCGCGTGGCGGCGCTCTCCATGCGCTTGAGCGAGCTGCCCGTTCTGTGGGACGTGGACCGGCCCGAGGACCTCGAGCGCCTGCCGGAAGGATTGCGGGCCCGGTAGGTGAAACAGCTGCTTCTCGTCGGGGGCGGACACAGTCACCTCGCCGTGCTGAGGAGCTTCGGCGAGGCGCCCCCCGCAGGCGCGCGCCTCGCGCTGCTGAGTCCGAGTCGCCACGCCTTCTACTCGGGCATGGTTCCGGGCGTCGTCGCGGGGCACTACCGGCCGGGGGATTGCCGCATCGATCTCGGAGCGCTCGCGGCGCGCGCGGGCGCGCGCTTTTTCCTGGACTCCGCGGACGGCGTCGATCCCGCGCGGCGCGAGGTGACCACGGTTCGGGGTGAACGCCTTCGCTACGACGTCCTGTCGCTCGACACCGGGTCGAGCGCGGGCGAGCCGGCCGGCGCGGCAGAACACGTGCTTCGCGTGCGCCCGGTCGAGCAGTTTCTCGCGGGCTGGGAGCGCTTGCGCGAGTGGGCGAAAAGGGGCGAGGTCCGGCGCATCGCGGTGATCGGCGGCGGCGCGGCCGGAGTCGAAGTGCTGCTCGCCATGCGGCACGGGCTGGCCGGAGTCGCGGCGGAATTCGCGCTCTTCAGCGAGCTGCCCATCCTCGCCGGCCACGGCGGACGCCGCAGGATGGCGCGCATCCTCGGCGAGCGCGACGTCCCGGTGCACTCGGGCCGGAAAGTCCTTGCCGCGGGGAAAAACGGGCTCGAGCTCGAAGGCGGCGAGCGCTTCGAGGCGCAGGCCGCGGTATGGGCAACCGGAGCGTACGCGCCTTCATGGATCGCGCGGAGCGGGCTCGCAACGGACGCGCGCGGCTTCATTGCAGTGAGCGACACGCTGCAATCCCGGTCGCGGCCGGAGATATTCGCTGCGGGCGATGTCGCGACCGTGACCGGCGGGCCCACGCTGAAATCCGGCGTTTTCGCCGTGAGGCAGGGGCCGGTTCTCGCGCGCAACCTGCGCCGCGCGCTCGCGGGCGAAGCCCCCGAACGGTTCCGCTCGCCAGCGCGCTCGCTTGCCCTCATCAGCTGCGGCGATCGCTACGCCGTGGCGTCCTGGGGAGGCCTCGCCCTGGAAGGCGCCTGGGTGTGGCGCTGGAAGGACCGCATCGACCGGCGCTTCGTGGAGGGATACCGGCTGGGACCAGCCGGAGGCTGAGAGCCACGGCGCGAATTCGCTTGCCAGTTTCCCCAGGCAATGCTATCGGTAAAGAAGCACCATCTCGAAAGGAGGAACCATGATCCGGAAAGTCGTTTATTTTTCGATGAAAGTACCGAACCGCCCGGGTGTCGGCATGCAAATGCTGAAACCGATCGCCATGGCCAAGCACAATCTGCTCGCCTTCACGGGGTTTCCGCAGGGCGGCAAGGCACAGGTCGATTTCGTTCCTGCCAATCCGGTCGAATTCGCCAAGGGGGCGAAGAAGCACGGCGTGAATCTGGGCAAACGGAAAACGGCGTTTCTGGTTCAAGGCGAGGACCGCGTCGGCGCGCTTCTGCGCGTTCTCGACAAGCTCGCCAAGGCGAAAATCAACATGGTTGCAATGGACGCCGTGACAGCGGGGAACCGCCGCTTCGGCGCGATTTTCTGGGTGAAGCCCAAGGACATCGCGCGGACGTCGCGCCTGCTCGGCGCGAGATAGTCGGGACCCGAGAGCCCTGCGGAGTGCTTCAGCGCAGGCGGATGCTGGTGAGCCCGCCCCACAGGGGCGAGGCGAGATCTTCGGCGAGCAACCAGGCGATGAGAATCACTCCGACGACCGCGACAAGGTACTCGGCAACTTCGATCCAGAGGTGGCGGTCGATGGCGGGGTGATCCACGGGGACGTCCACGAGCCTGACTATGTCACCAGCATAGTATGACGCGTGCCCGGAAGAAAGCTGTTTTTCTTCTGCCGCGGGGAAACGTGCTCGCCGACGGAGGGCCCGGACACGAGGCGAGGGTAGGCCCTGACAGGGACGCTCCGATTTTCGGGCGTAGTGCGCATTCACACCGCCCCGGTTTTCCTCAATAGCGCGGCAATCGCTTGCGCGAGCCGCGCGTAACCGGCCGCATTCGGATGAACGAGATCCGACTTCAGTCCGTTGTCGGTGAGGATTTTCTTCAGCGCCGTCTCCTCGTAGGGCAGGCGAAATTCCTTCGCGATGTCCGCGTAGAAGGCCGCGGGCGAAGGGAGCAAGCCGGGCTTCGGAACGCCGATCAGCACGACCTGAGCGCCCCGGCTTCTCGCGAGGCGCACCATGGCGCGGATGTTGTTCGCCGCCTGCGCTTCATCGAGCTTTCTCAGGAAATCGTTGCCGCCGTGACAGAGGATGACGAGCTGCGGCTTGGCTTCATCGAGCGCCGAGGGCAAGCGCGCAAGCCCCTCGGCGCTCGCTTCTCCCGGGACGCCCTCGGACACCACCTTGCGTCCGATCAGCGCCTCGAGCCGCGCCGGGTAGCTTTCGCCCGTGTTCGCGCCGATCCCGAAAGTCAGGCTGTCGCCGAAGGCGAGCACCACCGCGTTCGGTGCCAGAGGAGGGAGCTTCGGCTGGCCGCCGCAGGCTGCGAGCAGCCCGAGCAGGAAGAGCGCGGCACGGCGGAAACTCATTGAGCCGGCTTGGGACCGGGAACGCTCGCGCACTCCTCGAAAATGCGCGCGCGGCAGGTGGCGCAGATCGAGAGATCGAGCCGGGTGAACACTCCGCCGATCGCCTCGCGCTTGCCGAGGAAGACGTTTTCGCGGCCGAGCTCCGCCATGTAGCCGCCGCGCTCGAGCAGCTCCTCGACCGGCTTCCTCAAACTGTAAAAGTAGAGCTGCCCGCCGCCCCCGCGCCGCCTGCGCGCTTCCTCCACGAGCAGCTCGGCGCCCGCCATGTCCACGAAATTTATGCTCTTCGACATCAGGAGCAGGTGCTTCTGGCCGGGACTGTGCTCGCGCAGCATGTCGAGGTGCCGCCGGACGTGGCCCACTGCGCCGAAGTAGATCGAGCCCTCGATGCGCAGGATCTTGAGCTGGGGGCACTCGAGGAGGCCGTCCTCGACCTCGGTCATCTTGCGACCGGTGTGGCGGGCGTCGGGAACGAGGCTGCGCATGATCGGGTGCGAGGTGCGGTTCAGGAAGAGGACGAGCGAGACGAGCACCCCCAAGAAAATCGCGAACTCGAGGTCGAGCAGGAGTGTAGCAATGAGGGTGACCGCGAGCACCGCGCTCTCGCCGCGGCTCGTGGCGAGGGTTTTCCGGATGCGCCGATAGTCGATCAGGTTCCAGGCGACGAGGAAGAGCAGCCCCGCCACGACCGCGATCGGCAGGTAGGCGACGAGCGGCGCGACGGCGACGAGCACGAGCACCAGCAGCAGCGCGGAAAATATCGCCGACATCGGCGTCTTCGCGCCGGCGTCGTAGTTGATGCCGCAGCGGTTGGCGGAAGCGCTCGTCGGGAAGCCCGAGAAGAAGGCCGCGGCGACGTTGGCAAGGCCTTGCGCGATGAATTCCTGGTTGTTGTCCAGGCGCTGTCCCGATTTGAGAGCGATGGCGTGAGCGATCGAGAGCGCCTGCGTCAGCGACACCAGTGCGACGGCGATGGCGCCTGGCAGGAGGCCTTGAAGCGTCGCAGCCGAGACGTCAGGGAACGAGAGCGGCGGCAGCGCGCCCGGTAGCGGACCCAGCGTGCGCAAGCCCGTTCGCTGCGCCCCGAGCCCCAGGTTGAGGACGGAGGCCGG
>CAYQVE010000226.1:0-703 GCA_964420785.1 uncultured Enterobacteriaceae bacterium | reverse complement strand
GGGTGGGGGTACCAGGGGCGAGAGGGCCTGGGGTGCGGGCGCCGGGGGCTTGTTGCGGGATGTAGGCCGTAAGGGTCCCCAAGACCATCTCCGTCAGAATCGGCGGGATTTTGGGAAGCACACGGTGCGAAAGCGCGCCGATCGCGAGCGTCGCGGCCGCCACCAGAGCCACCCACGGCTTCGCGTCGCCCAGGTGCCTGAAAGTCCCGAGCACCAGCTCGGTGAACCCCGCGGGCGCCGAGACGATGCCGAGGAAGTTGCCGAGCTGACTCGCGAAAATGAGCACGGCGAGCGCTGCGGTGAAGCCGACCACGACCGAGCTCGACATGAAATTCACCAGCGACCCGAACCCGAGCAGGCCGAGGCCGAGCGTGATGACGCCCGACATGAGCGCGAACGTGAAGGCGCGCCCGATGGAGGTAGGCGGCCTGGGCACCGCCAGCGGGACGAGCACCGCACACACCCAGGACCCACACCGGTAACGTGGGCCCGCGACGGTGGTCAGGGCTGGAGCGTCCGCGAGATGGTCGTGTAGCGGATACCGTAGGTGGCGCCCGCGACCAGCGAAGCCGTGTTGGTGACGTAGATCGATGCGTAGGCGCTTCCCGCGACTCCGGCCGAGGCCTTGTTGATCCGGACGACGCTGCTCGCGGGCCAGGACCCCGTCATGTCCTCCAGGGTCGGGATCGTACCTGCCGCACAC